>JBOGWU010000138.1:0-14976 GCA_050693935.1 Actinomycetota bacterium | reverse complement strand
CGAGAGCGTCGACGCGAGGTCGGCGTGCTGAGATCGCTGGGCTTCCAGTCGCCCAAGGTGCGGGTCGCGTTCTTGCTCGAGTCTGGGTTTGTCGCAATCGAGGGCATCGTGGTCGGCACCGCGCTTGCGCTGGTGACCGCTTCCCAGCTTTTCCGCAACGGCGACTTCGGCGAAGGCATCACCTTCGATGTGCCCTGGAGTGGCATCGCGGTGCTTACGGGGGCCGCACTGCTGGCCTCGTTGATCGCGACCGCCTGGCCGGCCCAGCAGGCCTCTCGGATTGCTCCGGCGGTGGCCCTTCGCACCGCCGAGTGAGATCGCTCCCACTGCGATCTGCGACACACGCGTGGCTGAGCGACGGTGGCGTCGCAGATCGGGCGCGGGTGAAAGGGTCCGGCGCCCGAGGTACTAGGCCGAGGTCGCGGTATCGACCGCGGCGCGCAGCTTGCGGATCTCTCTCGGGTCCATCGCCCCCGAGAGAGTAACGACGTGTCGCTTGCCCTGAGCGTCGCGCACCTGGATCTCGGTGAAGTGCGGAGAGCGGCGAGAGCCGGAGCCGCCTTTGAAGCCCACGGTATCGCCCCCCTCCTTATGAGTGAGGCGCGGTTTGCCGCGCCGATCCTTGATATCGAACGATTGGGCATCGCGTAGGGGGATTTCTCGCACCCTGCCCATGACGTTGCGGAACCTGAGAAGTCCCGTGTCGTGCACCTCGAGGCGAATCCGCTCCTGCAGGCGATCGACCGAGCGCGATGCCAGATAGATCAGGCCCGACAGCGCAATCGAGATCAGAATCGTCACCGCGACGACCATGAGCGAGCGGCCGCCCAAGAGATCGAAGATTGCGCCGATCACTCCGATGAGCGGCACGGCCGCAAAGGCCCAGCCCATCGTCTGAGTGAAGCTGGCCTCGGGCCGGTAGCTGAACAGGACCCCGGGTGAGGCTTCTGGTGATGTGTCCGTTCCCATCAGGCCATTGTCGCCCGATTGTTCGCTCATCGGGCGCCAGCAAGTTGTCACTGGCCCTCTCTATGGTGACCGGATGGCTACCAAAACGCGCCGCGCCGACGTCCACTACTGCACCGCCTGCGGGTTCGACTCGCCTCGCTGGTTCGGGCGCTGCCCCGACTGTGGCGAGTGGAACAGCGCCGCCGAGATCGCGGAGGGGGCGACCCCAGGCGAGCCCGAGGTCTCCTCGCTGAGCGACTCCCCGCGGGACGTCGAGCGGTTCTCCACCGGCATCGCCGAAGTCGACCGGGTGCTCGGCGGAGGCTTGGTCGGGGCCGGCGTCGTCCTGCTGGCGGGCGAACCCGGCATCGGCAAGTCCACGCTCGTGCTCCAGTTGATCGACGGACTGCTGGCGTCGGAGCGCACGGCCCTGTTGGTGACCGGAGAGGAGTCGGTGGGCCAGGTCGCCCTGCGAGGAACCAGACTCGGCGTCGCCCGCGAGCGTTTTCGAGTGGCCTCCTCGTCTTCGCTGACCGAAGTGTTGCGGATCGCCAAAGCCGAGAGCCCGGCCGTCGTGGTCATCGACTCGATCCAGGCACTCGAGAAGCCGGCCCTCGAGCAGTCGCCGGGCTCCGTCGTGCAGGTGCGCGAGTGCGCGGCGCAGCTCGTACGGCACGCCAAGACGACGGGCACGGCGGTGGTCATCGTCGGACATGTCACCAAGGAGGGCACGGTGGCGGGACCGAAGACGCTCGAGCACATCGTCGACGCCGTCCTCGCTCTCGAGGGCGAGCGAACCGGAACCCTGCGTCTGTTGCGAGCCACCAAGAACCGCTTCGGCTCCTGTGAGGAGACGGGGGTGTTCACCATGGGCGAGCGGGGGCTCGAGACGGTCGAGGACCCCTCGGCGATGCTGCTCGCCGACCGGCGCGCAGGCGTGCCGGGGTCGGTGGTGTTCTGCGGGCTCGAGGGCACCCGGCCTGTGCTGGTCGAACTGCAGTCGCTGGTGGCACCGGGCACTCCCCATCAGGCGCGTAGAGTGCCAATCGGCATCGATGCGAGGCGTCTTGCGCTGCTGATCGGAGTGCTGCACAGCCGAGCGGACGTCAAGCTCACGGACTTCGACGTATTCGTTGCGGCGGCCGGTGGACTAGTCGTGCGCGAGCCCGCGGCCGACCTCGCGCTGTGCCTGGCGGTTCAGTCCGCCTTCAGCAACGTCTCGATACCGGACGACGTCGTGGCCATCGGCGAGGTTGGTCTAGGTGGCGAGGTCCGCAGGGTGCCCGGGCTCAAGCGTCGACTCGCCGAGGCCGCGAGGCTCGGCTTCAGGCGCGCACTGGTGCCGAACGGAACACGCGTGAAGCTTTCGGGGCTAGAGATCATCGAGGTGGACGACGTACGGTCCGCGCTCACACTTGCGCGCGCTGCCGAGCAAAGGGCCCTAACCGCTCTGTGATGGCCTTTTCGGGGGCCCACGAGGGTGGCTCATGGTACCCTTGTGAATCGCAGAAGCCTCGGCTTCGAGGCCACGAACAGACCTCAAAACCCTTGGATGCCCGTCCGGGGGCACTTTTTTGAGCGCATTTGCAGGAGGGATCATCCGCGTGGGTTTTTCAGTCGGCGACAAGGTCGTGTATCCGCACCACGGTGCTGCCATCATCGAGAAGCGCGAGAAGCGCGAGCTGATGGGCGAGATGCGTGACTACTTCATCCTCAAGCTCGCCTACGGCGAACTCACTCTCATGGTTCCGATCGACTCGACCGACGAGGTCGGGCTGCGGGCAATCACCCCGGCGAAAGAGATGCCCAAGGTCTTCAAGGTTCTCAAGAAGAACGAGCCCACCACCAACACCACCAACTGGTCCCGTCGCTTCAAGGCCAACGTCGAGAAGCTCAAGTCCGGCGACATCTACCAGGTGGCCGACGTCGTGCGAAGCCTTCACCAGCGCGATCAGGAAAAGGGTCTATCGGCCGGCGAGAAACGCATGCTGACCAAGGCTCGCCAGATCCTGGTGTCCGAGCTCACCTTCTCGAAGAACTGCAACGAGGAGGAGGCCGAGAAGATGCTCGACGAGGTGCTGGGCTAAAGGCCGCTCATGACCGCGGGGCGGGCTTGGCCGGACCGCAGATGACATCTGCGATCGTCGCGGCGGGCGGCCGGGGAGAGCGCGCCCGGGGCGGGACACTCAAACAGTTTCAAGTACTCGGCGGACGGCCCCTCATCGCCTGGTCCCTCGACGTCATGGTCACCGCCGGGTGCGAGCCGATAGTGGTCGTGGTCCCGCCCGAATCGATCCCCGAGGCCCGCTCCTTGCTCGGTGACGGTGTCGTGGTGGTAGCGGGGGGAGCAAGTCGTCAGGAGTCCGTTCGCAATGGGCTCGCGCATGTGTCGACGGTCAACGTGGTGGTTCACGACGCCGCTCGACCCTTCGTCACTCCCGAGATGATCGAGCGAACGGTGGTCTCTCTCGAGGATGCAGAGGGCGCGATCGTAGCGACTCCACTGGACGAAACGCTCAAGCGCGTCGACGGAGACGTGGTCGCCGACACGGTCACGCGCGCCCACCTCTGGCGAGTGCAAACGCCCCAGAGCTTTCGTACCGAAGTGCTGAAGGATGCGCACGACAAGGCAGCCGGCGAGGGCTTCGAGGCGACCGACGACGCATCCCTTGTCGAACGGTACGGAGGACGCGTGGTGGTGGTTCACGGCGCGCGCGCCAACATCAAGCTAACCTATCCAGAGGACTTCGTGATCGCCGAGACGATGATCAAGGGTCGCGCTAAGAGCGATCATCTCCATCCTCGCGAGGACTCCTGATGAGCGTCAGGGTCGGCACCGGCTTCGATGTGCATGCGTTCGACGCGAACCGCCCGCTGATCGTCGGGGGCGTGTTGATCCCCGACGAGCCCGGTCTCGGTGGTCACAGCGACGCCGACGTACTGACTCACGCCATCACCGATGCGCTGCTGGGAGCGGCGCACCTGGGCGACCTCGGCGCGCTGTATCCGGATAGCGACGAGTGGAGGGACGCGTCCAGCTTGTCGATACTCGCCGACGCGGTCATGCGGACGCGCGACGCCGGTTGGCGGGTGGTCAACGTGGACTCGACGATCATCGCGGAGCGACCCCGGATGGCGCCGCACGGTGTTGCCATGGCAGACAACCTGGCTCGTACGCTCGAGGTTGGTGCCGATCGAGTCTCGATCAAGGCGACGACCTCCGACGGGCTCGGGTTTACCGGCAGGGGCGAAGGAATCGCCGCGCAGGCGGTCGTGTTGATCGAGTCAGTACAAAAGTAGGGTAAGGACGATGACGATTCGCTTGTACGACTCTCAACAACGCAAGGTCGTGGATCTCGAGCCGCGCGACGACGGCAGGGTCTCGATGTACGCGTGTGGGCCCACGGTCTACAACCGCATTCACGTGGGCAACGCGCGCACGCTGGTCTGGTACGACATGATCCGCCGTTACCTCACCTATCGCGGCTACGACGTCACCTACGTCATGAACTACACGGACGTTGACGACAAGATCATCCAGCGGGCCAAGGTCGAGGGCATTCCCACCGAGGGCGTGACCATCAAGTACACGCAGGCCTTCGAGGAAGACATGAGGGCTCTGGGGATGGAGCGCGCCTCGCTCGTGGTGCGCGCCACCGACCACATCGACGACATGGTCGAGGCGATCGAGGGGCTCATCGAAAAAGGCGTCGCTTACGAGGTCGACGGCGACGTCTGGTTCGCGGTCGAGAACTTCGACGGGTACGGCAGGCTGTCGCATCGCAGCCTCGACGACATGCGCGCCGGCGAACGCATCGAGCCCAGCGCGAACAAGCGTTATCCGCTCGATTTCGCGCTGTGGAAGTCGGCCAAAGAGGGCGAGCCTTCGTGGCCCTCCCCCTGGGGGCCCGGCCGTCCCGGCTGGCATATCGAGTGCTCGGTGATGTCGACCAAGTACTTGGGCATGGGTTTCGACATTCACGGCGGCGGGCGAGACCTGATCTTTCCGCATCACGAGAACGAGCTCGCTCAAGCAGAGGGCCTCGAGGATGGTTCCTTCGTGCGCTACTGGGTGCACGCGGGACTCGTTCAGATGGAGTCCGAGAAGATGTCGAAGTCGATAGGGAACGTGGTGCTGGCGCGCGATGTCCTCGAGCAGTACAGCGGCGAGGTCGGTCGCTATTGGATGCTGGCATCCTCTCTGCGAACCCAGGCCGTCTTTTCCGACGACACGCTCGACGACGCGGAGCGAGCGCTCGAGCGGTGGCGCACGTTTCTCGAAGCGGCGCGGCACGCGCTCGGCGACGAGGCCCCCGCCGGCGCCGCGACGCGTCAACGTCCGCTCGACGGACCGGAGCCAGAGGGGGTGGGGGCCGAGTTCATCGCACGTTTCATCGACGCGATGGACGACGACTTCAATTCCGCGGAGGCTTTCGCGGCGGTGCACGACCTGGTGCGCGAGGCCAACCGGCTAATCGAGCCGGCGCAGCGCGGCGACGACGCCGAGCGCAAAACACTTGCGGGGATGCTCGAGGCTTTCCTCGAGCTGACCGAGCTGCTCAACTTCCGCCTCGATGCGAACGCGGAGGACTCACACCTCGTAAGCGGTCTCGTTGAGTATTTGCTCGAGCTGCGTGAGCTCGCCCGGCAGGAGAAGGCGTTCGAGCGCGCCGACGCGATCAGACAGCGGCTGATAGAGCTGGGCGTGGCGATCGAAGACACTCCGGCCGGCCCCCGGTGGCGCGTGAGTGGCCTCTCCCGCTAAGGGCCGTCGGACTGCCTCGGACACGAACGCGGTGCTGGCCGGCCGCCGTCCGCTGGTCGAGATGCTGCGCGCGGGCACGCGGCCGGAACGTATCTTCATTGCTCAGAACGTCACCATGAAGGGATCGCTCGGCGAGGTCCGCCGCCGCGCCGAGGAGCTTGGGGTGCCCATCCGCGTGGTGCCGCGCTCCGAGATCGACCGGCTGGCGGCCGGCATCAATCACCAGGGCGTGGCCGCCATCACGGCCCGCTACCGCTACACGCCGCTGGAGAAGCTACTGGCGAGCGAATCCCCGACGCTGATGTTTCTCGACGGAGTCATGGATCCGCACAACCTCGGATCCTTACTGCGCTCGGCCGACGGCGCGGGTTTCGGGGGGCTCGTAATTCCCACACATCGCGCCGTCGGAGTGACCGCTGCGGTGCGACGTATCTCTGCCGGCGCCGCCGAGATCGTGCCCGTGGCGCGAGTCAAGAACCTGGGGGCCGCAATCGACCGGGCTCGCGAAGCAGGGGTATGGATGCTCGGCCTCGACGCCGGTGGATCCAACGATCTGTGGTCCACGAGGCTCGCGGAGCCGCCAGTTGGGATCGTGTGTGGTGCCGAGGACAAGGGTCTGTCAAAGAGTGTCAGGGATCGGTGCGACGAACTGGTTCGAATACCTCATAGGGGCACGCTCGGCTCTCTGAACGTGGGTGTCGCGGGGGCAATCGCTATGTTCGAAGTTGCTCGGAGGCGAGACGCATCCGATACGCTTTGATTTCGCTACGGACACTCCACACTTAGCTTCTTGCTGCGCGCCGGGTGGGCTCGAGCGGAGGGCGGAGCGAACAGGGTGAGGAACTCCAACCGGGGGCTAGATGTCCAACGAGACAACCGCGACGGATACGGACGAAGTTCTCGTCGAGCGCGCTCGATCGGGCGACGATCTCGCCATCGGGCTGCTCCTCGGTCGCTACCGTCACTATGCTCGCGCGAAAGCCCGCAGCTATTTCCTCGCAGGTGGTGACAAAGAGGACATCGTTCAAGAGGGCATGATCGGTCTCTACAAGGCGATTCGAGACTTCGAGTCGCATCACGAAACGGCGTTTCGTGCGTTCGCCGAGCTCTGCATAACTCGTCAGATCATCACCGCCATCAAGACCGCGACTCGACAGAAGCACCAGCCACTGAACTCGTACGTTTCACTCAACAGGCCCATGGGGGCAGAGGAGGACGATCGGCCCTTATCCGAATCGATCGCGACCCCGGGGGTCTCGGACCCCGCCGAGCTCGTTATCTCCGCCGAGGAGGTCGCAGGCATCCGGGCGACGGTCGGCGAGGTGCTCTCGGAGTTGGAGGCCGAGGTCCTACAGCTCTACATGGACGGCAAGTCCTATCAGCAGATCGCCGACATGTTGGACCGGCACGTCAAGTCGATCGACAATGCCCTGCAGCGCATCAAGCGCAAGCTCGAGCAACACATCGCCGACCGCAATGCCCTCACCGCCTAACGCCTGACGACGGGGCATCGGCGTTACCCTGAGTTCGAGTCAGGCCGGGTTAGCTCAGTTGGCAGAGCAGACGCCTTGTAAGCGTCAGGTCGTCGGTTCGAATCCGACACCCGGCTCGCAACCGGACCATGAGAGGCATCCCGCTCAAAGGAGAGACCTTGGAGCCCGAGACACCGACCGAAGCGCACGTTGTAGTCGGCGATTCGCCGTGGGAGACCGCTCTTGCCCAGCTCGACGAGGTCGCCGAATTGATGGGTCTTGCGCCCGGCGTACATGAGACCCTGCGCTCCCCCAAGCGGGCGCTGATCGTCGCGGTGCCGTTCCGAATGGACGACGGCTCGACCATGGTGGTGCAGGGCTACAGGGTCCACCACAACGTCACCCGCGGACCTGCCAAGGGTGGGATCCGCTACTACCCGTTCGTCGACCTCGACGAGGTCAAAGCTCTTGCCATGTGGATGACCTGGAAATGCGCGATCGTCAACATCCCCTTCGGTGGAGCAAAGGGCGGCGTGACCATCGATCCCAAGCAGCTCTCCCGCGCCGAATTGGAACGCATGACCCGCCGCTACGCCAGTGAGATCCATCCGCTGATCGGACCCGAGCGCGACATCCCAGCCCCCGATATGAACACCAACGAGGAGATCATGTCGTGGATCATGGACACCTACTCGACGAACCTGGGTTACTCCGTGCCCGGTGTCGTGACGGGCAAGCCGGTCTCGATCGGAGGCTCGCGCGGGCGCTCGGGGGCGACCTCGCGCGGAGTCATGTACATGTTGTTCGAGACGCTGAAGCGGCTGGGCATCCCCATTGAAGAGGCGTCAATCGCAATCCAGGGTTACGGGAAGGTTGGTGGCTTCGCGGCGCAACTGCTCCACGACTCGGGCTGTCGCGTGGTTGCGGTGTCCGACGTCGAAGGCGGGCTCTACCGCGAGAAGGGGCTCGACCCCGAGGCCATCAACCGCTACAAGCGCGACTCCGGCACCGTCGTCGGATTTCCCGGGGCCGAGCCGATCAGTAACGAGGAGCTGCTCGAGATCGAGTGCGACGTACTGGTTCCGGCCGCCATCGAGGGCGTCATCACCGCCAAGAACGCCGACCAAGTCAAGGCTCGGATCATCGTCGAGGCCGCCAACGGGCCGATCACCTTCGAGGGGGACAAGGTCCTGAACGATCGTGGCGTGTTCGTCGTGCCCGACATCCTGGCCAACTCGGGTGGAGTGACGGTTTCGTATTTCGAGTGGGTGCAGGACATCCAGGCATACTTCTGGACCGAAGAGTCGATCAACGCTCGCCTGAAGGAGATCATGGGCGCCGCCTTCGACGAGGTCTTCCACCTCCACACCTCGAAGGGCCTCACCATGCGCCAGGCCGCCCATTGGATCGGCGTGGGCCGAGTGGCAGAGGCGCACCTAACGCGGGGCCTCTTCCCCTAGCCACCTCCACTCGACCCGCGGTGACCCGGAAATCGGTCGTGATCGTGAAGCAACTTCGTGAAATCAGGAGAAATAACAAGCGCGTTGTTCGTCAGGGCGTAGAGTGTGCCGCATGGACGAACTGACTCAGCGAGACACCGAGATCCTCGACTTCGAGCGCTCCTGGTGGAAGCACGCCGGCGTCAAGGAACAGGCGATCAGAGAGCGCTTCGACATGTCCGCCACCCGCTATTACCAGCTCCTCAACGACCTGCTCGAGAACCCGGCGGCGATGGCTCACGACCCCATCCTGATCAAACGGCTCAAGCGACTGCGAAGCTACCGACAGAAGCAGCGCGTCGCGCGGCTCCTGGGCGCCGAGTACGAGACAAGCCGAGGTTCCTCGAGGAGGTAGCAAGTGGGGAGGCATTCCTCACCTCGGCAGTGGCGTTACTACACCTCGCTCCTCCGATACTTCCTGCCGTGGATTCTGGTGGCCGTGGTCGGAGTCGGCGCGGTGTGGGCGGGGGTCGGTTCCCTGGGGGACGACGAGCTTCAAACCTCTCCCAAGGTCACGGAGACCGACGCCCCCAAGAGGAGCGCCAAGCCCGACCCGACGCCGACGCCGGTGGAGAGCGAAGCCCAGACCCCAGAGGAGGGAGGCTCCGAGGAGCAACCAGATGAGCCCGCGGTGCCGCTCATCACGGACGGCATGACCGTCCAGGTGCTCAACGGGACGAGCGTCACGGCCGCGGACGACGCCATGGCCGATCGCCTCGCCTCGCTCGGCTACGCAGTCGTGAGCGTCGCTCCGGCGTCGATCAGCTATTCGCAGACCACGGTGCTGTGGTCCTACGCCGAGTCCCAGGAGGCCGCCACCCGGCTCGCCGAGCGCTTCGGATGGCAGGTGAAGCCCAAGCCCGACAACCTGTCGACGCAGGTGGCTATCCACATAGTGGTGGGAGCCGACGAGAGCGGCTAGGTGCGGTCCCGGGTCAAGAACTCGAGCTCGAGATCGAGCTCGAGGTGCAGCCTCCCCGTGACCGGCACGCCACCGATGGCCGGCACTACTCGAACCTCGAAGTCACCCTCGGTCGTCGAAACGGAGCCGCGCAGGAAATCCTGGTCGAGGTCCAATGTCGCAACCGCGGTCGTCGTTGCGGATCCGGTCAACTCGGCGGTGCCCTGAGGGAGGGTGGTGGTGAAGGTCAAGGGGCCCTCTCCCCGATAGCCGATCCGAGCGAATGCCCCCTCGGCATCCTTGTCCAGCGACTCGAGGGTGCCCAGCGTAACGATCTGCTGGAACACGGGTCCGACCTGGACCTCCTGGCGACTCTGCCAGGAGTCGTCGAGGCTCACGGGCTCGAGCGCGAGCGCCGGTCTGTAGGTTCCGATGAACACGAGCTGGTCGGGGTCGAGCGAGGCCGCCGATACTCCGTCGACTGTGATGACCTCGAGCACCTCGCCGTTGGGACCCACGCGCAGTGTGAAGCTCCGCCGCTCGGAGCCCGGTGACGGCAAACCCTTCTCCACGATGCTGGTGGGGTTTAGCGAGATCGAAACCACCGCGCCGTCGTCGTCCGCCGACTCGACGACCTCGGAGACCTGAAACGTGGCCTCGTAGCTACCCTCGCCGGGCCCACCGATGTCCCAGCTCGAACTTGCCCTCGCGACCATCTGGTAGTTGAGCTCGGTGCCGGGCTCGTAGCGGTAGCCGAGCTCGACTCTGTCAGAGCGACACGCGCCCAGCACCAGGACGAGGCCCACGAGCAGCACCCATCGCCTGATCATTCGATCAGTCTATGGACGACTAACCTCAATTCATGACCGACGCCTTCCGAGAAGCGGTTGCATCCAACCCGGAACGAGCCGGGGTTTTCACAGACTTCGACGGCACCCTGTCGCACATCGTCGAGCTCCCCTCTAATGCAAGGCCGGTTGAAGGCGCGCCTGAAATCCTGAGCGAGCTGTCCGACCGGATCGGTGTCGTTGCGATCGTCTCCGGTCGAGCGGCCGGCGAGTTGCTGGAATGGCTTGGTCCCAATGTCGAGATCTGGGGCGTGCACGGAGCCGAGCACACCGTGGATGGGCGCGTCGAGCTCACCGGGGCGGCGGCGGACTTTGCAGCTTTGATCAAGCGGGCGCACTCGGATCTGCAGGCGCGCCTCGCCAGACTGGATCTGCCGGGGACCGTTCTCGAGGACAAGACCGTCATGCTGGCGCTTCATTACCGCAACGCCTCCGATCGAGATGCTGCGGGCAAAGCACTATTGAGGCTCGCCACCGAGGCCGCCGAGAAGCACGACCTCGTTGCTTCCCAAGCCCGCATGGTCATCGAGCTACGGCCGCCGGTCGAGTTCTCTAAAGCCGACGTCGTGCGTCGACGTGCGGCCGAGCTGGAGTTAAGCGCCGCCGCGTTCATCGGCGACGACACGGTCGATCTCCCCGGCTACGCGGCGCTCGATGAGCTGGCCGAGCTGGGTGTGGTCACGACGCGCGTAGCGGTGAGGTCGCCCGAGTCTCCGTCGGTGCTCCTCGAGCGGGCCGACGTCGTGGTAGATGGGCCCGAAGGAGCATTGGAATGGCTGCGCTCGCTGCTCTAGGCGACGGCCTCGACATGTCGCAGTGGCTCGGTAGGTTCCTCCCCGACCACGCCTGACATGCCTGACATGCCTGCCTTGTCAGGCGGGTTGGCGAGAGACCCATGCTCTGGGCTGCGCTTGGGGCCAATCGGGTCACGGAGTTCAGGGCTCTTCGCCGTCGGCGATGGCCTTCAGATCCTCGATCTGTGAGTAGATCCAGTCTCGAGGCATGGTCGACTCGACGATGGCTCGCTCGGCCGCCAACGCCATTCCCCGCTCGTCCTCGGAAAGTTCGAGTGCTCGCTCGATAGCCGTTGCAGTTGCTTCGACGTCCATAGCGTCTTCGATCTGCATCGCGTGGTCGCCGAGTTCCTGGAACGAGCCGGCCCCCTTCGACAGCACCAGGGCCCCGTTACGTCGATTGACGGCCACGCCCTCTTTCGACACCAGGTTCATCCCGTCCATTATCGGATTGACGAGCAACACGTCGTAGATCGATAGCGCGCCCAGCGTGCGCTCGTAGTCATTCTTCAGAAACATTCGGATCGCGTCCGGATGACGCTCGTTGACGCGCGCTATTGCATCCTCGATTTCGACCAGATAGCGGCGGTACTCGGGCATGGATTGGCGGGACGAGTAGAGGCAGGCGAAGAAGGTGACGTCCCGCAGATCCTCTCTGCGATCCAGGAGCGCGCCGAAGGCCTGAAAGCCGCGCACGATGTTCTTGGACGGCTCGGTGCGATCGGCTCGCACCACGACTCGACCGGCGAACTCTGCAAGAAAACGCTCGCCCCAGGTATGAACGGCCTCCGAGCTTCCGAGTTCTTGGAGAGCGGGAGCATCGATCGGGATCGGATAGGCCTTCACCCACGTTCTCCGGCCGCCATGATCGACGGCGTCCTTGCTCCGATCGACCGAGTAGCCGAGCGACTCGCAGCAGTCGAGGAACTCCTTGACCCAGGATGAGACGTGAAAACCGAGGAGGTCTGCGCCAAGAAGCCCCTCGATGACTCCCCTGCGAACGGGCTTCGGCACGCGCTCGTAACCTTCCGCGCAGAAGGATGAGTGCGTGAAGTGAAAGATGATCTGGTCAGGCCGCTCGGCTCGCACCAATTGAGGCGCGACCGTCAGGTGGTAATCCTGGAACAGGATTAGGTCATCGGGCTCCGACTCTTTGAGCACCGCTCGCGCGAAAGCCTCGTTTACCGGCACGTAGGCCGACTCCCACGCCTTGAGCTCCTCGTCTCCGAACTCGGCGATGCCGAGCTCATCCCACAAACAGTGATTCGCGAACCAAAGCATGCGGTTGGAGACGACGTCGTAATAGCGAGAGTAGGTCTCGGGATCGATATCCAGGAGGTGGAGCCGATAGCCGAGCTCCTCGGTTAGACCATCCGCCTCGCCCTCGGCAACCGCCTTTCGATCGGTAGCCGAGATGGCGGCCGCGATCCACACCGCATCGTCACCAAGCTCGCGCGCCACCGGATCCATCGCCCCGGACAGTCCACCGGCCCCGCGCCTGTGCTCGTAGGATTTGCCGCGCCGGATGAACGAAACCGGTCCCCGGTTGGAAACGAGTACTACCACTGTGTTGTTCTTCACCTCCTCGTATCGTAGACGCGACGGTTCGAGTTCCGCCCGTGTCCCGGAGGAAGTTGCGTGCACGTAGTGATTGCGCCGGACAAATTCAAGGGAACGTTGAGCGCCGCCCAGGCGGCCGAAGCCATGGCGAAAGGCGTGCGAGCGGCGATCCCACACGCCTCGATGACCCTACGGCCCATGGCCGACGGTGGTGAGGGCACGATCGACGCGCTGTTGGTCGCACACGGCGGCAGGCTGACCACTCAACGGGTGAGCGGCCCGCTGACCGGGATGGTGGTCGACGCGCCGCTCGGCCATCTGCCGGACGGAACCTGCGTCCTCGAGTTGTCGGTCGCAGCCGGACTGAAACTGATCTCTCCCGAGCGCCGCGATGCCCTTGCGTCCTCGAGCCTGGGCCTCGGCGAGCTGGTTGCGGCGGCCCTCGAGCAGGGCGAGCGAAAGATCGTCATCGGGGTGGGCGGCAGCGCCTCGACGGACGGGGCCACGGGAGCGGCGCGAGCGGTGGGCTGGCGCTTCCTGGATGCCGGGGGTGCGGATCTCGACTTGGGCGGGGGCTCGCTGAGGCAGCTGGCCCGCATCGATGCCTCGGGGGTCCATCCCGCGCTCACCGCCACGTCGTTCGCCGCCGCCTGCGACGTCGACAATCCTCTTCTCGGCGATCGGGGCGCGCCGCGCGTGTTCGCCCCCCAGAAGGGGGCTTCGGAAGAAGAAGTTGCGCTGCTGGAAGAGGGGCTGTCGGTGCTGGCCGAACGAATCCGGGTCGATCTCGGTCTCGAGGTTGCGAGCGAGCCGGGTGCCGGGGCGGGAGGTGGCACGGGAGCCGGACTCATGGCCTTCTTCGGGGCCGAGCTGGGGAGGGGCTTTGACGTCGTGGCGGGCGCGGCCGGCCTCGGACGCGAGATCGAGCAGGCGGACTTCGTGCTGACGGGCGAGGGACGGCTTGACGAACAGAGTCTGGGCGGGAAGACGCCCGTCGGAGTCGCTCACATCGCCAGAGAGATCGGCGTCAAGTGCTTCGCCGTGGCAGGTGAGGTGCCGCTCGACCCCGGAGCGCTCAAGGCCGAGGGTATTTCGGCTGCGGCCAGTCTGATCGAGGCCGTGGGCGCCGAGCGCGCCTTCGAGGACCCGGTCGACGCCGTCGCCAAGGCAACCGCAGCCCTGCTGCGTCACCAGGTCACGGGCGAGGCTCCCGCGAAGCGGCGCTTCGGCTTCAAGACCTAGTCGACACGTAGTAGGCGCCGGAGTTCGGGGGATACTTCAGGAGTGTCGACTCCCGCGCCTCCGCGACTGCCGGCCGGCGAGCGCCTCCGCCGGGCGGGCATGGCTGCATGGTCACTGATCGGACTCCTGATCGTCGCCGCCGCTGCGGTGTGGGCCCTCTTCAAGATCAGCATCATCTTTCCGCCGTTGGTGATCGCGTTGATCATCATCTATGCGCTCAATCCGATAGTGACTCGCCTCGAGCGAATAGGCGTCCGTAGAGGCATCGGGGCCGTCGGCTCCTACATCGTCGTTGCCGGCATCGTCACCGCGATCGGGTTTGCCCTTGCTCCGCTCGCGGCTCGTCAGATCGACACCTTCCGTGAAGAATGGCCGGTCTTTCGAGATCGACTAGTGACCTTCGTCGACGACACCGTTGATGGGGTGAACGACCGCCTCGGAACCGAATTTCAACCGACCCAGTTCGACTGCCTGCTGGGATCGGAGAACGCCGATGCGCCCTCGGATCAGCAATGTGACGAGGTCACCCGGGATTTTCGCGAGCTTTTCACCTCTCAGGCTTCTCGCCTCACGGAGATCGGCTCGTCGGTCATCGAGATCCTGCTGTGGTTCATCATCGGTCCGTTGATAGCGGTGTATCTGTTGATGGATCTCCCTCAACTCCAGCGCGACATGTTGAACCTCGTCCCCGAGGCGAACAAGGAGGAGGTCGCCGATGTCGGCGGGAAGGTTGGACGAGCCGTCGGTGGGTTCTTTCGAGGCCAGCTACTGGTTGCGTTCCTGGTGGGCATCATGTCGGCGGTGGGCTTCGCGATCATCAGGCTGCCTTTCTGGTTCGTGATCGGCGCGATCGCCGGATTCTTCAACCTCATCCCCTTGGTGGGGCCCTTCATCGGCGGTGGGCTCGGTTTCATCATCGGCACGGTGTACGGAGGAGTCGGGCTCGG
>JBOGWU010000137.1:0-10089 GCA_050693935.1 Actinomycetota bacterium | reverse complement strand
CCCACGAGGTCTCCGGGGGGCAGCGCCAGCGCGTCGTGATCGCGGGAGCGCTGGTGCTGGAGCCGGAGGTGCTGATCGCGGACGAGCCGGTATCGATGCTCGATGCGTCGGTGCGCGGCGAGATCCTCGCCCTGCTACTGAAGCTGCGCGACGACCTTGGACTCTCGATTCTGATCGTCACCCACGACCTCGGGCTGGCCTGGACAGTAGCGGACCGTGTCACGGTCATGTACCTGGGGCGCATCGTCGAGGATGGTCCCGCGGAAGAGGTGCTGACCAACCCTCTTCATCCCTACACGCGCGCGCTGCTTGCGGTGGTACCCGAGGCGGAGAGAACCGAGCGACCCATCCTCGCCGGCGAGCCCCCGGACCCGACCAACATCCCGGCGGGTTGCCGCTTTCACCCGCGCTGCCCCGAGGTCGCTTCGGGCAACGCGGAGCGAGCCGGCATCCTCGGCCGCTGCACCGGAGAGGACCCACCCCTCACGGAGATCCGGCCCGGCCACCGGGCCGCCTGCCACCTCGCCTCGGGTTAGCCCGTCCAGGGCCCCACTCCGCCGACGCGTTCGGCGGTGATGCGGGTGACGAAGCCGGGAGGAGGGTCGGGCATCGGAGGGAACTTGATGCCCGGCCTTAAATAGACGTAGGCAAGCTCCTGCAGCAGTTCGGCCGCGCCGCCCGCCACTATCTCGGCGGTGCCGTCGACGATTAGATAGGGGACGAGGCCCATCTCGTTGGGCTCGTCACCCTCGAACGACAGGGTCACGCGCGGATCGCGCCTCATGTTGCGCAGCTTGCGCTGGTCGAAGAGCGTGCCGATGACCAGCTCATCTCCTTCGATCCCGACCCACGCGCAGGTGACATGGGGACGGCCGTCGCGCGCCATGGTGGCTAGATGCCCGATGCGACCGGATCTGAGGAACTCTTTAGCGCTCTCCGGCAACGACGTCACGGGCTCCCTCCCGGATCAAGCAGAACAACCGGGGGGACCCGGCGTCAACCTCAGGCTCGCGGGGCGGGCTCGGCCGGACCGCAGACTCGATCGATCCTCCGCTAAACGGCGGGGGGCTGCTCGGTGATGCTGAAGCGGACCTGCTCTTCCTCGATGTCGGCATCGAGCTGCTTGTCGTCGAGGTAGGCGGCCGCGTTCTGCTCGAGGTAAACGGTGGCGCCCTCGGCGTCGACGACCTCGTCGCCCGCGCCCGGCTCGGGCGTTAGCGCGATCTCGAGGCTTGCCTGAGAGTCGTTCTGCGGCTCCGCGTAGATGCGAAGCCCTCCGCCCTCGACATCGGCGGAATCGACGATTCCCTTGATCGCGGTGGCGGCGTCCGTGGTGATCGTGAGCACGATCAACCAGCTCCTTCCAAGAATGGGAGGCGGATTAACTAGCGACCGTACCCGAGGATTGAGTGTGGAAACTCCTGGTTGGAGGGGGCAGCGGCTGCCCTCTATTGCAGCCGGCGAGGAAAGGTGCGCTCCCAGCGCCGCCGGCCGAGGCTCTCTCCGTCGTGGTTGACGTCGAGGTCTAGCTCCAGGTGGTACTCGCGAGCGCTCGAGCCGAGTGTGGCCCGCACCTCGGCCACCGCGGTGGCCTCCGGCCAGACGATCTCGAAGCGGACGCGACCCTCGGCGCGGCTGCGGCCGGGGTCGGTGGTCGACACCGCGACGCGCCCGAAGTAGGACTCGGTTACCCGCGCTCCCATCTCGGTTTCGTAGGTCGATCCGTGATCGACCACGTAGAAGGTCTCTCGCTCGAGGACGTCGTGCTCGATGCGCCAATCCACGCGACTGTCTGAATCTTGTGACTTCGTTGCGGCGGGGGGCGGACGGAGCCGTGGGGTGGCCAACTCGTTGCCGCCGTCCAGGGCGGGCAGGTGGAGCGCGGACCGGTGGGGATCGAAGGTAAGGCTCACCGGCTCGGGCGGGGGCCATACGTTCGGCCAGTCCGTCCCGGCGAGCGCCAGGCGAATGCGGTGTCCGCGGGGGAGGACCCATGAGGTAGCGGTGAGATCGATGCTCACGTCGTAGACGGCCCCAGGGTCGAGAGGTTGAGGGTTCGAGTGCGAGCCGCGATGCGTGAGGTTCAGGAAACCGCGGCTGATCAAGGCCGAGGTTCCGTCCTCGAAGACGTCGCAAAGCTTCGCGGACACGAACGCGACCGGCTTGTCGGCGCCCACCGCAAGACGGGCGCGGGGATAGCCGAGGATCTCGACGTCGTCGTCGAACGGCCCCCAGTCGTAGACGAGCGAGTGGGCTTCGTCCGGACGCTGGTCCTGGGGCTGACCCCAGGGCAGGACACCCGCGCACGACAGATGTGCGGTCCAGCCCACGTCGCCGCGCACCTCGAGGCGGTCGTCGGCGCCGGCAGCTCGGACCGCGCCGCCGAGCGAAAACTCGCGTTCGATCAGACCCTTGGGTGGCCAGGTCGTCTCGTAACGCCACTCGCCGCGCATCTCGGCGAGATCGGGCTCCGGCTTCGTGGAGTGGCGAACGAAGATGGTGATCGGGGGCTCGTCGTCGATGCCGTTTTGCTCGTCTTTGAGCCACCGGTCCCACCAGCGGATCATCTCCGGAACGAGATCTATGTGCGGCCCCGGAAGCGCGCTCTCCGCGGAGGCGTGTGACCAGGGACCGATGAGCAAGCGCTTGTCACAGCGCAGCTGCTCGAAGGCGCGAAAGGTGGCGTTGCGGTAGCCGTCCGCCCATCCGCCCACGATCATGGTGGCGGCCTCGATCGCGTCGTAACGGGGTCGCAGCGAACCGTGCCGCCAGTAGGGCCCGTCGTTCTGCTCGTCTATCCACCGAAGGAGCCAGGGCTCGAGCTCATCGACGCGCTCCCGCCACATTTCGAGCCAGCGAGCGCCGGCGATCGAGGGAGTGGGCGGAAGGGCGTTCATCGGAGTCATATAGAGGCAGTAGTCGATCTGGTCGAGCGCGCGCAGCGCCCCTCCCTCGAAGTGGACGTCATCGGTGTAGCGGTCGTCGGTCGCGTAGATAGCGACGATGGCCTTGAGCTCGGGCGGTCGCTCCATCGCGACCTGAATCGAGTTGAACCCCGAGTACGAGGTGCCGTACATGCCCACGCTGCCGGTACAGAAGTCCCGTCGCGCCAGCCACGAGATGACCTCGCACAAGTCGCGCTGTTCGGTGGCGGGGTACTCGTCGGTTGCCAGTCCCTCGCTCGATCCGCAGCCGCGCAGGTCGATGCGCGCCACCGCGTAGCCGCCCTCGTCGCGCAACCTGCGGTACTCGGGCGTGTAGTTGGCGGTGAGGTCATCCTTGCGGTAGGGGAGCGCCTCGATTACGACGGGCGCCGGCTTGTCGGGAAGATAGAGGTTTCCCGCTAGGCGAACCCCGTCCGACATCTCGATGAAGATATGCTCCTCGGTGCCCATGCGGGACTTCCTTACCACGCCATTAGCCCCGAAGTGAGGTCCGAGGCGAAACGCCTTGAATAGAGCGAATCGTTACGACGCGATTGTCGTCGGCGGAGGTCACAACGGCCTCGTGGCCGCGGCCTATCTGGCGCGTTCGAGAGCGTCCACTCTCGTCTGTGAGGCGCGTGACAACGTCGGCGGTGCGTCGACTACCGAGCAGCCCTGGGGGCCCGAGTACAACGTCAGCGCGCTGTCCTACGTGGTCAGCCTCATGCCTCCAAAGCTCACGCAGGATCTGAAGCTCGACCGCTTCGGCTACAAGGTGTATCCGCAAGAGGGCTACTTCATGCCGCGCTCGGACGGCGATGCGCTGGTCATGGGCGGCAAGAACCCGGCCGAGAAGCGGGCCGAGGTAGCGCGCTACTCGAAGCGAGACGCTGGCGCTCTAGACCAATGGAACGAATGGATCGGCGCGCTGGGGGCGGTGCTCGCGCCACTGCTGCTGCAGCCCGCGCCGGCGGTGGGCTCGCTGAGCCCGGGCGATCTTGCCGCGCAAGTCAAGTTCGGTTGGAAGCTGCGCAACCTGGGAGTCCGCGGCGTGGCAGACATCACGCGGCTGATGACCATGAGCATCTCGGATCTTCTCGATGACTGGTTCGAGTCGCCCCAGGTGAAGGCCATGCTCGCGGTCAGCGGAGTCATCGGCACCTGGGCCGGTCCGGCCGAGCCGGGCACCGCCTACGTCATGCTGCACCATCACATCGGAGATCTCGGCGACGGCCGGGTGGGCCAGTGGGGGTTCGCCGAAGGTGGCATGGGCCGCGTCGCCAATGCGATCGCGTCTTCGGCTCACTCGTTTGGGGCCGAGATTCGCACCGGGAGCCCAGTGGCCAAGATCCTTACGTCCAACGGCCGCGCCACCGGTGTCGCGCTCGAAAGCGGCGAGGAGTTCGCCGCCGACGTGATCGTGACCGCGACCCACCCGAAGATCGCGTTTCTGCAACAGCTCGACCGCTCCGAGCTTCCCGGTGACTTCGTCGATGACATCGAGCGCTGGAACACGCGCAGCGGAGTCGTCAAGATCAATCTCGCTCTGGCCGAGCTCCCGGAGTTCTCTGCGGCACCCGGCGCTCGCCCCGAGATCCAGGGTGGCACCATCGCCTTCGCGCAGAGCGTCGACCACATCGAGAACGCGTTTCAGAATGCGCGCGGCGGAAAGGCCGCCGAGCTTCCGTTCGCCGACATGTGTATCCCCAGCTTCTTCGACCCCACGCTCGCCCCAGAGGGTCACCACATCATGTCGATGTTCACCCAGTGGGTGCCGCACACGTGGGCCGACGAGCCCGACCAGAGTGCGCTCGACGCCTACGCCGACCGGTTGCTCGATGCGGTGGGGGAGCTCGCACCCAACCTCAAGAGCTCGATCCTGCATCGTCAGGTCATCGGCCCGCACGAGATGCAGGAGGGCTACGGTCTCATCGGCGGGAACATCTTTCACGGCGAGCTGAGCCCCGAGCAGCTGTTCCATCTTCGTCCCGCGCCCGGCTACGCCGACTACCGGACTCCGATCAAGGGCCTCTACCAGGCCAGCTCCGCAACCCACGGTGGGGGAGGAGTCACCGGCATCCCCGGGCTCAACGCCTACCGGCAGATCCGCAAGGACCGGAGGTTCACGCGGCGCGCTGGGTTGCGCGGCGTCAAGAGCTGAGCCGAGCGCGCAGCTCGCGGACTCGCTCGGGATCGACCGATCCCGCCGCGAAGGTCTCGCACCCGGCCGCGCCCATGGCCGTGCCGGTCAGCACTGCATCGTGAAGAGACGCTCCGCGGCTGAGTTCGAACACCACTCCTGCCACCAGGCAGTCACCGGCTCCCACAGGATTGAGCACCTCGACGCGCGGCGCCTCGACCACGTGAGCGCGGCCCTCGGTTGCGTAGACGAGCCCCGCATCGCCAGCCGACACGATGACGATGCGAGGTCCGCGCTCGAGGAGCCGAAGGGCCGCGCCTCGAGCCCGCTGGAGCGCGCCGGCTCCGGCCTCGATGGGCTCGTCGACGGTCTCACCGAGGACGCCGAGCGCCTCGGGCAGGTTGGGTTTGATGATGTCGGGACGAGCCTCGAGGGCACGCGCGAGATGCGCCCGCGAGGTGTCGCACACGGTCAGGCAACCTCGCTCTCGCGCCCCCGCCACGAGTCGCGCCGCGGCGTTGTCGGGGGTGCCGGGCTGGAAGCTGCCCGAACACACGAACGTGTCGCCCTCGCCGAGGTGCTCGAGCACCGCCGCTTCGTATCGGCTCCACACGACGTCGTCGATGCGGGGGCCGGATTCGTTGAACACCGTCATAGAACCGTCCGAGACCACGCTGAGGCAGGAGCGAGTCTCGCCCAGAGCATCGAGCGCGACGACAGTCAGTCCCTCGTCCCGAAGCAGCCCGACGACGGCTTCTCCGGTGCGGCCGCCGGCCAAGCCGATGACGCGCGACTCCCGGTTCATGTGGCGAAGGGCTCGGGCGACGTTCACGCCTTTTCCTCCACCGCGAATGTCGGAACGAGTCGACCGGTGCACCCGGCCAAGAGCGAGTCCCTCGACGAGCATGGTGCGGTCGAGGGACAGATTGGGACAAGCGATGACGATGTTGTTGTGGTTGTTGCGCGCTCTCACCTAGGGCGACCTTATCCTGCAGTCGAACATCTCAAGGAGGCAGTGTGACGCACAAGTTCGACCTCGACACCGCGCTCGAGCAGAGCGGCGAAGGCATCTATCTCGGAGCGACCAACACGGATTGGTGGGTCGAGCGCGGCCCCCATGGCGGGTATCTTGCCGCCCTGCTGTTGCGCGCGATGAAGGATACCGTCGACGACCCAGGTCGCCCGGTTCGCTCTCTTACCGTCCATTACATCGCTCCGCCGACCCACGGGCCGCTCGAGATTGGCACGAGGATCGAGCGGGTCGGGAAGTCGCGCGTGTCCGCGTCGGCCCGCTTGGTTCAAGGTGGGGACACCATGGCAATTGCGCTGGCCGCCTTTTCTTCGGCGTGGGACTCGGTTGAGTGGGCGGAGACGTCCATGCCCGAGGTTCCGGCACCCTCCGAGGTAGACGAGCTGCCGGCGGGCACCGGCCTTGCACCGCCCTTCTTCGACAACTTCGACGCCCGTCCTGCGATCGGTGACTGGCCCTTCAGCGGGTCCAAGCGCGCGCTATCGGGCGGGTGGATCCGCTTCACGGAACCGCGTCGAGTCGACGACATCGCGATCGCTGCCCTCGCCGACGCCTGGATGCCCAGTGTGTTCACGCGGCTGGAGGGGCCGGTCGCGGTGCCGACCGTTGACCTCACGGTGCACTTTCGTCGTTCGCTTCCCGACGATGGCGCGGCACCGGAGGACTATCATCTGGCGCTATTCCACTCGGAGACGGCCGCCGACGGCTTCTTCGTCGAGGACGGCGAGATCTGGAGCCAGCGTGGCGAACTGATTGCGCAGTCGCGCCAGCTCGGGGTCCTCATGGGAAGGCCCTAGGGCGGCGCGCCGTGTTTGCGACATCGAGCCGTGTAACCGGTCGGCGTGACCTTGACGAACAGCTTGGTTCCGCACGTGGGGCAGTAGCGAGGAGGGTCGAGCGGCGAGCGACAGGTCCCGTCGCACTCGCTTTCGGAACGACCGCAGCCCACGCAGTGCACTAGATCACCTTGCTCAGCGCGCCGATCGGCATGCGGAGGTCGTCGATCATCTGCAGGTCCGCCTGCGGCTCGCGCCCGAGCGTCGTCAGATAGTTGCCGACGATCAGCGCATTGATGCCCGAGGTCATGCCCATCACCTGGAGCTCGCGCAGCGTTACCTCGCGGCCCCCCGCGTAGCGAAGGATGACCTCGGGCAGCGCCAGGCGGAACAGCGCGATCCACTTGATGGCCTCGAGGGGCTCGACGAGAGGACGCTCACCTAGCGGAGTCCCGGGGCGAGGATTGAGGAAGTTGATGGGAACCTCGGCCGGTCCGGCGTCGCGCAGCTGCATGAGCAGCTCGACGCGCTGCTCGTCGGTCTCACCCATACCCAACAGGGCTCCACAGCAGAGCTCCATGCCGAACTCGTGCACGTACCGGCAGGTCTCGAAGCGCTCCTCCCACGTGTGGGTCGTGACGATGCTAGTGAAGAAGGAGCGAGCGGTTTCGAGATTGTGGTTGTAGCGATGGACGCCGCCCTCCGCGAGAGCGCGTGCCTGTTCACGCGTCAGAATGCCGAGGCTCGCCGCGACGTTCAATGAGGTCTCGCGCTTCACGAGCTCGGTCGCCTCGAGCACGCGGTCGATCAACCTCTGGTCCGGCCCTCGCACCGCGCACACGATGCAGAACTCGCTGGCGCCGACCTCCTTGGTCTCGCGCGCCGCGGTGAGAATCTCGTCGAGATCGAGGATCGGCCCTGGGCGCACCGGTGAGTCGGAGAAGCGCGATGACTGCGAGCAGAAATGGCAGTCCTCGGGGCAGCCACCGGTCTTGGCCGAGAGAATCCCCTCGACCTCGACGGTCGGACCGCAGCGGGCGAGCCGGACCTCGTGCGCGAGTGCGGCGAGCGCGGGCACCGTATCCGAGTCGAGCCGGGCGAGAGCGGACAGCTCGTCCTCGCTCAGGTCACGTCCATCGTCGAGCAGCGCCTGCTCTGCCGTGTTCAGGCTCGTGCGCGTCATCGATCCTCCGTTTTGGTTTTGGTCATGCGTGCGATCAGATCGGTTGGACCCGTCACCACGTCGAGGTGGGCTCTTTCCGCAAGCCACCGGCGGTTGGCGGCGTGCAGCGAGTTCGTCTCGTCGAATCGGTTGAGGAACACCGTCACGTCAATCCCGTCGAACGCGGCCGCTGCCAGAAGCGTCGCGTTGATGGTGCCCAGACCAGGATTCGCGACGAGCAGCACTCGCTCGGCGGCCACGGCGAGCGCCAGGTCGACCGTGTCACCGTCGTGTGCAAGCGGAGAGCGTGGCCCACCAACGCCCTCGATCAGTGCCACGCCTGCCGGGGGGAGCTCGAGCTCGTCGATCAGCTCCGCGAGCTTGATCGGCGGAGCGTCCAGCGCGTCCGCGGCCATCGGGGGCGCCACAGCCAGGGGATATCGACGATGTCCGGGACAGATGACAAGCGGGTCCTCGCCGCCGGCCTCGGCCAGCAGGTCGGCATCGGTGGTGCGGTCGCCGGGGTCGAACGACTGCACCGGCTTGCGGACGGCGACCGAGAGGCCGCGAGCCTGAAGGCCGAGTGCGAGTTCGACGGTCAGCCACGTCTTTCCCACGCCCGTGTCGGTTGCGCTGATCACCACCGTGCTGTCAGGCACGATTGATCCTCGAGGTGTCTCCAACCCGGCCGGCCACCTCTGCGATGCCGGCGAGCAGCGCATCGACCTGTGCATCGGTGTGCGCGGACGAGAGAGTTACGCGCAGACGTGACGTTCCCGGATCAACGGAAGGAGGCCGGATCGCCGGAACGAGGAGCCCGCGATCGAGTAAAGCAGCCGCCGCCTTCTCCGCAGCGCGCTCGTCACCGATGACCACGGGCACGATGGGGGAGGAGTGACCGCCGGCGACGCGCTGGACCAGAGTTTCGAGCCGTGCCCTCAGGGCGCGGCCCTCATCCGATTGCAACACCATCAGTGCCGCAAGCGCGGCACCCGCGTCTGCAGGCGACGACGCGGTCGTGAAGATGAACGGACGGGCCCGATTCACGAGCAGGTCGATTAGGTCGCGCTCGCCGGCAACGAAACCACCCACCACCCCAAGGAACTTGCTCAAGGTGCCCACACGCAACGAGGTGACGCCGGTCAAGTCGGGATGAGGCCCGAGCACGGCGTGAGCCTCGTCTAAAACCAAGAGGGCATCGTGGCGGCGGCAAAGCCGGGCCAGCCGTTCGACGTCGGCGAGGTCGCCGTCCATCGAGAAGACCGTGTCGGTGACCACTATTGCGCTCGCCGTCTTCGCAAGGTCGCGGGCGAGGCCGTCGTAGTCGAGATGATCGAACACTGCCACGCGCGCCCTCGCCAGCCGGCAACCGTCGACGATGCTCGCGTGGTTGCGCTCATCCGAGAAGATCGTTACGTCCGGGCCCCCGAACGCGGTCAGCACGCCGAGGTTGGCTGCGAATCCGTTTGGAAACAGCAGCGCGGACTCGGCGTTCTTCCACCCGGCCAGCTCTCGCTCGAGCTGCGAATGAACCGGGCGCGAGCCGACGATGAGACGAGCCGAACCCGAGCCGGACCCCCATCGCTCGAGTGCTTCCCGTGCACCCTCGATGACCTTCGGGTGCGCGGTGAGTCCGAGGTAGTCGTTCGATGCGAAGGACACGACCGTTCGACCATCGAGAGTGCCGGTGGTCCCGAACGCGTCGAGATCGCGCACCGATCGCCATCTCCCGTCGGCGCGCATCGAGCCGTTGGACTCCGCGACCCACTCCGCCCAGTTCAAGGTCCGGCAACCTCGAGTATCGAATCCCGAAGTGCGTCGACAATCCGTTCGATCTCGTCCGAGGTGATAGTGAGGGGAGGCATGATGACGACGACATCGCCAAGCGGCCGAAGGAGTACGCCGCGCTTCACGGCGGCCGCGCAAACGTGTCGCCCGCGTTTGCCCTGCGGTCCGGCCGAGCCCACCCCGCGTCTCGACCCGGCCCCCAGCTCGACTCCGCACATGAGTCCCTGGAGCCTGACCTCCACCACCGCATCGAGTGGCGAGATTCGTTC
>JBOGWU010000136.1:0-7912 GCA_050693935.1 Actinomycetota bacterium | reverse complement strand
GTCGCCCGCGTTTGCCCTGCGGTCCGGCCGAGCCCACCCCGCGTCTCGACCCGGCCCCCAGCTCGACTCCGCACATGAGTCCCTGGAGCCTGACCTCCACCACCGCATCGAGTGGCGAGATTCGTTCGGCGAGCAGCGACCTCAGTTGCGCCGAGCGCGCTCGCACGTTGCCGAGCACGTCTCCCTCGAGGATCAGCTCGAGATGCCGCAACGCCACGGCCGCCGCCAGCGCGTTGCCTGAGTAGGAATGACCGTGGTAGAGGGTCCTTGGGCCCAGGTCCTCGCCCAGGAACGCGTCGTAAACGCGCCGGTTGGAAATGGTCGCGGCCATGGGCAGGTAGCCCCCGGTGAGACCCTTGCCGATGACCATGAGATCGGGGCGGAGGTCACAAAGCTCGCTCGCGAACAGCGCGCCGGTGCGGCCGAACCCGGTGGCGATCTCGTCGCATATCAAGAGCACACCGGTTTCGGCGCAAGCATCTGCGAGCATGCGGAAGCCGTCTGCAGGAACGATCCTCATGCCCGCGGCTCCTTGGACGAGCGGTTCCACGACGACGGCCGCAAGCTCGTTCGCGTGTTCGAAGATGAGCTTCGTCGTCGCGGTCATGCAATCGGGGTCGTCGAAGCCCGGAGCGCGCACGACCGGAAATCGGAGTGGATCGAAGATTTCAGTGCCGAAACCGCCCCCGCCGATGGAGAGGCCGCCCACCGTGTCGCCGTGGTACGCGTCCCCAAAGGCGAGGTACGTGCTCCGGTCGCTCTCGCCCAAGTTGACCCAGTACTGAAACGCGATCTTTAGCGCTTGCTCGACCGCCGCCGCGCCGTCCGATGCGAACAGGAAGTGAGGCTCATCGACGGGAACGACGCGCGCCAGAGCCTCCGCGAGCTCGATGGTGACGCGATTTCCGTTGCCCAGCATGGTGGAATGGGCAATCCGACCGGCTTGGTCTTTTAGTGCTTGATCTAATTCGGGTACGCAATGACCGAGCGTGGTCACCCACAGGGAGGAGATCGCATCAAGATACCGCCGACCGTCGACGTCGATCAGATCGCGACCCTCGCCGCGCTCGACGATGACGGGCGCGTTGTCGGAGTAGGTCGCCATCTGGGTGAAGCCGTGCCACACGACGGCAGCATCCCGCTCGATCCAGTCGTTCATGTCGGCACGACAATAAGTCACCGCCGCGAGTGGGGGAGCGGCTGACCATGGACTTCCTGCTCGACCTCGGCGGGCCGCTTGTGGCAGTGCTGGTGTTCGCCTTCGCCGCGGCGGAGGGGGGACTCCTCGTTGGTCTGTTTCTTCCGGGCGAGGCACCCTTGCTGATCGCCGGAGTGCTTGCCTTTCAGGGCAGGGTGTCGCTCGTCGTGATACTCGTGGCGGCGTGCCTGGGTGCGGTGATGGGCGATTCACTCGGCTACTGGCTCGGCCGTCGTTACGGGCGGCGACTCGAGACGACGAAGCTAGGTAGCAAGATCGGTGAGGCGCGTTGGAACAAGGTGCGCAACTACCTGCAGGAACGTGGCGGCAAGGCCGTCTTTCTGGGACGATTCCTGAGCATTTTCCGCACCCTCGCTCCTCCGGTGGCGGGTTCGGCCGGCATGCCCTACCGCAGGTTCGTGACCTTCAACGCGCCGGCGGCCATTGCATTTTCGGGCGGACTCGTTGTCGCCGGTTACCTGGCGGGCGGGAGCTGGCACGTCGTGGAGAATTACGTCGGCCAAGCCAGCCTGGTGCTGCTCGTTCTAGTCGGGGTGGTGGCCCTATTCGTCTTTGCGGCGCGACGGGTTGCCGGAAACTACGGACGCGTCCGAGCAGGACTCGACGCGTTCCTCGAACGTCCCAGGGTTCGGGCGTGGCGCGAGCGCTACGACAAGCAAATTGCGTTCATGACACGTCGCTTCGATCCCGGTGCCCGCTTCGGTCTGGAGATGACTATCGGCATCGGCATCATCTTGGTTATTGGATACGCGTTCGGCTCGGTTCTCGAGGACGTTATCGAGAGCGAGACCGGTTTCTTCGATCGTCCCATCCTGGACTGGCTCGCCGCCCATAGGTCGCCGAGCCTGAATGAGGCCATGAGAATCACGACCGCCTTCGGCGGAGCCCTCGTCGCCCTCGCGATCATGACCGCGGCGATCGTGGTTGCCTACGTCACGACACGTGATCTCATGATGCCGGCGTTCCTTTCGTTCTGTCTGATCGGGTCGCTCGGGCTCTCGCCGCTCATAAAGGTGATGGTGGGTCGCCCCCGTCCCGACTTCTCACAGATAGTGGATGCCGGAGGACTTGCATTCCCGAGCGGACACGCGACCACTTCGGCGATCATGGGGGCCGGGCTAGCCTTCGCGCTCACGCGCAGGGGCAGCTGGCGCAGCGCGGTCTGGATCTGGACCGCGGCCGGTCTCGTTTCCTTCTTCATCGGATTCTCACGGTTGTATCTGGGAGTCCACTGGCCGACCGACGTCATCGGAGGCTGGATGCTCGGCCTGGCGTGGGTAGCGATCGGAGCGGTGCTTGCCAACCTGGCGTGGGGTCCCATGGCTGGCGCGGGGGCCCGGGAGACTTCCATGGACGTGCCGGACGGCACGGCTACGAATACGCAATGACGCGGCAGGGTCCGCCCGAACCCTCTTCCCAGGGCACGACGCCGACGAAAGCCGTGGTGCCCTTGGGCCGAAGCTTGCCCAGATTCGCGAGGTTCTCGATGCCGTAGCGGTCGGACCCCAACCAAGTTAGGTGCACGTCGAAAGTGGTGGACTCTCCCTTGTCGAGGCTCAGCGTGTCCACACCGATCGCTCTAACCGACCGGCGGGCCAGAAGCCACTCGACCGCTTCGAGCCCGAAACCCGGGAAGTGGTAGGTCCCGTTCGCGTCGGCGTTCTTGAACGTGTCGGGGTCGGGGAGTCGTTCCTCCCACCCGGAATACATGAATACGCCGGCGTTCCTGGGAATGCGACCGTGACGCTTCTCGTAGCGAAGCAGATCATCCGGGGTGACAACCGCGTCGGGGTCCTCGGACGCCCTCCGGGATATGTCGATGACGGCCACCGGGAGGAGCAGCTCTTTCGGCGATAGCTCGGGCACGAGCCTGCCTCCCGACACGAAGTGACCAGGAGCGTCCATGTGAGTTCCCGAGTGTTCCTCGAACGTCCACCCCTGGGCATAGAAGCCGTTCTCTTCAACCGTCACGAGCGTCCTGCGAGTGGGCACGTTGCCGGTGTAGACGGGGAAGCCCGCCGTGAAGGTGTGCGTCAGATCCATGGCGCGTTTGGCGCGAATCCTGCGCGCCGCTGCAGTCGAAGGCATCAACGAAGCGCTGATCCCGGCCGCGCCCGCCGCGGTAAGAAACGATCGCCGGCTGAGCGACGGGACTCCCTCGGTGCGGGCTCGCTCGGAAACCTTCTCGATGGTTCCAGGAAGACACATGTCCTACTCCCCCCTGAGCATTGGACGACCCGAAGGCTCAAGCTAACCGCCTCGATGGAGGCGAACAAGAGCGACGTCCAAGGGCGTCGCGGCAGCAGGGGAGCGGTATTCTGCGCCACCGGAGCGGCTACATTGGTAGCCCGCCTGGCGGCGTGGCCGAGTGGTTTAGGCAAGGGCCTGCAAAGCCCTGCACAGCGGTTCGATTCCGCTCGCCGCCTCTTCGAAGCCAACCATTGCCTCAACCACCACACTGAGCGTCGTCGTTCGGCATCTCGACGAGTGGAGCCTCGGCTCGAGGCTTGGGTAGACTGTCGAATCTCTGGGGCGTTAGCTCAGCGGGAGAGCACTTGCTCGACAAGCAAGGGGTCGCTGGTTCAATCCCAGCACGCCCCACCAGAGCGAGCTAAGGTTCCTGCCTCAGGGGCTTTGTGCAAGTTGGTTGACGGCGTTATCACCTGCATCAAGCCGGGCGGTAGGTGAGCATCAGGTTGCCGGTGGTGGTGGTCTTGCAGTCGACGAGGCTCAGGCTCCTGGTCTGGTCGGCCTCATGGAACAGCCGCTTGCCGCTCCCCAGCACGATCGGAGACACCGTCAACGAGTACTCGTCAACGAGGTCGTTCTCGATGAGGGTCTGAACGAGTTCACCGCTGCCGAGGACTGCGATGTTCTTGCCGGGCTGCTCCTTGAGTTTGACAACCTCCTCGGAAACATCGCCCTCGATCAGCGTCGAGTTCTCCCACTCGACGCTCTGAAGCGTCCTCGAGGCGACGTACTTCGCGATGCTGTTCAGATGCTGCGCGAAGGGGTCGTCTTTGGGTTGCTTCGGCCAGTGGGCGGCCATGATCTCGTAGGTCTTTCTCCCAAACAGATGAGCGTCCGTCGCCGCCATGCCCTCGGCGGCGGCCGCTCCGGCCACGTCGTCGAAGTACTGCATCGACCAGCCGCCGTGTCGAAATCCGCCCTCGGTGTCCTCGTCGGGAGCCCCGGGAGCCTGCATGACGCCGTCCAGGGACAGGAACTCGATTACAACTAGCTTCCTCATTCGTACTCTCCTTCTGTCCTGGGAGGCTCTGTCGAAAGGTAGACCCGGTAGCTGGTCGTAACTAATCGATGTTCTAGCCCAATTTGGCGGTGGGAGCGGCCGAGGGCGGACCTAGACCCATGGGTTCATTGGCGCTTCGCGAAGAGCGCCGTGCGGCTCCCTCGCGTGCGCTCCTCCCGGGACCTCTCCTTGAATCTGAGCAGCCGGTCGGGGACACCCCGCTCCTCGAGCGCGGTACGCAGTGCCTGGGTGACCTCGGTCTCGGGCCGGCTGAACCGGAACATGGTTTGGGTCCGCGTCACGTCTGCATCGGAGACACCCCAGCTGACCCACAGGATCCGGTGTGCCGGTACGCGCTCTCGGCGAGTCATGGGTGGATGCGTGAGAGCCAGCGCGTAGCAGTTGCACTGGCTCCCGTGGGCCCATGAGGTCACCTCGTCGAGACGGATCTCTTCGTGCGATGTCAAGGGTGAACCCCAGTCTGCGAACAGCACGCGCTCAAGAGTCACTACTACGAACGTCCAACCGCCACCGGAGCCGATGTCGGGACCAAGCTTTCGGAGTTCTTCTGCGGTCCCGACCGCGACGATAGTTTCACTCTCGGGCACCAGCTCGCGCAGGCGCGCCTCGCATTCCTTCTTCATGCGGATCCCTTGGCTCACTGTTGACTACCAATCATCGACCAAGTTTCCACCAAAGTCGGCTCGGCTCAAGGAGCTTGTCTGGAGGGATGGGCGCCCGCTCGGAGGCCCTCTCGAGCTGAGTCACGACCAAGCGCTCGCGACTATGCGGGAATCGCGGAGCTACAGCTCGGTGTCGTACTCAGTCCGCCCAAGAAAACGAGAGGTGCCTCCGAGGTGAGCCTTCAGATGCAAATTAGAGATATCGCCACGCCTTGCGAAGGTTCAAGAGCCGTAGGTTTCTTACGCATGGCGTAAGGCTGGCGCATCGCAGCGGTTGGTGATGCCGCGAGGGTCAGCTCCGAGCTCCCTAGATGAGCCGTGACCCGACGAGAAGAGTCAGCGGAATGCAGAACAATGCCGCGGTGAAAACTGCCAGCGATGCACGGCTCCTCAGGCAGATCGTGCAGACGCTCTTGACGAAGGTTCGCACCGGCGAATATAGGAAGGTCAAGAGGAGCAATGAGATGGTCGTCGTTCCCACCAGACTTGCCGTCACGGCTTGGACCGCATCGGCCGAGTCCAGCAGCAATGCCGCAAGCAATGTGTCTCCGAGGGTGGTGATGTTGGCTCCCATGACGTAGGGGATGATGTCCTCTCGCCTGAGGTAGTTGCGAGCGACCAACGGAACCAGAACGGTTAGAGCCACCGAAACCGACATCGTGACCAGCGCGACGAGTGCACCAAGTCCGAACATCGACCACTTGCTTTGCAGCCACTGCGCTCGAGCCCCGGCGAAATCTCGGCTGTCCAATTCGGGAATTACCCCATCGATCATCTTTAGCGCCGCGAGTAGCAGGATCAGTCCACCGCCGAAGGCTACGATTCCTGGAAGCTGCTCGACCAAATCGAGCAGCCCACCGTAGGCGATCTCGAGAACACTCGATATCTGAAGCGGCAGTTCGGGATTGAGCGAACCCAGTGCGCCACCGTTCAGCAGGACCGCACCCAAGGCGGAGCCGGGGATGTACACGAGGGCGGTGACGACGACGGCGATGATGCCGGTAGCGACCGGCTTGGCTCGTTTCCCGCTTCCGCCCCTGAGCGCATAGATCACCCCCACGAACAGGACCACGAATGCGGCCCCAAGCCGGGAGCCGGTCAGCATCCAGAATCCCTCTTGAGTGGAAAGGGAACCGCTGGACACCAGCGTCAGGGAGGAGGCCGCAATCGGAGAGCCGGATAGAACCAGGAGCGCACCGAGCCAGCCCAAAGCCAGCGTTGACCCGGAGTTGGCGACGAGCGGCCCACCATGTTGCAGAATCTCCAAACTGGCGGCTCCCGTCTTCATCACCTGAAGCGAGCCCACGAAGACGAACAGCGCGGCGGTCATTTTCAGCGTCCACAGCAGTCCCCCGGCGGCCCTCCGGACGATCGTTCGTGTCTGTGGCTGCGCAGGGGCTACTTCGGCGCGCGTCTCGAGAAGGCCCATGCCCTCTTATCGCACTCCCGCAGGAGTGCGAGCATCCCCCGCCTTGGCTAAGTTTTCTACGAGCTATTGACGTGGCGCGAGGTCCACACGGAATTGGTGCGGCCTTGCGGGAATCAGGCACCGCAAGATGCGAAAGGCCCCCGGTCTCCCGGGGGCCTTTGTCGTGAGCTTGAAGCTCGTCTATTACTGGCCGAGCAGCTCCGCGGCCGGGCCGAGCGAAACGAAGTTGCCTTCGGCGTCGTCCCACTCGTAGACCCAGATGTCCTCCGGGCCACCTACGAACTCGCCGCTTTCCTCCCAGGTGTAGGTCTTGGCCACACCCTCGATTCCCTCGGCGTTCTGGAAGTACTCGACGACGTGCGCCCGCACCTCTTCGATGTCCTCGTCCCCGTTCAGCTCCTTGAGGGCCTCGATGATGATGTTCGTGACGTCGTACATGTCGGCGGCGAAGGTACCGGGGGCGTCCTCGCCGTACTCGGCACGCATGCCGTCGACGAACTCGGCGGCGGCCTCCTGCTTGGTCGGATCGGTACAGGGGCAGGTCACCTGCGCGCCCTGAGCCGCGTTTCCGGCCAGCTCACCGAAGGACGGGTCCTTCGAGCCGTCGTCCGACAGGAACTGGGCGTCGACCCCACCCTGGGTTAGCTGCGCGAGCAGAGGACCTGCCTGCGGGGTGTAGCCGCCGTAGAAGACCACGTCGGGGTTGACCGCGTTCACCTGCTGCACCACCGAGGAGTAGTCGGTCTCTTCGGGGTTGATGACGAACGGCCCCTCCGCCGATTCGAGGTTGCTGACCACGGAATCGGCCAGGCCCTTGGAGTAGTCCTGGTTGTCGTGGATCACGGCGACCGTGTCGGGCTTGAGGATCTGCTTGATGTAGGTGGCCGCGGTCGGTCCCTGGACGCCGTCGTTCGCGACCGCGCGGAACCAGGTCTCGTAGCCCTGCTCGTCGATCGTCTCGTTGGTACCGGTGCCCGAGATGGCCACACCCGCGTCGGAGAAGATCTGACCCGTTGCGAGCGTCTCACCCGAGAAGTACGGGCACGCGCAGAACACCAGCGACTCCTCACCGATCAGCTTCTCGGCGAGAGCCGGAGCCTGGTTCGGGTCACCCTGACTGTCTTCACTCGCGAGCTCGACGGTGCATTCGAGGTCGCCCTCTGCATTCAGTTCGTCGACGGCGAACCGAACGCCGTCTGCGATCGGTTGACCGACGGAAGCGAAGTCACCCGACAGCGCACCCATGGTTCCGATCGTCCAAGTGCATGCCTGAGCACCCGGCCCGTCGCCGCCATCGTCGTCATCGCCACCACACGCGGCTGCTACAAGAG
>JBOGWU010000135.1:0-3720 GCA_050693935.1 Actinomycetota bacterium | reverse complement strand
CTGCTACTGCCATCTCTCCGTCTCCTCGCCTGGGTGGTCGGGCTCGCGGTGCCGGCGTCAGTAGTCGGGGTCCTGGAAGGTCGGCTCGCGGTCGTCGTTGAAGGCGCCGATGCCCTCGATGCGGTCGGGGTGCACGGCCGAGCGCCAGTGCGCCTCCATCATGATCGCGATCGCCTGCTCGATCGGTTGCCCCTCGCCCATCCGCACGGCCCGCTTCATCGCCTGGACTGCTGTCGGTGAGTTGCTCGCTATCTTCGCTGCGATCCGGTGCGCGGCGTCCATCAGCTCGGCCTGCGGGTAGAGCTCGTTGACCATCCCCAGGCGGTGGGCCTCTTCCGCGGTTATCGGGTCGCCGGTCATCAGCATCTGCAGTGCTTTCCCTGGCGGGAGAGCGCGTGGAAGGAAGACTGGTGAGCCGCCGCCGGCCGCGAGGCCGATCATCGCTTCGGGCTGGCCGAAGGTGGCGTTGTCGGAGGCGATGATGAAGTCGGTGCTCTGGGCGATCTCGGAGCCGCCGCCGTAGGCGATCCCGTTCACGGCGGCGAAGATCGGCTTTCGCAGCTGCCGCAGCGTGTAGAGCGTGCGATCGAAGTCCTGACGCTGGCGCAGCCAGTCCTCTTTGCTCATGTCCTTGCGTTGGCGCAGGTCGCTGCCGACCGAGAACGCGCGCGTACCGGCGCCGGTGATGATGGCGACGCGAACGGAGGGCCGGACCGCGATCGTCTCGAGGATCTCGGTCAGCCCTGCGCCCATCTCGGTGGTGATCGCGTTGTCGGCGTGTGGCCGGTTCAGGGTGATCACAGCGACGTGCCCGTCCGCGACGTAGTCGGCGAGCACGGGCTGGTCGGGCTCGGCCTCGCCGGATTGCGGCGGGCCGAAGTCGAGCGCCTTCCAGCGGTCTGTTCGGGTAGTTGCCACGTCGTCTCCTTCCGTCACGTCGTGAGCTCCCCCAGCCAGCGCAGCGCTCGCAGACCGGGGGCGAAGCAGTACTCGCCACCGCGCGTGACGACGAAGGGCGGCAGTTCCTGCAGGCGGTGGCGGATGGGCCGCTGCGGGATCGTGAAGCTGCTCGATCCTTCCTTCGGTCCGACGAGGGGGTCCTTCTCGGCTGGGGCGCCGATGAAGATGCCGTCGTTCAGCCATTGGGTCTTGACGAACTCGAACTGGCGCTTCAGGTGCGCGCCGGCGAACACGAAGATGATCCCGCGGTCCTCGCCGTCGTCCTCGAGCACCCCTTCGGGCAGCATCGGCCCGTAGCTTGTGCCGCGGCGAATCATGCGGTGGAGGCGGACGTTGACGCTTCCTTCGTTGTCGAGCGCGTCCCGCGGGTTGGCGCGGCGTGCGTGCGCGCCGGCCGGGCACTTGAACCCACGCAGATCGTCACCGTAGAGGAAATCGTTGTTGCGCTTCTGGTCGGCGCCGAGCTGGGGATCGTCGCGTTCGGGGGCGAGCGCCAAGGGCGCCCCGCTCTGCCAGCGTCCGACCATCTTCGCGCCCAGCAACGCCTCCTCTTCGCGGCTCGCTGCCTTCGCGTGCAGGTACTGCCGGTAGGCCGCGACCCGCGTGCGCAGCTTGCGGAAGACGACGTAGGTGCCGTTGCGGCCGAGCACCTCGGGGGTCGGCATCGGTGGCAGCTCTCCCGTCTCGTCCGGGTAGCCGAGGATGATCTCGCCGGCCTTGATCGGGCGCTCCTTCGGGTTGGAGGGCGAAATCCCGCTTCCTGCGACCGCAGGCTGGCCAATGCCGTCCTTGAAGCCGAAGGAGGTGCGTCCGGTCGGGAGCTGATAGCAGTCCTGGCGCCAGATCACCTCGACACCCGGCAACTCCTCATGCGCCCGCCGTGCCCGCTCGGCGAGCGCCTCCAACCGTGCCGCTTCAGGCGAGATCACCGACAGCGCAACGTGCAGGTCCGATGTCCCGAGGGGCTTCTCCCAGTGCTCCGGGCTGCTCTCGCCGACATCACCCAGCTCCGCAGCGCGCGCCGCCATCCCCTGCTGGAACTCGGGCGCGAAGCTGTCAAGCGAATCCTGCGGCACGCCCAGCGCCTTGAGACCCTGGTAGGTGCCACTTCCTGACCAGGACTTTTGCATCAAGGGATACTTCATCTGGAGGTACCGCTAGCCTGCTGCAAACCTCCTGCAAACCAGAGGCGGAAATCGGCACCTACGATACATACTCAAAGAGGAAGAACAAGCTGGAGAAGGAAGGCCTCCCCTGACCCTCTGTCACACCGACGAAGCGCTCAGGCCCGTGACCTGACCTTCTATGTTGTCAAGCGGCGCGGTTTGCTGTCTTCTCGAAGTCGGACACGAGCTGCCGGAACACGACGTTCGATAGCTGCCGTTTGAGGCATCGGAGCGCTTCGCGGTCGGACTTCCCAGCTTCCCGAAGACGTTCGAGGTACGCGCGGGTATCGGTGTCTCCTCGACGGCGCGCCAGCGCCATCACGTAGAGAGCGTAGTTCAACTGCCGATTCCCGCCGCGATTGAGCCGGTGGCGCTTGGTCTTGCCTGACGAGGCTTCGATCGGTGCTGTTCCGGTCAACATCGCGAACGAAGATTTCGATCGCAGACGCGCAGGGTCGCCAACCTCCCCGAGGATCTTGGCTGCCACGAGGAACCCGATCCCGCGTAGTTGAGTCAGCCTAGTTCCTGACTCAACGACCTTCGCGGCGATCTGTCGCTCCGTCCCTGCGACCTTGTCGATCAACCTCGAGATCTCTGCGATGCGGTCGCGGATGAGGTCGGCCCTCACCGAAGCGTCGCCGCGCAAGAGAGTCCGAGCCTCTCGCAGCCGCTTCTTCGAAGTGAGCTTGGGGATCCTCTTCTCATAGCCCGGATGGGAGACCACTAGATCTTGGTGGGTGCGGTTGATCAGCTGTGTCCTGGCGCGAACTAGCTGGTCACGGTGGTCGCCGAGGAGCTTGAGGTCCCGCATGATGTCTACTCGCCGGGGAGAGGAGAGGGTTTCTCCGCGAGCCACCACACGAGCGATAGCGACTGCATCCCTTAGATCCGACTTCCCGCGTGTGGGGTTCTTCCTTCGGTCTCGGTGTGGCAGGAACGGCGGCACCTCTTTTACGTCCTCGTGCACCGCGAGGAGCCGGCGGGCCACAGCAGCCCCGAACGTTCCCGTCCCTTCAATCCCGATAACGCGGTCCGCCCCGTAGCCCATCACCCACTCAAGCAGGGCATCATGCCCACCATCGTCGTTCGTGAACTCCTCCGTTCCGATCACCCGGCCGAGCTCGTCAAGGGCAGCTGCCGCCAACGTGCTCTTGTGAGAATCCACCCCGATCGCCACACCCATCCTGGTCTCCTTTCGCCAGTCGACCTACGATGTGACCAGCGGGAGGACACGCAGGCGTTGGGTTGCGTCACCCTTCTATCAGGTCACTTCCGCTAGTCCGGTCCCGGCCGGAGGGACGAGTCAGGTCAGAGGTCAGTGGCCCTTGCTGCTGGCCACGACGAGCGAAAACGGAGTCGCCTCCGGCCGGTTACCGGAACTCTCCTGGAGAAGGAGAGTCCACAGCCGGATTGTCACGCCTGCGGAAAAGCTCTAACTGGTCGGGATTCGTTTCCCCCTCAATGGCCCTTACAACGCAGGGGTCGGCGGTTCGAACCCGTCACCGCCCACAACGCGAAGGTCCAGGTCACACTCCGCTTTCGGGTCAAGTGGAGTCTCTATCGACAATCGCTGGTGCCTCCCAATCCCACAGAA
>JBOGWU010000134.1:0-8060 GCA_050693935.1 Actinomycetota bacterium | reverse complement strand
AGGTCGAAGTCGTTCGCGAACTGCACTTCGCTGATGGCGTTGAGCGCGTTGAGCACGCCGAGGTGTTTGCGGCTCCCGTGATGCCGCCGCCGCCGAGCACGAGCGCGACGCGCCCTGCCTGAGGTTGCCGCGCCGGAGCCGGGCCGTGCTGGTAAGACCCCCGCGACAGATGGATCACGTCCCCATGTAAACGAACGGGTTAGCGCGGCCGCAGGTATCATGTGGCCTCCCGGGCGCTTAGCTCAGCGGGAGAGCGCTGCCTTCACACGGCAGAGGCCACTGGTTCGATCCCAGTAGCGCCCACCATGCATTCGTAGCTGCTAGTCCAAACGTGGTTGATAGGGTCCCCAGGTGGAAGGAATCGAGGCGGCGCTCGAGGAGAAACAAGCCCAGCTGGAGGCCGATCTCGCGCGGATGTCGGCTCCGCCTGAAGAGCAGGGCGGGATCTCCTTCGGCAAGCGAGTCGGCGAAGGCACGAGCCTGGCCGTCGACCGGCTAATGCAGGTTGAGGCCTACGACCAGTTGCAGACGGTGCTGGTGGATGTGCGACGGGCGCAGACGAAGATCGAGGAAGACAGCTACGGCAGCTGTGACCGTTGCGGTGCGACCATCCCACCGGAACGGCTGGAGATACTGCCCTGGTCGGTTATGTGCGTGCACTGCGCAGGCGACGCCAGCACTCGATAGGGCCGATCGCCCACTCATCAAAGCTTAGGGACTCCATCCCTATGTACGAATGGCTCAGGGCGTGTTATCGATGGAAAGAAGTGGATAACCAGGCGTGACAGTGACCTGGGTCAGGGGGTGGCAGGAGGCGTTCAGACGACCTGCCTAAGGGGAATAGTGAGCGGGGGCGGTGCGATCAGACATAACGGCCACGGACTCCGGCGGGCCGGTTGCGCATTGGTGCTTATGGCACTTGCGCTCGGGGTTGGGATCCCTGCGCCAACCCTCGCCCAGGAGCAAGCCATTCCCGTGATGTTGCAAACCGTGCCACCCATGAGCGACATCGAGATCTCGGTCGGCGGAAAGAGAACTCGAACCGACGCTAGGGGACTCGCATTGCTCACCGTCGATGAGCCTGGGAGCTACAAACTTTCAATTCGTTCGCTGTCCACTGACCCCGCCGCTCGCGTTTCCTTTGCTCGCTGGTCGGACGGAGTCACGTCCCTCGATCGGGTCATGGAGGTGTCGTCGTTTACCTTCCTTCATGCTGGGTTCTTGGTTACCCGGAGGGTCGATTCTCGCTTTCTCGATGACTCAGGTCGACCAATCGACTCGCCCATCGACTCATTCACGATCGAAGACAACACCGGGCGCGAGCTTCGACTTGATGGCGACACCTCGAACTGGGTGCCCACCAACCGGTTGGTTCTCGCATCCGACGAACTGACGTCGCAGCCGGTCGGCTGGCGGGTTGCCCAAGTGGTCGTCGACGGCAAGACGATCGACTCTACAGGTGACGAGGAGTTTTCCGCCGGAGATGGACTGTGGTCGATTCGCCTCGATCTTGATCCCGCGGCGGGTGATGTCACCGGGCAGGAAGACACCGGATCTGGAGAAAGCTCGGATTCGACTCTCTACTCTTTCATGATGGTGACGATTCTGATCGCCGGAGCCATGTTCATGATTGCGGCCCGGCGCGGCGGTGAAGACCTTCGGGCGCGTTTGTCCTTCGTATCACCGCGGTGGCCGCGGCTCCGTGCAGTTCTGAAGACGAGACCAGGGATTAGAGGGGTTGCCGCGCCCCTGGCATCGGTGGCCATGACCTTGAGGCGCCGCCTTCACAAAGACTCCACCCGACCGACGACGGAACTCTTGCGAGTGCGACTCAAGAATGGCCACACCATCGAAGGGTGGACGGGCCCTCACATTTTTCAGGACGGCGAAGCTCTGCGCCTGGTCAGCGTCACCCAGGTACTCGACAAGGAAGGTCAACCGATGGCCTCGAAGCCGTCGGACGCGTTCGTGCCTCGGTCCCGGATTGCCTCCCTCGAGATCCTGATGACATCCAAGGATGGACCGGTAGTTCACCGTGAGGACGAGGTGGGGGAGGGGGCCAGGGTTATCGATTTGAGTGAGAAGAGGCGGACGCAAGCCAAGTGACGGCGGCGGAATACCGAGCCGAGGCGGTCGGCCCGAGCCCGCAAGAGAGCTTGTTTTCACTAGCTTTGTTCCGGGGCTTCCATTTTGTGGGTATTCTTGGGAAACTGTCTGAGCTGCGAGGCAGTGGGTACACGCCGTCAGGAGGAAGAACAAGGAAAGCAGGGTCCGGAGTCCGAGAACCTCTGACGCAAGTTCGTCGGAGCTTGGGCACCGGCAGCAGACATACCGCAACACTGAAGTTAGACGGCAGATTCGGGGGGGTCATGCAACAGTTCGGCAGATATCGCGTGGCATGGGTGCGTACCCTGCTGCTAGCCACAACCGCAGCCTTCGTCTTGGTTGTGGGCACCGGGACGGCGTACGCCCAGGTTGGAGTGAAAGAGGTCGATCTCGATCCCGACGTTGCGACCGCGGCAGGGGACGCGGGCAACGATGTCGTCACGGAGGTCGAGAGTGAGACGGAGGCAGCGACCACCGGTGGGGCCGGCGACGCGGTCGAAGAAGTAACGAGTAGTGCCGGGGGCGCGGTCGAGGAAGTAGCCGGTGGTGCCGGCGACGCGGTCGAGCAAGTAACCAGTGGTGCCGGTGGTGCCGGCGACGCGGGCGAGGTCGTTACGGGCGGCGCCGGCGACGCGGTCGAACAAGTAGCGAGTAGTGAAGGCGACGCGGTCGAGGAAGTAACCGGTGGCGCGGGCGACGCGGTCGAGGTCGTTACCGGCGGTGCCGGCGACGCGGTCAAACAAGTAACCAGTGACGCGGGCGACGCGGTCAAACAAGTAACCAGTGGTGCTGGCGACGCGGTCAACGACCTGACCGGTGGCGCGGGCGACGCGGTCAAACAAGTAACCAGTGGTGCTGGCGACGCGGTCAACGACCTGACCGGTGGCGCGGGCGACGCCATCAAACAAGTAACCAGTGGTGCTGGCGACGCGGTCAAGAACCTGACCGGCGGTGCCGGCGACGCGGTCAAGGACTTAACCGGTGGTGCCGGGGGAGCCGTGAATGGGGTCACCGGTCCATCCGGCGAAACGGGCGACGGCACCTCAGGCATGACTGCGGGACACATCGCCAGCGTCTCATCTAGGGTGGAAGCATCACAAAGCGACACGGATGTCGGTAGCCTCGTCGATGGCATCTCGATCTCGAAGAGACAGCAGGTCTCAGAGGATCCGTTCTTCAGCGAGAAGGGCGTAAGCAACGATCTCCCTTCGGTCGTCCAAGCTCCCGGCTCAGCGCTCGGGGAATCGGCCGGTGCTTCATCGGGCAATCTCGAACTGCCCTTCGGATTGGGGACTCTCCCACTCACGGGAATCGAGTTGGCGCTGCTGATGCTTACGGCATTGGCCACCGCTTTCATGGGGTGCGTGATCGTCCGCTTGGCTAGGACCAACGAAGCTCAAGTTGGAAGCGCACCGGGACTACAGACAATCTGAGCAGGGTGAAGTGGCTTTTAGAGGACCGGCGCTTCCTGGCCCTCGCGGTCACGATGTGCGCGGCCTTGGCCATTGGAGTGGTGCTCCTGCGATCCGAACCGGGGCCTCGCAAGTCGTCGGGCGACTCGCGCGACTCGCCCGGAGCCGAGAGCGGAAGCACCTCCGAACAGTGGCACCCCCCGGCGTTTCCGGAGGAGCCCGCAACGCCTGAGGCCCTTGGAGAAGAGCGGCCCTTCGACGGATATCACGTGAATGCAGGGGGTGGATACGTCTTCTCTCACCCCGCGAGCTGGACGGTTCGCGAGACAGGGACTCTGACCGAGCTGTTGAGTGCAGATGGGGAAATCGCCATCTCGTTCGGCTTGGGCCCTTCGGGCGGGATCGAAACCGCGTACGAGAACTTCGTTTCCTTGATCGATGAGACCTATGACGAGGCATCATTTCGAGCGGTCCGCGCAGACCAAGTGGAGGGCAGTCTGCGCGTGAAGCTCATCGGGACGGGGACGACCGCGGCCGGCCTTCAGATCTGGTTCACGGGGAGAGTGATCGCACCTCGAGGCGATCAGTCCCTCGGCACGCTCGCCGCGGGTCCCTTGGAATCTAGAGACACCGGGAGGGATTCGGCGAACGAGATTCTCGACTCGTTCAAACCGATCGTTAAGGGGGAACCGGGTTGATCAGCGAGCGACCTCTCGCGAATCAGAGGTTGCCGGCAGGAGGATCGTGAAGCTCGTACCCGAGCCCACCTCCGACTCGACTGAGATGCTCCCACCGGCCTTGGTGACGGTCGAATACACGTTGGCAAGGCCCAGCCCCGTACCTCCTGTTTCCCGGCGCGTTGTGAAGAAGGGCTCGAACACGTCCTGGAGCATGTGCGACTCGATTCCGACTCCGTCGTCGCTGAAGCGAAGCCGGATGTAGCGACCGGGAGCAACGCCATCATCGAGATCACCGGAGACTTCGACCATATGGTTGACGAGCGAGATACGAACCGTTCCTCCATCAGGCATCGCGGCCCACGCGTTTGCTGCGAGATTGAGGAGCATCTGCTCGCACTCGGAGCGGTCGATGCGAGCCAGCCACAGATCGGGCGGCACGTCTATCTCGAGACCATTGGTGCTTCCGAGACGGAGTTGCAACAGGCTGCGGAACCCGGCGATGAGCTCGTCTAGATCGAGGTCCTCCGGATGAAACGGTGTATCCCGCGCAAAGGCAAGGAGCTGACGCGTGAGGTGTGCGCCCTTGTCCGCGGCGTCGATGATGGCGTCGAGCAGCTCGCCGTTTCGCTCGTCCCCCTCACCTGGCGATTCCTTGAGCACGTGACTGCATCCGCTGATGACGGACAGAAGATTTGCGAAATCGTGCGCCACGCCTCCCGCCAGCTGTCCGACCGCCTCCATCTTCTGCTGCTGACGGGCTTGCAGCTGCAGATTCTTTCGCTCGGTGACGTCTCGCTGATTGATGACGATGCCCCGCACGTCGGGATCGTGCAGCAGGTTGTGAAGACTCACCTCGAACCATCGCCAGCTGCCGTTCTTATGTCTGGCCCGGAGCTCCAGCAGCGCGGTGCCTCCCGGTTCTCCGAGAACGTCCCCCAAACGCTCTGTGGCCGCCAGCGAATCGTCGGGGTGAATGAAGTCAAGCCCGACCTTGCCCACGAGCTCATCCTGCCGGTAACCCATGATGGTCTCGACCGAGGGACTCACATAGAGCACGCTGATGTCGGGCCCGATAACCGTGATCACGTCGCATGATCTCTGGACCAGGGCGCGGAAGCGAGCGTCGGAGAAAGCTTCCGGCAGAGGCTCGGTTTTTTCTTCGGGCTGTTTCAAGTCGCTCCGCTTCATCGGGGTGCGGCCGGACCAGCCATCATAGAGGGCGATCGTCCGCCTTGAGAGAATCTCCTCAGGGAGCCAGATCGTTTGAAGGAGAGCCGAGACCGGATGTCCGATAGTCCTGTTCAGCAAGTCACTCACGAGCTCGTGGAGCTGGCCAAGCCCCGGCTGCGGGGATGGCTACATTCGGGGATCGCTCCCGTGGCGCTGGTCGCGGGGATTCTTCTTGTGGTGCTCGCCCCGGATTCGGGCGCCAGGTGGTCCGCCGGGGTGTTCGCGCTGACCTCGTCGATGCTGTTTGTCACCTCGGCCGCCTATCATCGCGGCACGTGGTCACCGCGCGCGCTGGCGGCATTCAAGCGCCTCGATCATGCCAACATCTATCTCGTCATCGCGGGCTCGTACACTCCCTTCGCAGTGCTTGCCCTCGAGCCTCCCGTATCGACCATCGTCCTGACAGTCGTATGGAGCGGATCGGTCGCAGGGGTTGCCTTTCGGTTGCTCTGGTTTGACGCGCCTCGATGGTTGTACACCGGGCTCTACCTAGCCGTTGGGTGGATGGCCATCTTTGTGATGCCGCAGCTCGTAGCGGGAGCGGGGGTTCCCGCGGCTTTACTCGTGCTGGTCGGTGGACTCCTCTACACGTTGGGTGCAGTGGTCTATGCGCGACGACGACCGGATCCCTCCCCCCGCTGGTTCGGCTTCCACGAGGTGTTCCACTCGTTCACAATCGCAGCGTGGATCTGCCATTACATCGCGGTGAGCATGGTCGTCTACGGGTCCGGTTGAGAGATGCCCGGCTAATCCATCCTTCCTCCCTACACTTCTCCCATGGTTCCGGCACTCTCGGTCGAGCACTTGACGAAGCGATTTGGCGACGTGGTGGCGGTCGACAACCTGAGCTTCTCCGTCCAGCCCGGCCAGGTGTGCGGCCTGCTTGGCCCCAACGGCGCCGGCAAGACCACGACCGTACGGATTCTCCTCGGGTTGGTGCACGCGTCCGGTGGCGAGGCCTTCCTATTGGGTGAACGGGCTCGTTCCGGTGCGGAGGTGCTTCGTCGCACGGGCGTATTGGTCGAGCAGCCCGCGTTCATCCCGCATCTCTCGGGGCTTCGCAATCTGGAGTTCTACTGGCGCTCCGGTAACGAGGCCTGGCCCCCACCGAACCTCGAGACGGCGCTGGCGATCGCGGGACTCGGCCGCGCCGTCGATCGAAAGCTAAAGACCTACTCGCAGGGGATGCGCCAGCGTCTTGGAATTGCGCAGTCGCTGCTCCGCAAGCCCGAGTTGCTGATTCTCGACGAACCGACCAACGGGCTCGATCCCGGGGAGATGCGCGAGGTGCGCCGATCGCTGAAGGGTCTTGCGGGTGAGGGCATTACCGTTCTGATCTCGAGTCACCTTCTCGCCGAGGTCGAGCAAGTGTGCAGTCATGTGGTCGTCATGGACAAGGGCCGACTTGTGACTCGAGGCACCGTCGCCGACATCATGGCTGCGTCCACCGGCGTCTATATCGAGGTAGACGACCTCGGCCGAGCCCGCGGGGTGATCGCGAGACTTACCGGTGTGCGTTCGGTCGTCGACGATCCGCCGGGTCTGTCTCTCGAACTCAACGGACTGGCCCGTCAGGAGTTGGTCGCGGCCCTGGTAAACGCGGGCGTGGGAGTGAGCACTGTGGCCACACGAAACCGTCTGGAAGAGGCTTTTCTAGGTCTCTTCGAATCCGAATCGAGCCCGATCGAATGATGATCGCCGTCGAGCTAGTCAAGCAATTGCGCCGCCTTCGAACCTGGATCGCCTTTGGCTTCCTGGTAGGCGTACCGGTCGTTGCCGGCGTGGCCAACAAGCTCAACCCCGGCGAGAGCGGCGATGGAGACGGCCCCCCGTTTGCGGTCGCCACCACCGCCTCGGGCCTGAATCACGCGCTGGCGTCGCTGGGGTTTCAGAGCGTCTTCTTCCTGGTCATCGTGGTTGCGCTGTTCGGGGGAGAGACCATTGCGGGTGAAGCGAATTGGGGCACGCTCCGCTATCTCCTGGTGCGTCCGGTGGCTCGAAGAAGACTGCTGCTCACGAAGCTGTTGGTCGCATTCCTGTTCGCGACGGCCGCCACCTTCGCGGTGACGCTCTCGGGGCTGGCCTCCGGCGTCGCGCTTTTCGGGTGGAAACCGCTGCAGGGACCGCTGATCTTCACGACATCTCAGGGCGAGGCTCTCTACGGCCTGACGCTTTCTACGGTCTACGTCGTGGGCGCGATGCTTCCCATTCTCACCTTCGGGTTGATGCTGTCGACGATGACGGACATTCCCGCCGGCGCGATTGGCGGAGCGTTCGGACTATCGATCGTGTCTCAGATTCTCGACGCGATCAGCGGACTGGGCCCGATTCGTTACGCGCTTCCGACGCACTACACGACCGCATGGATCAATCTGTTCTTTCCGATCGATGATCCCTTCGAGATGGTGCGGGGAACGATGCTGCACCTCGCCTACGCGCTGGTGTTTCTCGGCGTCGCGCTGTGGTGGTTCCAGCGCAAGGACGTGTTGTCCTAAGGCTTGTCCCGGTCCTGCCTCCGCTCTATCCAGGCCAAGAAACTGCCGACGTCCCCCGAGCCTTCTTCGGCGATGTAGGTATCCGCCCACCTGCGGATCTGCTCATCCGTGAAACCCTTGCCATCGAGCAAGGGCCG
>JBOGWU010000133.1:0-3312 GCA_050693935.1 Actinomycetota bacterium | reverse complement strand
TCGTCGACCTGGGTGGCACCATGACGGTCGACAGCGCGCCGGGACGTGGCACGGAGATCGAGTTTCGAGTCCCGCTAACACCAGAACAAGGGGAGACCCGGTGAGCGACGAACGCATCAGAGTGCTCGTGGCCGACGACCATCCTGTGTGGCGCGATGGTGTGACGGCCGACCTCGAGCGCTCCGGAATCGCCGAGGTCGTCGGCGAGGCATCGGATGGGGGCGAGGCGGTCGAACTCGCTCTCGAACTCATGCCCGATGTGGTGTTGATGGACCTGCAGATGCCTCACCTCAGCGGGGCTGAGGCGACTCGCTTGATCGTCGACGAGGCCCCTCATGTGAAGGTCCTCGTTCTGTCTGCCTCCGCCGAAGAGGCCGACGTGCTCGAGGCCGTCAAGTCCGGTGCGGCCGGCTACCTCTTGAAGAGCTCGACGTCCGAAGAGGTCAGGGACGCGGTTCGGCGCGTCGTCGTCGGGGATGCGGTATTCACTCCCTCTCTGGCGGGGCTCGTCCTCCACGAGTTCAGGCGCATCGCTCGCGACGATCCTGCGGAGCCGGGACTCACGGAACGAGAAAACGAAGTCTTGAAGCTCGTCGCCAAGGGTTACTCGTACAAGGAGATCGGCGAGAAGCTGTTCATCTCGACAAAGACGGTTCAGAACCACGTCCAAAACATCCTCACCAAACTGCAGTTGAAGCGCCGCTACGAGCTGATGCGCTACGCGATCCAGAAGGGCCTCGACCGCCTGCCCGAGTGAGTTCTCGAACTACCCAGGACATCTAGGTAGTTGATCGCCGCATCCCGGCACTGCTCCGCATAGGTTCTGCAGCCTTGCGTCCCGACCATGAGGGAGACGACCATCTCGCCTCCAGGAGGACGCATGAACGTAGGACTTTACGGACTCAAACCCTGGTTCGTGGCCCGCCTGAGCAGGGCCGAGGACGCTCTGGTGAAGCGCAAGGTGAACCCAGACACGCTCACCTACGCCGCCGTCGCCTCGAGCTGCGGGGCCGCGGGGGCGATAGTGGCGGGAGTGGTTCTCGGAGCGCCCCTGATGTGGCTCCTGGTGGCGCCGTTCGGGCTCACCCGTCTCGCCTTGAATGCCCTCGATGGGTCGCTCGCCAGGCGCACCGGCCAGACCTCGCCCTTCGGCGCCGCGCTGAACGAGGTCTGCGACCGGCTCAGCGACGTCGTGATGATCGTCGCCACGGTCACAGTCGCTCCTACCGGATTGACTCTCGCCGCGGCGGTCTTGACCCTCCTCGTGGCCGTGGCCGGGATGAGCGGGATCGCCGCCGGTGGTGGCCGGAGCTATGCCGGCCCTATGAGCAAGGCCGACCGCGTGGCGGTGCTGGCCACCGGGGGCGTGATCGCAGCCCTGACGGCATCACCCATCGCCTTCAGCGTTGCCCTCGGAGTCATCTCGGCCGGCTGCCTGGTCACGTTCTTCGTTCGGCTGAAGGAGGTAAGCCGCGATGCCGGGAGCAAGTGAGCTATTCGTCACCTCCGCTGTGAGGCTTTCGCTCGCACTCGCCGGGGGGCTCGGCCTGATCCTCGCCGCCGAACGTCATCACCTGCGCGTGCTCACGACTCGCACGCTGTTCCTGAGATGGCGCACCTGGGCGCTGACCGCTCCGCTGTTCGGTGCCGCGGCCATGGGTCCGCTCGCGTTCGCCCTCGTCTTCGTCTGCGGACTCTCGCTGCAGGGCATGCGGGAGTACGCGGCCCTGACCGAGTTGCCGCGTCACTATCGCTACGCGCTCTACGGAGCGGGACTGATCAGCGCTCCGATCCTGCTGTGGTCAATCACCGTGTGGCGAGCCATGCCTCCCATTCTGCTTCTGTTGGCCACGATCCCAGCTCTACTTGCAGGGAATGTGCGGTCGGGAGCGCGCGATCTCGCGTACGCGGCACTCGGCTTCGCTTACATCCCGTGGTTGCTGACGTATTTCCTGCTGATTCGCGAGCACGTCGAGGGAGGGAGCGGAATCCTCATTGCATTGGGCACGGCCGTGGCGGCGAGCGATGTCTTCGCCTTCTGCGCGGGCAAGGCACTGGGCCGTCACCCCCTCGCTCCTGCGGTGAGTCCCAACAAGACGCGTGAGGGCGTCCTGGGAAACGTGGCCGGTGCCTATGCGGGCTTCGCCCTGATGTCCTTCGCGCTTCCCGCGGGACTCAACCCGGTCGTCGCGTGGTCGCTTCCTGCGGTCGTGGCTGCGGGTTGCGTCTGGGGAGACCTCGTCGAGTCGCTCATCAAACGGCAGTTCGGAGTGAAGGACGCCGGAACCTGCCTTCCGGGATTCGGTGGAGTACTCGATCGCATCGACTCGCTCCTGGTAGCGCTGCCGCTCGCCTACACCCTGCTCGCCCTCACGACATAGGAGACCAAATGGCACTCACCACACCTATCCGCACGCGCCGTTCTCTGCTCGCCCGGCTCCGTTACCTGGCCGGGTCCCCCACCGGGCCCCGACTGTGCTTTGCCTGGGGCTTCCTCGAGGCCTTCATGTTCCCGATCATTCCCGACTTCGCCCTCGCGCCTCTTGCGTTCGTGGCACCCCGCCGGGCGCCGATTCTCGTTGCGGCGACGGTTACCGGATCGATCTCGGGGGGTGGCATCGCGTTCCTCCTCTCGCTGACCGCGGTGGGCGCGGTTCTCCTCGAGCACGCCTGGCTCGTGACCGACCGCATGCGAGAGAGCGCCGGAGACTGGCTCCGGATAGAAGGAGTGGCGGGCCTGGCCCACCAACCGCTAAGCGGGGTCCCCTACAAGGTGTTCGGCCTCCAAGCCGGCGCACACACCGACCTCGTGCCGTTCCTGTTGGTGAGCGCCTTGGTACGCGGAGCCCGCATGATCGCCGTGGCCCTGATCGCGGGACTGGTCGGAGCCGACTTCGGTCGCTTCGAGCGAGCCCTCGAAGCGGCGTTGCCCGCGCTGATGACCCTCTACGCGCTTGCGTTCACCATCGGAATGCTCGTGGTGCTGATCGGCTGGACCGACTTCACCTTCGGATAGTCAGAGGTAGGTGCCCTCACCGGGGTCGGGTTGCCGATCACCGGGACCGCGGCCCGCCGGCAGTCCGGGGCGGCGCATCTCGTCAAGTCGCTGGCGGCTCTCCATCTGCTGGGCGAACAGCATCGCCTGGATGCCGTGAAAGAGGCCTTCGAGCCAGCCCACGAGCTGAGCGTGCGCGATCCGCAGCTCCGCGTCGCTGGGGACCGCGCCCTCTTCGAACGGAAGGCTGAGACGTTCGAGCTCGTCGCGCAACTCGGACGACAGCACCCCGGAGAGCTCCTTGACCGAGGTCTCGT
>JBOGWU010000132.1:0-3575 GCA_050693935.1 Actinomycetota bacterium | reverse complement strand
GGCTCGACCTCTCGTCGCTCGGCGGCGCGCATACCGTTTTCCCGGTTTTCGACGTGCCGGTCGCGGACCACAGCGACTTCACCCTTGCGTCCACTCGCGACATCGTCGTCACCGTCAACGAATCGGGCTTCAACGAGTGTATGGAAAGCCCGCAGATGATGTTCGTAACGGACATCACCGACGAGACTACGCCGCAGGTCATATCGAACTACCAGGTGCCCGAGTCGGAGGGGAACTACTGCTCGGTGGGCGGACGCTTCGGGGCCCACTCCTCGAACGAGAACATGGCTCCGATCTATTACGGAAAGCTCGTGTTCATCTCGTGGTTCAACGCGGGAGTCAGGGCCGTTGATATCCGCGACCCGTTCTCGCCGACCGAGGTCGGCCGCTTCATCCCGCGCACCACGAGCAACACGGACGAGCGTTGCGTCGAGATCGACGGCGAGGAACGGTGCAAGATCGCAATTCAGACCAACAACGTAGAAGTGGACGACCGGGGCTTCGTCTACATCGTGGACCGGGCCAACACCGGCATGCACATCCTCGAGCTGACCGGAAGGGCCAAACAGATCGCGGACGGCTGATCCCCGCCGGCGAGAACGCGTCGCGCGGTAGTTAGGTGAAGGGCACGATGAGGTGGAGGGTAGATGTGAAGGAGTCACCAGCCATCGCCTGCTGGGAGACCTGGCCGTGCCGCATGGTGCAGCGCGGACCTCGCCGCTGACGGGCAGGCGTGTCGCCGGGCAAGTGTTCAAATCGTCGCGGCGAAATTTCCTGAAGGGCGCCTTCTTTGGCGTGATGGGGGCGATCCTCCGCTGGATGCCGGCCGGGGCTCAACCGTCCGCTCTCACGCTGGAGCGCGTCGATCAACTACCGACAGGCATCACACGGACCTGGATCGGGGCTCCCTACTGGGCCAACCGCCTGCGGGACTGGCGCCTCATCCAAGGCAGGATCGAGTGCCTGTCGACGAACGCCGCCGACGGCGGTAGAACGGTGGCGGTTCTGACTCGCGAGATCGTGGCGGGCGACCGACCCGGTGCCGTCTCGGTGCAAACGGGCACGCTCGCGATGGGCGCGGGTGGGTATAGCGGAATCCTCGTCGGCGCGGGAGGGGGTAGCCTCGATCACCGCGCCGCTGCATTGGTGCAGCGCTGCTCCGGAACCGGTGGCGGCCTCCTGTGCACCTACGAGAGTGACGGCAGCGTCGCCTTTCGAAACCACACCGACGAGTCCAATCAGTTGGCGCACGAGCGCCTGACACCGGCAACGAGCACTGGACCCGGGGCGCCGCGCACGACGTCCGAAAACATCCTGCTTCGCCTCGACATCGTTCCGCAGGGCTCCGGGATCTACGAGCTCATTCTTTCGGCAGCGGACGCGACAACCGGTGGGCCCCTTGCGTCGGCAACCATGCCTAATGTTCCGGCGGCGTCCATCAGGGGAGGCATCTCGTTGATGTCCTCGCCTCTGAAGGGGACGGATGGAGCGCGCTACTGGTTCAAGAACCTCAGCACCGGCGGACCGAAGGTTGCCACGCGGCCCACCCGCGCGCTGGGCCCGATTCTTGGAACGCTGTATTCACTCAACGGGGGGACGCTCAAGCTCACCGCCCAGTTCATGCCTATCGGCGACAGCCAGCCTCACCGAGCGCAGTTGCAGCACCGGCTGCCGGGCGGACCCTGGAAGCTCGGCCCCATCGCCGACATCGGCGAGGGATACACGGCACTCTTCAGGATCGATGATTGGGATTCGATGAGCGAGCGTGAGTACCGGGTGGCATGGCCGCCCACCGGTACCTACAGGCAGTTCTTCTATGGCCGGATCCGCCGTGACCCTACTCAGACGACCGGACCGGCGATCGGCATGATCAACTGCACGATCCACACGTTCCGGCCTCTCGACAGGATAAGCAGCGGAGCCCCCAAGCTGCCGGGCGAGAGTCACCTTGGCCTGTATACCCCGGACAGCCTGTACTTCCCCTACGCGCAGCTGGTGAGCAACCTCGAGAGGCAGGATCCGGACCTGCTCGTCGCGTTCGGAGATCAGTTCTATCAGGCGAAGCCGACCAGGGAAGACGGCTCACCGTGGCCGACACTCGATTTCCTTTACAAGTACTTCCTGTGGCTGTGGTCGTTTCGAGACCTCACGCGCAACCGGCCGACGATCGTGATGGTGGACGATCACGACCTCTTTCAGGGCAACGTCTGGGGACACGCGGGAGCCCCCGCGCCGAATCGGAGCGAGAACTTGGGTGGCTACGTAAACGCTCCCGTATGGGTGAACCTGATGCAGCGCGTTCAGTGCGGACACAATCCCGATCCATTCGACCCGACTCCGGTGAAACAAGACATCAGCGTTTATTACGGTTCGTTTCAATACGGTGGCGTGAGCTTCGCCATCCTCGAGGACCGCAAGTTCAAGACCGGGGACGCCAATGGGCTCGATCCATCGGGAGAGCCCTATCCCGAGTCGCTACTCGAGCTGCTCGGCACGAGGCAGGAGCTGTTTCTGTCCACCTGGCGAACCCAACACCCCGGATCGCCAAAGATCGTCCTAACGCAGTCGCTTTTTGGGGCCCTACAGACCGATCGTTTTGGGCAAGCCGTCCATGACTTCGACAGCAACGGCTACCCTCACAACGGGCGCAAGGAGGCCGTGGGTCGTATCAAGAGCGCGGGCGCGCTGATCTTGTCGGGTGACCAGCACCTCTCGAGCCTCGTCCGACATGGCCTCACATCGTTCACGGACGGCCCGATTCAGTTCACCGCGCCTGCGGCCGGCACCGCTCACCAGCGCTGGTTCGAGCCGATCCCACCGCCGCCAAACGGTTCGGGGACCCCGCACACTGGCGACTTCGTCGACGCTTTCGGCAATCGTATGAGCGTGCTGGCGGTTGCTAATCCCAAGGTCACCAAGGACCAGTTCGAACGACTGAGGCCGGGCCACCACGAGCTCGGGGACCGCAACCTCAAGAGCGAAGGATACGGTCTCGTACGAGTAGACAAGCCAAACAGGGAGTTCATAATCGAGTGCTGGCCGTGGGACCGAGACCCGCGTTCCCCTGGGGCGGGCCAGTTCCCCGGGTGGCCGCGGCGAATTGCCTTTGCGGATGTGTGAGCCGCCTCCAACCTCGTGCTTGGGCTAGACAGGCTCTCCGACCGGTGCCGTGCGCTGGCTACCGAGTGCATCTGAGATCTCGTGGGGTAGAACCGGACGAGACCAGAGGAACCCCTGCCCGAGCAGGCACCCCAGCGTCGCCAAGCGCTCGGCCTGACCCGCCTCCTCGATGCCCTCCGCCACCGTCGACAATCCGAAGCTCTTGCTGAGCTGAATGATCGCCTTGACGAGCGCGACGTCTTCCACCGCGCCCGAGATCCGATCTATGAAGGTCTTGTCGATCTTGATGATGTCGATGGGGAACCGGTTGAGATATCCAAGAGATGAATAACCGGTGCCGAAATCGTCGAGAGCCAGGCGAACGCCGAGGGCCTTCAACTGCTGCACGCGCTCGAGCACGGTGTCCACATCCTCCATGAACACACTCTCGGTAATCTCCAGAACAAGTCTTTCCG
>JBOGWU010000131.1:0-7199 GCA_050693935.1 Actinomycetota bacterium | reverse complement strand
GAGGAAACGATCGCGAATGGTGTTTGAATCCATATGGTCCCGTCCCGGTCCGGCTTTAGTCGGTCAGGAGTCCCTAGCCACCCTTGCGGGCTCGCTGCCGCTCGAGCCGCTGGTTCGCCGTGTCCAGCCCCCGCCCGAGGACCGCGTTCGGACTCCACCTCTTTCGGCGCTCTTCGAACCAGCGTTCGAATGCGAGAGCGAGAACCGCACCGAGTGCAAGCTTGATGACTGCCTTGATCATGCCCAAACCCTACCCCGCCCCCGCGTTCTGAGCGCGGGAGCTCCCGCCCCAGCGCGCTCCCGGCACACAAAACCCAGCCCCCCGCGTTCTGAGCGCGGGAGCTCCCGCTCCAGCGCGCTTACGGCACTCAGAAACCCGGACCGGAGGGCTAGCTCTGGCGCTTGCGCTCCTCGATCTGCCGTTTGAGCTCCGCCTCGCGCCCGCGCACCGGCTCGTAGTAGCGCCTGCCGGCGAGCTTCTCGGGCAGGTACTCCTGCTCCACCCAGCCTCCGTGGTCATGTGGATAGCGATAGCCCTTGCCCGCGCCGATGGCTCGTGAGGCAGGCGAATTCGAGTCTCGAAGGTGCGCCGGCACCGCCTGGGGGCCGGCGGAGCGCACGTCCTCGTTCGCGGCCTCGATGGCCCTGTACGCGGCGTTGGACTTCGGAGCCAGTGACAAGTAGGTGGCGGCCTGGCTCAGATTGATGCGCGCCTCCGGCAATCCCACGAACTCCAGCGCGTGGTGCGCGGCCACGGCAACCTGGAGAGCGGTCGGATCGGCGTTGCCGACATCCTCGCTTGCGAAGACAACCATCCTGCGAGCGATGAAGCGGGGATCCTCGCCGGCATCGATCATCCGCGCCATCCAGTAGACCGCGGCGTCCGGATCGCTCCCCCGCATCGACTTGATGAACGCACTGATGACGTCGTAGTGATAGTCGCCGGCCTTGTCGTAAGGGAGAGCTCGCTGCTGCAGGGCCTCCTCGGCGATGCCGAGCTCGATCACACCAGAGGTCGTGGTGGCGATCATGGCCGCGGCCTCGAGCACGTTCAGCGCGCTCCGGGCGTCGCCCCCGCTGCGCTCCGCAATGTGATCGAGAGCATCTTCGGCGAGACTGACATCGAGGCCTCCGAGTCCGCGCTCGGTATCTGCCAACGCCCTTCGGATGATCTCTTTGATGTCGTCCTCGGTCAGGGACTCGAGCCGGAACAAGAGGCTGCGGCTCATCAGCGGCGAGTTGATCTCGAAGCCGGGATTCTCGGTCGTCGCTCCGATCAGCACGATGTGCCCGTTCTCGACGGCCGGCAGGAGGACGTCTTGCTGGCTCTTGCTGAATCGGTGGATCTCGTCGAGGAACAGCACCGTGCGCCGGTTCTGTTGTCCGAGCCGGTCCTTGGCCGCCTGGATCTGCTTGCGCACCTCCGCCACGCCCGCACTGACTGCGCTCATCGGCTCGAGGTGAGCCTCGGTCGCCGCCGCGATGATATTTGCGAGCGTGGTCTTGCCGGTTCCGGCGGGCCCCCAGAGCACGACCGAGGAAAGATCGCCGGAGTCGATCAACGCCCTCAGGGCGCGGCCCTCGTCGAGCAGATGGCCTTGACCGACGACGTCGTCTACCGTGCGCGGCCGCATGCGGGCGGCGAGCGGCGCGAACGAGTCGAAGCGCGCCTCCAGGTTGCTCTCGAACAGATCCACCTCCCCATGCTCGCACGCCCCCGGGTTCTGAGCGCGGGAGCTCCCGCTCCAGCGCGCTCCCGGCACAAGAAACCCCCGGGCCCGGTTCTGAGCGCGGGAGCTCCCGCTCCAGCGCGCTCACGTACCGGAAAACGCCGGCGCCCGCAGTGACTCGCGCCACAGCTTTTAGCTCCCCAGCCCTGTCGAATGGCCGTATGAGCGGTCGGCGATTCATGAGCGATCTCTACCCGGCCCTGAGCGCCATCGCCGACGAGCACTTTGGCCTCGTTCGCAGGGACGAGGTCGAAGCGCTTGGCTTCTCGAGCTCCGGCCTGACCAGGCTCGTGCGCAGCGGGCTGCTCGAGCGCGTTCGTCCGAGGGTCTATCGACTTCTCGGAGCGCCCCTTTCCCGTGAAGCAGAGATCATGGCCGCCCTCCTTTGGGCCGGCGACGAGGCCCTTGCGTCGCACCGAACGGGAGCCGCGATAAACGGCATCGCCGGGCAGTTCGAGGGCATCGAGATCACCACCACCGGCAGCGTGAGGGCCTCCGACCTCATCGTTCACCGTCGCGTTTTCTGGCTCCCCGGCGACGCGACCAGCGTCAACGGCATCCCGGTTACGAGCGTCGAACGGACGATCGTCGATCTAGCGAGCGTCGCGCCAAGGCGGAGAGTGGAACGGTCGCTGGACGCAGCTCTGCTGCTCCCCGCCGTGTCAATCGAAACGATCTCGAGGCGACTGGAAGCCACCGCGCGGCAGGGGCGCAACGGCACCACCAGGCTCCGAGGACTGCTCGCCGAGCGAGTGGCCGAGCGCAATCCCATCGAGAGCCCCCTCGAGCGAGACTTCCTCTCCCTGGTGAGGGAGCGCCGGATGCCCGAGCCGGTCGCGCAGTACCCGGTGATGGTCGACGGCCACATCGTGGCTCGCCTCGACTTCGCCTACCCAGAGCTGAAGCTGGGAATCGAGCTCGATGGATACGCCTTCCATTCGAGCCGAGAAGCCTTCGAGCGCGATCGGCACCGGCTTACGACGCTCGGCAACGAGGGCTGGAGGATCCTTGTGTTCACCCGTAAGCAAGTCAACGACCATCCTGTCTACGTCGAAAAGGCCGTCCTAAGGGCATACGACGCCGCCTTCGGGAAGAATTCTCTCCGGCTCGAACGGGCCTGACCCTTCGGGTCCCCCTGTTCTCTGTGCCAAAAACGCGCTGGAGCGGGAGCTCCCGCGCTCAAAACCGTGGGTCGAGTTTCTTTGTGCCGTGAGCGCGCTGGAGCGGGAGCTCCCGCGCTCAAAACGGGTTTCTTAATCGGGGGCCTGGGGTGTCGATGAGTCAAGGAGCAGGAGCTTTGCTTCCAATTCGCCTGCGAGGAGGTCCCGATTCAGCGGAGGGCAGCACTGCCTGCCGACCGAAAGTCGACGAGCCAGGCCCAACCTTGGGGCCCGGATCGAGCGACCACGCCCGGATACGCCCGCTCGGGGGGCCTGTCGAGATGGGTTGCGGTCGTCGTGGCCGCGAGCTTGGCCCTGGGGATGGCCTACAGCGTCATCACCCTCAGACGTGAGGCCGACGATCTACGCGACGTCGAGGTCATCGCGGCCCAGATGGTGGATAACACCAGCGAGCTCAACGCGCTTGTATGGAAAGCCATTGCCTCGCCCGACGGGGTCGCTGCGCCCGACGCTCGCCTGGAGGCAATCGTGGACGAGCGCTGGAGCGACATGCTGAGGCTCGGATCTCTCGAAGTCGAGGGAGCAGGGATCGAGCCGTTGCGGACTGCTCTCGCTGAACACACTCTCGCCGTCAAACAGGCCCACTCACTGCTCGAGCGGGGAGAGATCGACGAGGCTCGCGCGCTCGGAGAAGACAACCTCTCGCCAAGCTTTGCCGAGCTCCAGCGCGCCGCGGAGGATGTGCAACGTAGTTACGGAGCCCAAGCGAGAACCGCCTACAACACCGCCGACATCGAATCGCTGGTAATGGTGCTCCTCGGCGCCGGGGTGGTCGCATTGTTGTTCCGGAGGTTCGACTCGGTCAAGCGCGACGGCGAACTAAGGGCAGCACGCGAACGGCTCCAGAGCGAGGCTCGATTTAGCTCGCTCGTCCAGCACTCCTCCGACGTCATCACCGTGATCGAACCAGACACGACGATCCGCTACCAGAGCCCGTCGATCGAGCACGTACTCGGCTATGCCCCCGATCAGCTCGTCGGCACCAAGCTCTCGGATCTCTGGCATCCCGACGAGCGCGACCTGGTCACCGACCTTCACAACGACTTCATCTTGCGGCCAGCCAACACCAGCGCCCGCATCGAATATCGCCTTCGGCACGCCGACGGCTCCTATAGGTTCTTTGACAACGTGCGGACCAATCTGCTCGACAACCCCGAGGTGCGCGGCATCGTGGTCAACACGAGGGACGTCACCGACGCCAAGCGGTCCGCCGACGCGCTGAGTGACTCCGAGGAGCGTCTCCGCTTCCTCATCGAGCACGTCCCGAACGTCGTCTACACGGCCGAGACCGGTCCCGATGGTCGCTGGCTGTATGTGAGCCCTCAGATCGAAGCCCTGCTCGGCTTCACCCCTGAGGAGTGGGTGTCCGATCCCGAACGTTGGTGGAAGCAGCTTCATCCCGACGACAGGGCCGCGGTGCTGGACGACGAGGAGACGCTCCTACGCGGTACCGAGAACAGGTCCGGCTCCATCGAGTACCGCATGAGGACGCGCGACGGACGCATCGTCTGGGTGAACGATGACGCGGTGATGATCAGGGATGAAAACGGCAGGGCACTCCATTGGAGCGGCGTGATCTCGGAGGTAACCGATCGCAAGGTCCTCGAGTTGCAGCTTCAACACCAGGCATTTCACGACTCGCTCACCGGGCTCGCGAACCGAGCGCTGTTTGCAGACCGAGTCGAGCACGCTCTTCAGCGCGCGGCGCGGAGCGGAGAACAGGTGGCCGTTCTGTTCCTCGACCTCGACGACTTCAAGACCGTCAACGACAGCCTGGGCCACGAGGCCGGAGACGACCTGCTGGTGGCGGTTGCCGCCCGTCTGCGACGATGCCTGCGGCCCTCAGACACCATTGCAAGGCTGGGCGGTGACGAGTTCGCAATCCTGCTCGAGGCCGAGAACGTGGCCAGCGCCTCGGTCGTGGCCGAGCGCACGGTCCGAGCCGTCGAGGAGCCCATCACCCTGGGTGACCGGGAGGTGGTCATCCACGCCAGCGTCGGCTTCGAACTCGGTGACTCCCGCCAACACACCGCCGGCGACCTGCTTCGCAACGCCGACGTTGCCATGTACGTGGCTAAGTCCCGCGGAAAAGCGCGCTTCGAGGTCTTCGATTCAAGCATGCACAAGGCTGCCGTTCAGCGGCTCGAGATCAGGGCCGACTTACAACGAGCCCTAGTCGACCGCGAGTTCGTAATTCACTACCAGCCCATCGTTGGGCTCCAGGAGAGCGGAGTCCTCGGCATGGAGGCTCTGATTCGGTGGCAGCATCCGCAACGCGGCCTCCTGGCGCCGATCGATTTCATCCCCGTCGCAGAGGAGACGGGGATGATCGTTCCCATCGGCAAGTGGGTGCTGCGAGAGGCAGCCTTTCAGGCGAGGAGATGGCAGGCCGCGAGTCCTCAGGGCGACGCCTTCACCATGAGCGTCAACGTCTCCGCCCGACAGCTCACGCGCGCCGAAATCGTAGACGAGGTCGCTGCGGTGCTACGCGACTCGGGGATCCCCCCGCAGAGTTTGACCCTGGAGATAACCGAAAGCGTGCTGATGAACGATCGCAACGCTGCTATTACCAGGCTGCACCAGCTCAAGGAGCTCGGCGTGCGCGTCGCAGTCGACGACTTCGGCACCGGATACTCGTCCCTCGGATATCTCAGTAGCCTCCCCATCGACATCCTGAAGATCGACAAGAGCTTCATCGACAGAGTGGCAACCGGGGTCGAAGACTCGGCAATCGCTCAGGCGGTCATCAAACTCGGAAACTCGCTGAAGCTCACCGTCGTAGCGGAGGGAATCGAGGCGGCGGAGCAGGCCACCGCCCTCAGGGCTATGCGCTGTCACCGGGGGCAGGGCTTCTACTTTTCAGAGCCTCTGGACACCGATGGCGTTGACGACCTGCTTGTTAGGTTCGCCGCGAACGCGGCTGAGTTGCCCTCGCAGCCCTCACGAGTTGGGGGCGCGTAGCACTACCCAGTCGCGGCCCTGGCGTCCTCGGATCCGGCCGTAGCGAAATAGAACGCCAGCGCCGCAGTCGCGATGTGAAGGAAGTTGTCCGGATCGGCGAGGCTGTCGATGGACAGAAACTCCAACGCGCCGAAGAAGCCGAGCACCGCGACGAGGGTATAGGCGGCACCGATCACGAGGCTCATGGTCTTTGCGGCGGGATGCGTTCGGGACGCGGTCAGCCAGGCTCCCCCGATGAGAATGTGCACGATGTTGTGTAGTGGATTGAGGCCGAAGATGATCAACGTTCCGTCGACGGGCCCCGCTGCGAAATCGTCGAATCCGGTGACGGCGAATCCGGCCACCCCGATTATCAGGTACAGCAACCCAAACACCAGGCTGAAGGTCTGCACCGCCGTCCGCCCCGAAGCAGCCACAGATGACCTCCCTTGGAGTCGCAACGCCTGCCAGCGGGTCGAGTATAGGTTCCGCGGCCTCCCCGGCACCGGTTTTCTCTGTGCGAAAAGCGCGCTGGAGCGGGAGCTCCCGCGCTCAGAACCGGCCCCGGCGGTTCTCTGTGCGAAAAGCGCGCTGGAGCGGGAGCTCCCGCGCTCAGAAACCGGGTTGGGGGGGGTGGACTTTAGGTGCAGGAGCTTTAGCTGCTCCTCGTCGACGGGGGCCGGGGCTCCGGTCAGGGGGTCGGCGGCGGTTTGGGTCTTGGGAAAGGCGATGACCTCGCGGATGTTGGTCTCGCCCGCGGCCAGCGCCACGATCCGGTCGATCCCGGGAGCGATGCCGCCGTGAGGCGGCGGGCCGAACTTGAACGCGTCGAGCAGATAACCGAACTTCTCGCGCTGTTCTTCCTCGTCGATGCCGAGAGCCCGAAACACGCGCCCTTGCATCTCCGCATCGTGAATACGAATCGAGCCCGAGGCTAGCTCCCAGCCGTTGAGAGTGATGTCGTAGGACTTGCTGATCACCTTGGCGGGGTCGATCTCGAGAAACTCGACGGTCTCCTCGACGACTCCCGTGAAGGGATGATGGATCGGGTCCCAGCGTTGCTCGTCCTCGTTGTAGTCGAACCACGGGAAGTCGACGACCCAGGCGAACCTCCAGTAGTCGGGGTCCTCGGGCTTGTACTCGGGGACGAGCCCAAACCGCTCCGCCAAGCGCGTGCGCAGTCCCCCGAGGACCTTGTAGACAACGGTGTGTCGCTGATCTGCCACGACCAGCACCAGATCGCCCTCGGTCGCTCCGGTCGCCTTCAACAGGCCCGCCCGCTCGTCCTCCGTGAAGAACTTGTCGAGCGGTGACTTGAAGCCGTCGGGGGTGACGCCGATCCACACGA
>JBOGWU010000130.1:0-84403 GCA_050693935.1 Actinomycetota bacterium | reverse complement strand
GTTGCAGGGTGGCGATGGTACCGGCGTCGATCGCTGCGTAGGTCGTCAGGATGGCATCGGCGTCCGCGGCCTCTGCCCGGATGGTTTCGGGCGAGGAGTCGGCCAGGATCTCCAGCTTCCCTCCGGCACGACCGAGAATCTCGCGCTCCACGTCGACGTTGGGAAAGACCTGGTCGGTCAATACGATTCTCATGGTTCATCCAACTCCTTCTGACTTGGACTTGTCCGATGGTTTGAGGAATCGAAATGCGACTATGAGCGCGAAGACCGCGTAGATCCCGGAAGGTAGGCGACGCTTCCGTCGATCCCGAAGACGACTGCTCCGACGACGGCGACCGCGGGTATGCAGGCGAGTGAGGTGGCGTGGGCCTCATGTTGGGAAAAGTGAGCCCAGGCCGTGAGCCCCACCACCGAGACCGCACCCCGCCGATGCCCAGAAGGCCCGCCGCGAACCCGGACAAGGCGCCGATGGCTGCGATGGAAGCCATTGAGTCGCGTTCCGCCGGTGCCGTCCGCACACTCAGTCCAGCACGGCAAACACGCGGCACGGAGCGGCCTCTGCTTCATCGAGCTTGAAGAACGGCGCAAACAGCGTGAAGCGTGGCTCGTCGATCGCTCCGAGATTGATCGCCTGCTCGACTAGCGGGAGGTTTGCGCCCAGAAGGCGGTGGTGCACGACGAAGTCATCCGAGGTGAAATCTTCGAGCGCAGCCGAGTACTCCTCGAAGAAGTCGAAGACGACTGCCTTGGGGGAGCGTTGAAGGATCCAATCGGCTGCGTCGACGGTCAGGTAGGGAGACTCGGTGTAGAACGCGGGGAAGTCACCCCAACGCTTGTCGGTCCAGTCGGTCCTGATGACGAGTATGTCGTTGTCTCGCACGTCGGCGCCCACGCGCTCGAGGCGGTCCGCGTCCACCGGTTCGCGGGGACCCACGTCGGAGCAGTCCAAGACCACCGCCTCTCCAATGACCTTGTCGAGCGGCGTCGCCGCAATTGGATCGCCGTCTTCGAACACATGCCAGGTCGAATCGACGTGACTGCCCGTGTGCAGCAGGGCGTGCATGGTGCTCGCTTGCCAGAAACCCGGCCCCCTCCGATGGTGCTCGATACGAACCGGCGCGCCCTTGGCCGCGGGTGGTGCCTTGGTGCCGGTATCCACAACCACACTGAGATCGACGACTCGGCTCATTCGGCCTCCTGTATGTAGCCGGGGCCGGGAAGGAAGTCGCCCCAACCGGCGTCGATTGTCGGTTTTCCTCGGTCCGCGACCAGCTTGCCGCGCACGTAGGTGCGTACTGGTTGACCGACTACGCGCCGGCCCGCGAACGGCGTCCAGCCGACCTTGGCGACCACTTCCGCGTCGTCGATGACTCGCTCTGAAGCCAGATCGACGAGCACGAAGTCCGCGTCTGCCCCGGCATCGAGGTTGCCCTTGGCCGGCCACAGGCCGTAGGAGCGGGCGGGGGACTCGGAGCGGGCGGATACGAGCCGTTCGAGCGTGAGCTTGCCCTCGGCAACACCGGTGAGCATCATCTCGAGACTGGTCTCAACGCCGGGGACACCGAAGGGCGCTGTCCAGATGTCGTCGACTCCCTCGTCCTTCTGCGCACGAGTCGAGGGAGCGTGGTCTGCGCAGATCATGTCGACGCGGCCCTCTTCGAGCTCCATCCACATCTGGTCGCGGTCGGCTGCCGTGCGGGCCGGAGGCGTGAACTTGTGGTACGGACCCCACGTCTCGATTTCGTCTTCGGTGAGGTGGAAATAGTGGGGGCAGCTCTCAACCTGGAGCCTTGCGCCTAGGGCGCGCTCGCGTCCGGCCAGCGCGCAGATCTCAGGATGGCTCGCGTGAGCGATGATCGTCCGGCATCCGGTAATCCGCGCGATCAGGGCGACGGTGTTGACCGCCACCTGCTCGGCCTCCTTCGAGCGCCACTCCGGAACCACTCGAGGGTCCTTTCTTCCTGCGGCCCGAAGGTCCTGTTCGTTCTCGGCTGCTATGAACTCGTCCTCAGCGTGCACGAGAACGAGCCCATCGAATGATGCGACGGTGCGGAACAGCTTCAGCATCTTGCCCGGCAACACCGCCGGCACGCCGTGAAGGTTGCAGGTGAAGGCCTTGAAACAAGCGGCGCCCGCGTGCCACATGGGTTCGAGCTCGTCGATGTTGTCCGGATGACCGCCACCGAACAGTGCGAAGTCGATCAGCGACCGATCCGAGAGGTAGGCGGCCTTGTCCTTGAGAGTCTCCGCGTCGAGGACGAAGGGGATGCTGCGGTGATGCTCGACGATCGTTGTCACGCCACCCACGGCCGCCGCCGCTGTGCCCGTCGGGAAGTCTTCGCGCTCCGTCAGTCCGGGGTCCATCATGTGCACGTGCGGGTCGACGCCTCCTGGGAGCACCATGAGACCGTCGGCGTCCACGATCTCGTCGCCCTGTCCCTTTCCGGGGGCGGTACGGCCGGTCACTCGACCGCCGGCGATCAGGAGATCGCACAGCTCGTGTCCTGAGGACGAAACCACCGTCCCGCCGCGCACCACTAGTTCGACGGTCACGCCACACCCGCAACGTCGATCACGGTTCGGCCGACGACCCTACCGGCCTCGAGATCGACAAAGGCTTCGTTCACATCCTCCAGCGGGCGGCCTTCATCGACGACCATGTGCACGTGTCCGTCGGCGACGAGTCGAATCGCGCGCTCGAGCTCGTCCATCAAGACGTAGCGTGACCCAATGAGCTCGATCTCCTCGAGCACGAAGCGGGGAGTCGGCAACAAGAAATTGGACGCTATCGAGTATCCAACCTCGACCACTCTTCCGCCGGGCCGAACGAGACGGTCCGCTTGCACGAGCGTCTCCTCTCGACCGACGCAATCGATGACGACGTCGACGCCCTCGCCGTTCGTGGCCGCGACGATGTCGTCCAGGGCGTCGTCGTCGCTTGCGCGCGCGTCCAGGTCTAGATCGAGTGCCGCGTCGATCGATGGCTGGGAGACGTCCAGGCCAACCACACGTGCCCCCGTTGCCCGGGCGATCTGCAGCGCGTGGATGCCCACTCCGCCGAGCCCGATGACCACCGCTCTGCTCCCCGCCGTCACTTCGCCGCGCGTCACGACGCCGCGATAGGCCGTTCCCAGCGCGCAGGTGAGTGGCGCAGCGCGGATGGGGTCGATGCTGTCGGGCACGACGGTGAGCCGATCGAGCGGAACTGCGAGCCGGTCGCGGAACCCGCCGGGATGAGTGAAGCCGGTCCACGAGACTGGGCTGGTGCAAAGGTTGTCGTAACCCGCGCGGCAGCGTCCGCAACGGCGGCAGGGCCAGATGTGATAGGCGACGACGACCGTGCCGGTCGGAAGCGCGCCCGCCGGGTCGGTCTCGATGACCTTGCCGCAGATCTCGTGACCAGGGATGTGAGGTAGCTGCAGCGAGTCGCTGTACGGCATCTTTCCACGCGACGTCTTTACGTCACTGAAGCAGACGCCGCAGGTGAGTACTTCGAGGAGAGCGAAGCCCTCTCGAAGTCGCGGCTCCTCGACGTCGATCTCGGTAAGGGGGTCACCGTAGGCGGTGACGGCCATCGCCCTCATGGACGTTCTCTTCGTGTGACCACCGGCGCCGGTCGTTCCATTCGGTCCGTCCTCCAGTGTGATCTTTTCTCCGAGTAACAAATACTATGCATCATATGTCGAACAGGGACGCGCCCACACCGGACCGTCCGCCGCACGACATGGAGGAGAGAGCAATGGGCAAGCACTGGCACACCGCGCACCGATGGGACCTCGAATGGGAGGAGGACATCGACATCCTGACTCTCGGGAACGGCGTCAAGGTCAAGGTCCTCTACCAGGATTCCGAAACGCAGCACACCGACATGCTGATCAAGTTCCCACCCGGCTACACCGAACCACTCCACAAGCACGACGCCAGCCACTCGGTCATCGTGCTCGAGGGCCTGCAGATCGCCGCCGGCGAGCCCATGCGTCCAGGCGACTACGTGTGGGCGTCCGGCGAGGAGTCCCACGGACCGTTCGAATACCCCGAGGGTTGCACCGTATTCGCGAGCTTCCGCGGCCCCTCGTCGCAGCACCGCTACCCGGGATCGATCGCGGGCGACATGTAGGCGTCCGGCCGATGAGCGCTCGAGGAGGAGAAAACAGAGCGGGCCGGCTGGCGGGCCGTCGCGCCATCGTGACCGGAGCGGCCGGTGGAATCGGCGCAGCGCTGGCTAGAGGAGTGGCGCGCGAGGGGGCGAGGGTCGCGTGCGTTGACGTGGCCAAGGTCGCCGTCCAGGAGGTCGCGGCCTCCATTGGCGAGTCGGGTGATGAAGCCATCTCGGTGGTTGCCGATCTGACCGATCTCGAACAGGTCCAACGCATGCATGCAACTGCCGTCAACGCATTCGGAGGAGTAGATCTCCTGGTCGCCAACGCCGGAGGATCTCGCGGAGAGATGATTCCCTTTCTCGAGCTCGACCCTCATGTGTGGCAGAGCATGATCGACCGCAACCTCACCAGCGTCTACTACTGCAGCCTGGTGTGCGCACGCCAGATGGCTGCGAATGGTGGCGGGGCGATCGTCGTAACGTCGTCGCAACTCAGCGAGGTCGCACGGCCCGGCATGGGCCACTACGCCACAGCCAAGGGCGGAGTGCGCCAACTCGTCAAATCCATGGCGGTCGATCTTGCACCGCACGGAATCCGTGTCAATGCGATGGCTCCCGGACCGACGCTCACGCCGGGCAACCGCGCGATGTTCGAGCGGCCTGATGTCGCGGAAACGAACCTTCGCACGATTCCGCTGGGCAGGGTGGCGGATCCAGAAGAGATGGTCGGGGCCGTCGTCTACCTGGCCTCGAATGAGGCCTCGTTCACGACAGGCACGACGATCTTCGTCGACGGCGGCTACACGATTCTCTGAGCCCGTTTTTCATTGACTAGGTTGCGTCGGCGGTTTCGTCCCACAGCGCGAGCGGGCGAATCGGGCTTCCGGTCATCCCCTTGAAGCGCAGGGGGAGCATCATGAACCAGAACCCCTGATGCAGCGGGATCTTGGTCATGTTTGCGACGTTCTCTGTATGGACCACGAGTCGTTCCCCGTGTGCACGGTGGTTGGGGTAGCTCGTGTTCGTGGGATTGTCGGTCGAGATCGCGTCGGTGCACAGGTTCACGATGCCCTGGTCCAGTAACCATCGAGATGCCTCTTCACCCATGCCCGGGTAGTCGGTCAAGAATCTCTTCGCGTCGGTGTCCCAGTACGACTCCACACCCGTGTAGTAGAGGAGCGTCGACCCGGGCTCGATCTCGATCTTTGCCTCGTCGAGGGCGCGGCGAAGCTGATCGAGAGAGATATCGGTGCGCGGCGCGGCGAAGGAGAGGTCGACCCATGCCGCCGGCGTGATCATCGTCGAGAGAGGAACGGTGTCGATGGCGAGGTCGGGCCGGGTTGGGTTGAAGTGGTAGACAGCGTCGACGTGTGTGGAGACGTGCTCGCACAGGGACATGCCGCGGACGCCGTAGCCGCAGAAGTCGGTATCGCCCATCCTCATCAGGGATTCCTCATGAGTGAGGTGCCACCAGGTCGCCACCTTCATGTGACCGGGATAGACGGGAATGTCGTCGGATAACTCGTGACCCAGGTCCAAGACTCGTAACCTCCTGCCGAAGACCTCGAGGGTTTCGGTGGAAGCGTACGTTTTGGCCCTCGTCTTCCCGCTCATTGGCGCCCTCCGGAACTGCTGCACTTGGGAAAGTCGTTGCGTCTATATATTATGCATGATATCGTCGGGTGGAGAAAAAGGCGTCCTGTCGGGGGACAGGACCGGACTCGGGGGGCACCCATGTCGCGAGCAGCACACCGACCGGAATCTCGTTGGGCGTACAGGGGCAAGTTGCGATGGCTGGCCCTGTTGGCGGTGCTCGGGCTCGTGGCCGCGGCCTGCGGGGGTGGCGACGACGGTGCCTCCGGCGACGGCGAACGCAGCGTCATTCGGTTCGCGTTCGCCCCGGACCCGGTGTGGGACTACATGAACGACAACGGCATGATCGTCGAGTGGGAGGAGAAGTTCAACACGAGGATCGTGACGTCATCGACCTGGGACGAGTTTGCGTTCTTCGCCGGAGGCCACGGTGACATCGTGTCGACCGCCACTTACGAGCTACCGCTCCTCGAGAAGGAGACGGACATCAAGACGGTGACGTTCGGCCAGTACAACCACCTCCGAGTCTCGATGATGGCGCGACCCGAGTCCAACTACGAAACGCTCGCGGACATCCCCAAGGGATCGAAGATCGGCGTGATCGGCCCCGTCTCGTCGACGCTCGTCTGGGGTTTCTACGCGGAAAAGCTCCACGGGCTCAACTACCGCGTCGGTGAAGGCGACTACGAGCTCGTGGTCGAGGACTACTTCGTCATGCCGGAGCTCCTCGTGCGTGGCGACGTCGAGGCGATCGTGTGCATTCCCGAAGCCGCGGCCCCATACCTTCGCAGGGGCGAGATAGAGGTCATGTACGGGGGAGAGACGCCCTGGGAGCTGTACCAGGAGATCGGTCCCGACCCCGACCACAAGGGCGTGATGGGCAACATGTTTACCTCGACCGAGGAATGGTTCGAGGAGAACGAGGACCTGGCGGCTGCCTTCCTCGAGCTCTGGCAGAGCGGCATCGACAAATGGCACGAGAACCAGGCGGAGATCATCGCCACCTATCCGCAGCACTTCGCCGTGGAGGAAGAAGCCGATGTCGAGTTCATCCAGCAGTACATCGAGGATCACGACTGGTTCGTCGACACCGTCTACCTCGACGAGGACTGGGTAAAGGCGGAGACGTCTATCTACGACCTCATGAAGGAAACGGGCTTCATGGAGGAGAGCGCCCCAACACCTCGCTTCGAAGTCGTCGAACCTCCGACCTAGGCACGTTGCCTCCGGCACGTAATGGAGATAGTCCCCGTTTCCACACTGCAGGCCGGGGGCGCACCAATCTTCTAGGAGAGGGCAGCGTCCATCTCAAAGATGGGAGACATGGCAACGACATCTACGCCAGCGGGCGACCTGAAAGCGGGCCGGGCACCGGCCGATCAGGAACAGAAGGCTCGAGACAAGAAGCGGGCCGATCGGCGCAGTCGCTGGATATGGCGCGCTGCCGGATACATATTCTTCATCGGGATCTGGCAGTTCTCCTCGACCTACCTGGTCGAGGACTTCATCCTTCCGCCACCGCTGACGATTCTCGAGACCATGCAGGAGATCGTGACTGGGGGGCTCCTGCTGACGCACTTTGGCGCCACGCTGGAGAAGATCGCCATCGGCTTCTCGCTGGCGTTCATCATCGGGACGTTTATCGGCATCCTCATGGGGATGAATCGATGGTGGGAGGCGTTCTTCTCGGACTGGGTTCTGGTACTGATGACGACGCCGGGCCTAATCTTCGTCTTGGTCTCCACCATGGTCTTCGGGCTGAGCTACATCGGACCCATACTTGCGGTCGTCGTCACCGGTTTCCCATACGTCGCCGTCAACCTCGTCGAAGGGGTCAAGGCGGCGCCCAAGGACCTCACCGACATGGCGCGCTCCTACAACGTGTCGCGCCCCCGTCTGATTCGCCACGTCATAATTCCCTTCCTCGCACCCTTCATCTTCACTGCGATCCGCTATGGATTCTCGGTTAGCTGGAAGGTCGCGACCCTGGCCGAGGTCATCGGCGGGAACGAGGGCATTGGATTCATGATGCGCCGAGAGTTCCAGCTCTTCTCGATGGCCGGACTTCTCTCGTGGGTCTTGCTGTTCTTCGCCCTGGCCCTGTTCCTGGAACGAGTCGTTCTGCAGCGCCAGATCGACCGCTTCTTCCGGTGGCGTCCGGAGGTGACCTCGTGACGGCCCGAACGACAGGCGGGAGTCGAGGCGATCGCCATGAGTAGCACCGCTACGGTCGCTCGAAAGCCATTCGGTGTGCCTCGGGCCTTCTCGAGGTTCTGGCGGAGCCCGAAAACGGCCCGCGCGATCTCATTCGTATCCTTCCTCGTCGGATGGCAGCTGCTGGTCCCCCTACTACCGACCGCCCTGATTCCCACGCCGTTCGAGGTGGGCGAGTTCATGTGGGCCGAGCTTCGGGCCGACACGCTCGCCCCCGAGACCGTCTACCAGGCGTTCGCCACGAGCCTGCGTCGCCTGGTGACCGGCTTCGGTATCGCACTGCTGATAGGCATCCCGATCGGCCTGCTGATGGGATTGTTCAAGCGCGTCGAGAACTTCCTTCATGACTTCGTCGTCGTAGGACTTGCGATGCCATCGCTGGTGTGGGCGCTGATCGCGGCGATGTGGTTCGGCTTCGTCGAACGGTCATCGATCATCACCGTCGTGCTGGCGTCTGTCACCTTCGTGATAATCAACGTGTCCGAGGGGGTCAGGGCGGTTCCCAAGGACCTGCTCGACATGGGCAGGGCCTACGGCACCTCGGATCTCCATCGGGTGCGACATGTGGTATTTCCATCGCTCATGCCGTTCCTGTTCGCCTCGATGCGATACGGGCTCGCGAACGGCTGGAAGGGCTTGGTGCTGGCCGAGATCTACGCGTCGACCAGCGGCGCCGGGTGGACCATTCGCTTCTGGTACGACGCCCGGCGAGCTCAGGGCGTCATTGGCTACGCGCTCTTCTTCATGATCTTTGCCCTCTTCGCGGAGCGCCTCGTCTTCAAGAAGCTCTACAACCGTGTGTTCCGGTGGAGGCCCGCGATAGGCGATCAGGCTCCCGCCGAGACGGAGGGCGCAGAGGAAACTCACCCGGCAAATGCTTGATTTGGGCCTCAAGGGCAGCGCAAGAGAGGACTTGGTTGAACTAGAGACCGCCGCATCCGACCTCGAGAGGGAAACCAGTGGCAAGCATTAAGGTTCAGAATCTTCGCAAGGAGTTCGTTACTTCGGACTCGACCGTCGTGGCCCTCGAGGACGCCACCTTCGAGGCGTCCGGGCACGTCTTCGTCAGCGTCGTGGGGCCCTCGGGTTGCGGCAAGTCCACTCTCCTCAACATTCTCTCGGGGATCGAGACCCCGACGTCCGGCATCGCCGAGATCACCGAGGGCGGCAAGACGGCTCGCAACGGGTACGTGTTTCAGGCGGCGCGACTGCTTCCCTGGAGGACGGTCATGGACAACCTGCTGTTCGTGCAGAAGAACAGGGACACCAAGACGCGCGAGCGGTGCCAGCGCTATCTCGAGATGGTCGACCTCGGTCATACCGCCGGCCAGTACCCGGGCCAACTTTCGGGCGGCATGCAACAACGAGTCGGCATCGCGCGCGCGTTTTCGATCGAACCCGACGTGCTGCTGATGGACGAGCCCTTCAGCCATCTCGACGCGATCACGGGTCGCTCACTTCGCAAGGAGCTTCACCACATCTGGATGGAAACCAAGAAGACCGTGCTGTTCGTAACGCACGACGTGGGCGAGGCGGTGGAACTGTCTACTCGCATGGTGATCTTCGGCAAGGGCGGGAGGCTCAGGGAGGACTTGAAGATCGACCTTCCCTTCCCGCGCGATCCATCGGACGACGCAGTTGCGTTGACCAAGGCTAACGTGTTGCGCAAGTTCGAAGAGCTCGACCTGGTTGCCAGCTAACAGTTGGTTGTTCATGACAGGAAATGCAGGCCGGCAGTGGAGGTGACCCAGAGATGGGCAAAGTGACGTGGGACGACAACCCCGACAACGTGGTGTCGGGCGGTTACTCGACCGCCAGCGGTCCGGTGTTGCGGAGCGAGAAGCAAGAGGTGACCAAGGTGTTCTTCAAGGCGGGTGAGGGAGCGCACAAGCACCACCACCCGGAGGAGCAGACCTTCTACATCCTGAGCGGCAGGCTGCGTGTGACGCTTGGTGACGAGGAGCCTTATGAGGTCGGGCAGGACGAAGGCAGTTTCCATCCCTCGAACGTGCCGCACGCGGTAGAGGCGCTCGAGGACACCTACGCGGTCAGCTTCAAGAACATCGTGGACCCGAGCGGCTACGAGCCCACCGGCACACTCAAGTAACAACGACATAGAGGAGAGAGCCATGCCCTTCCATCACTTTGACGAGATCGAGAAGGAGTACGCGACGCCGAAGTACTCGTCGGCATTCGGTGAGATGGTGACCGGCGAGAAGCTCGAGGTCGGCCGCTTTACCTTCGACAAGGGCGAGGGTGCGGTCGAGCACGCTCACCCGCACGAGCAGATCATGTACGTCATCTCGGGTCGCCTCAAGGTCGAGTTTCCCGAAGAGACCGGAGAAATCGGTCCCGGATCTGCGTTTCACGCGCCGTCCATGGTCAAGCATCGAGTGACTGCACTCGAGGACACCACGGTGTTGAGCGTCAAGAACACCATCGACGGGGTTGGGCACAAGATCAATCCGGGCGAGACCGACAGACTTCAAGAGCTCGGGAAGGCCTGACCATAGGCGCGGCGGTCCGGCGCGTCGACGTTCACCGGCACTATATTCCTCAGTTTCTCATCGAGGAGGCCCGGGCCGGACGCGCCATAGACAACCTCAGAGTCGAGGGGGACATGGTGATGCACCAGCAGGGGTACCACTATCCCCTCGACCCCGACTTCCACCTGCTGGATCGGATAGTCGAGAACCTCGACGAGACGGGTGTGGATCACGCCGTGCTCGGGCCCACGCCAACGCTGTTTTTCTACGGGGTCGACGCCGTGTCGGGAGCGGAGTTCTGCGAGCGCTCGAATGACTGGATCGGCAAGCAGGCAGCGGAGAGCGGCGGCCGCATCAGCGGGATGGCAACCGTGCCGATGCAGGACCCGGCTGCCGCCGCCGGGGAGCTTCGACGCTGTGTCGAGGATCTCGGCATGCGGAGTGTCGAGATCGGCACCGATATCGAGAGTGTGCCTCTCGACGATCCGCGCTACGAGGACTTCTTCGCGATTGCAGACGAGCTGGACGTGCTGGTGCTACTGCATCCTTATTTCGTTGGGCCGAGGCCGGGCCTCGAGGATTTCTACATGACGAATCTCGTGGGGCTCCCGTTCCTCACCGCCCTGGCCGCGACGAGGCTGCTGTTCTCGGGTTTCTTCTCGCGACATGACGTCCGCTTCCTGCTCGTGCACGGCGGGGGTTTCATGCCGTATCAACTCGGGCGGCTCGACAGGGGGTACCTCGTAAGAGAGGAGAGCTCGGCCTTCGCCGACCGCAAACCGAGCGCGTCGATCGGAAACCTCTACTACGACACCTTGACGCACAGTCCCGCGGCACTGGAATTCCTCGTCGAACTCGTGGGGCCGGATCACGTGCTGTTCGGAACCGATCTTCCATTCGACATGACCGATCCGGCACAAGCCTCGGCCATCGATGCTCTTGCGGGTGAGCGTGCGTCGCAGGTGTGGGGTGGGAACGCGACGCGATTGTTGGGCGACGGTCGAAGAGGCGCTCCCTCCTAGGGACACCCGGCGCTCCAGCCGGCGCGGCTGCGGTCATGAATGAGGTGAAAGGAGTTCCAGTGGCTACCGAGCATCTCGAGAAACACTGGGCTGAAGTTGCTCGCCGGTTCGGTCAAGAGGTGGTCGCTCCGAGCGCGCAGGAGCTGGACGCCAAGGTAGATCCCGAGGGCTCCTTTTCGTGGGACATCGTCGAGGAGGCCTCTCGTCGCGGATTGCGAACCATGACGTTGTCGGAGGAATGGGGAGGAGGCGGCGCGGGTTGTCTCGTCACGGCCAAGGTGGTCGAGGAAATTGCTCGCTTCGACCTCGGTGTCTCCGTCGTCATGGCGCAGACCTGGAAGCTGATCCAGACTCTCGAGGCCGCAACCACCACCGATCAGCGGGAGCGTTACCTGCCGATCGTCCGTGACGATCCGAGGTGCCTGTTGGCCATCGGGTTTACCGAGCCCGAGGTTGCCTCTGACTACATTGCGCCCTACGAGGGGGCGTCCTACAAGACGGTAGCCGAACGAGTCGAGGGGGGCTGGAAGCTCACCGGCAAGAAGCACTTCGTATCCAACGCGAACCGGGCGACGGTGTTCATCATCTTCGCCCAGGCGGATCCCTCGAAGAGCCTGCTCGAGGGATCGACGGCCTTCCTTATGCGACGGGGCGCCCCCGGCTTCTCGACGGGGCGCGTGCACAACAAGCTCGGGGAAAGGCTGGCCAATAACGCCGAGCTGCTGTTCGACGACTGCTTCGTTCCTGACTCCGACGTGTTGGGAGAGGTCAACGGCGGCTTCGGCGTGCAGAGCCGTTTCTTCCCGGCCAGCAACGCGTACGCGGCGGCCAGCATCCTGGGCGTCGGCCAGGCCGCATACGAGAGAGCGCTGGCCTGGGCACAGAAGCGTGTGCAGGGAGGAGGACCGCTGTTGAGTCACGACAGCGTGGCCATCGACCTGGCTCACATGCGAATGGAGTTGGAGGCCGCGAGGACCTACGTCCACCGAGCTGCCCGCGGCGCGGACGGAACCATGGCGTGGGTGCCGACTCACGGCTCACTGCCCAAGGTCTTCGCGAGTCAGGTAGCGTGGCGGGTGGTGACCCAGGCTCTCGAGTTGCACGGTGGTCGCGGCTACATGAAGGACGAGAGCAACGGAATGGAGAAGCTGATCAGAGACGCGGCTGCGTTCCTACACTCCGACGGCGCCAACCGGACTCTGCTCCTGAAGGCAGCCAAGGCGATCCGCGCCGAGATCGCGGAGCAATAGGGGAGAGCTAGGCGCCGGGCCCCGAATCTTCGCCGACGGACTCGCGCTCGGCAATCAGCGACTCGACGGCGGCCATGATCTGCGGGTAGGTGCCGCAGCGGCAGAGGTTGCCGGCGAGCTGCTCGCGGATGGCCTCGGCGCCGAGGCCGGGATGCTGATCGAGCAGTGACCGGACCGTAAGCACCATTGCGGGGATGCAGTACGAGCATTGATACGCGCCCTGGTCGACGAAGGCCCGCTGCACCGAGTCGAGTTCGCCGTCGTGTGCTAGGCCCTCCGAGGTGGTGATGCCTGCACCTGCGTGCATCACGGTGAGAGCGTTACACGAGCTGACCGGCAATCCGTCGACGAGCACGGTGCAGGTGCCGCAGATGCCTATGCCGCACGTGCCCCGCACGCTCTTCAGTCCGAGGTCCTCCCGCAGCGTGTGGAGGAGCGTGTCTCCGGTGCGCACCGTAATGGTAGTTGGCGTTTCGTTGACGACCAGCTCGACGCTTCGCTCGGTCATGATTATCTGGCGCGATCGTCGAGACGATCGCTAGATGGTTTCGCTTCCTTTGCCTGCGCCTCGTCGAGCGCTCGCAGCACGCGCTCGGGGGTCATGGGTAGTTCTCGAATCCGCGCACCCGTTGCCCTAAAGATCGCATTTGCAATGGCCGGAGCGAGAGGAGGGATAGTCATCTCGCCGACTCCGTGCACATCGGCGCCTTCGTCGTCGCTCTCGACGGCGCTGCTCGTAAGTCGCTCGGGGATGTCGAGGATCGAGGGGATCATGTAGTCCGACAGATTCGGGTTCACCACCTGGCCCGAGTCGTAGACGAGCTCCTCGAACAGCGCGGGGCCGAGCCCGAAGATCATGTTCCCTTCGTTCTGTTGTTTCACGCGCAGGGGATTGACGACTCGCCCCGCAAAGGACGCGCCGTGACAGCGAAGCACACGAATGCGTCCGGTCTCGAGATCGACCTCGACCTCGGCGCCGACCGCCCCCTCGTGCCAATGAACGGAGGCTCGGCCCTGGCCCGTCTCGCGATCGAGCGCAGGCATGCCCTCGGTGCTCTCGAAGACTCCCTCGCCGATCAGCTCCTCGAGACCCGCTCCCTGCAGGATCTCACCGTAGCCGGTCATCGAAGCCGCGCCCTTGACGCCCGCGGCTCCGCCTTCGTGATGAAGATCGGCCCGGTCCACCTCGAGCTGGTCGACCAGCAAGTCGTCGAGCTTCGTGCGGAGATTGATCGCCGCGTCGTTGACGGCGGCGCCCATCGAGAAGGTCGTGCGGCTCGATGCCGTGACCGTATCGAACGGTGTGATCGAGGTATCGGGAAAGGGAGCGTCTATCGACTCGGCGGGAATCCCGGTCGCATCCGCAGCGATCTGCAGCAGCGTCGTGGCCGCACCCTGCCCCATCTCGACACTGCTCGACAGAATGGTCAGTCTGCCGTCCCCCGTGAGCCGGAGGCGGGCCTCCGAGCGTGATGGGGTGAGCGTGCTCTTGATCATCAAGGCAAGGCCCTTGCCCCGCACGATGGTGTCGCCGTCCGGCGTCGGTTCCTCGTTCCAACCGATTGCACCGGCGACGTCGTCGAGGAGCTCGGTGAAGTGAACGTCGTGCAGCGACTCACCGGTCGCGTAGACGTCTCCCTCGCGCAGCAGGTTCCTTCTTCGGAGCTCGACGGGGTCGATGCCGAGGTCGGCGGCGATGTCGTCGAGCTGAGACTCGTAGGCCCAGCACACCTGAGACGTCATGGCGCCGCGGAACGGGCCGGTTGGCACGCTGTTGGTGTAGCGAGAGGTCGCGTCGACCCAGACGTGGGGGATGCGATAGGGACCCGGTGCTCTGGTCATCCCCTGCCCGGCTCCCATCGGGCTCGATGCGGCGTACGCGCCGGCGTTGTAAGTGACCCAGACCTGACGAGCAACTATCGTCCCTTCGTTGGTGACTCCGGTCTTGATCGCGACGTGCGCGGAGTGCTTCCCCGTGGTCAGGAAGACCTCAGGGCGCGTCAAGGTCATCTTGACCGGGCGACGCGTGACCCAGGCCGCGTAGGCGACGAGCGGCTCGAGCTTGACGCCCCCCTTGGCACCGTACGCACCTCCGAGGTTGAGAGTCCGGATGCGCACCTTCTCGGGCGGAAGGTCGAACACACGTGTGAGCGCTTTCTGCACCATGTAGGGGGCCTGGCTGGCCGTGAGAACGTCGAATCCCGTGTCCTCATCGAAGCTCGCAAGCGCAACGTGAGGTTCCATCGGGACGTGGCTCGCCGGCGGCGAGGTGTAGGTGTCCTCGTAGATGCGATCCGACATGGCCCATCCCGTTTCGATGTCGCCGTGCCGGAGCTTCCACGTGCCACAGTCGTTGTCGGGCCACTCGTCGTGAATCGCGGGGGCCTCGCCGGCCATCGCTTCGACGGGGTCGACGACGAACGGGAGCTCATCATAGTCGACGTCCACCCAGGTGACGGCCTCGGCCGCGATTTCGGGACTATCGGCGATCACAAGTGCGACGATCTCGCCCGCGTATCTCACCTTGCCGATCGCGACGATGGGTTGATCGTCGCGCTGGCCGCCGTAAAGGGGATCTATGGCGTCGTTGGCAGCCAGGTCCTCTCCGGTGAGCACCGCGACCACCCCGGACATCTCGCGCGCGGGCTCGGCGTCGATCGACCGAATGAGCGCGTGCGGAACCGGGCTTCGAACCGCCGCCGCGAAGGCCATGCTGGGTACCGACTCGTTCAGAACCAACGGCAACGAACCGACCACCCGGTCTCGGGCGTCCCGCATCGGAAGGTTCGTGCCCGTCACTTGGTTCACGAGGCAGCAGCGTCGTTCGAGACGAGGCCGGTGAGGGCCCGCTTTACGAAGACACGGATCATTCGCTTGCGATACCAGGCAGATCCCCGCGCGTCCTCGAGCGGCGATATCCCGTCCGCATAGGCTCCGGCCACGCTCTCGATGACATCCGCCTCGAGGCGCGTCCCGACTGCCTGAGCTTCCACGTCCCCGAGGCGTTGTGGGGTCGATGCGGCCGCTCCTACAACGATGGAGAGCTCGTCGACCAGCCCGTCCGAGAAGCAGGCGCGTGCCGCGACTCCAACACAGGGCCGATCCTCCGACGAGCGACTCACGTACTTGAGGTACAGGGCGCGTTCCCCCGGCGCCAGGGGCCGCACCTCGACTTGAGTGATGATCTCGTCGTGCTCGAGCGCGGTCTCGTAGAAGCCGGTCACCAGATCGTGAGCCGCGATGCGTCGTTCACCTCGTCCACTTTGGGCGACCACGGTGGCGTCCAAACCAGCAAGCACGGCCGGGGGATCGGAAGCGTAGTCCGCCTCCGCAAGGTTTCCCCCCAAGGTGGCCGCGTTGCGGACCCTGACGTTGCCGACGAGCCCGCAAGCCTTGGCGAGGCTCGGAGTGTGCTCCTGCAGCAGGGACGAAGAGGCGATCTCCTGAAGCGTGACCGCGCCTCCGATGGTGATGAGATCGTCGCGCGCGGCGATGTTGGAGAGGCCGTCGATGTTGCGAAGAGAGACGAGCACCTCGGGAAGCAGCAGTCCCTGCTGCATCATCAGCACGACGGCCGTTCCGCCCGCTACGGCCTTGCCGCCTTCATGCCTCTCGAGGAGCTCGCAGGCCTCGGAGACCGTCGAGGGTTCCAGATAGTCGATCTCCACGTTATTGGCCCACTTAGGTCCCGCCGGGATCGTCGTGTGGAGGGGTTCGCCGAAGCCTTCGCACGAACGCGACCACGCGCGCCCACAGCGAAAGCCCCACGACCCGGCCCACCCTGAGGGTCCGCTCGGGGGCGGGAAGGGGCGCGACTCCCTCGTCCTCGGTCGCGCCGAGGAGGGTGTTGGCACAGGTCGCGAAGTCGTTGAGCATCTGAGTCGCGGTCGCCTGAATGACGCCGGTCCCGAACTGACCCAACCGACCTCGAATCGAGACGTCGGCCTCGGCGTCGACGCGCGTGGTGTTGTCACCGACTTCCTCGAGGGTCGCGGAGAAGCCCACCTTCGCCATGCTCTGGGTCGAACGGTCCTTGCCCTGGGCGCTGGCCGCGAGGCGGGCCGGAGCGCCGGACGGATCGACCTGAACCGAGCCGGCGAAGGAGGACTTGATGGGCCCTATCTGCGTTCTCAGCACCGCTTCGTAGGTGTTCGGCTCCGTCATCACGACGTTCTCGACGCCCGGCACGCAGGTGGCGACTCGCTCGATGTCGGAGAGGAGGGCGGCGGCGCGCTCGCGCCCGGCCTGCAAGGTGAACGACTCGGTGATGATCACGCCGTTGCGGAGCCTGAATTCAGACTCTCTTCGCGCGGCGCCGCTGCGGGCGTAATCGTCAAAATCATAGATTATGCATTATACAAGATATGAAAGATATGAGTGGTCCGCCACGTTCCTTTGCTTCATCATGGGGGAATCACCGGCAGGAGGAGGTGCGAGGGGTGCTCAGGCCCCAGGTGGAGCGTGACGTTTCCGCCGAAGACATCCGGCGGGCGGCTGTCGGGGTCGTTGTGGGTCATTCCTCCGGTTCCCTGAGTGGCGTAGTAGAAGGTCTGGCCGTACTCGTCGAGCTTCCCTCCGTACTCGTAGTCCTTGCCGCGGACCCAGAGGCCGAGCCGATGGCCGGGCGGCACCACGACGCACGAGGGCACGATCTCGACGTTGAGCTCGTAGATCCGTCCTGGCTCGAGCGGCTCCTCGCGATCGTGAGTGTGGAAAGGTTGCCACGGCCGGCTACGGCCGGCGTCGAGAGCCCGGTGCGATGCACGCAACCAGCCGTTGGCGATCGGGGTGTTGGGATCGGTCGAACCTTCGAACGTGACCTCGTCGCCATCGGGATCGAAGAGCCGAACAACAAGGAAGATGTCGGCGTCCGTTGTCGACGACGATACGAACAAGGTCGCCGCCATGGGACCGGTTACCTCCATCTCCTCGTCCGGCGCCGGCAACAAGAACAACAGACCGTCACCCAGCGCCTCGTACTCGATGCTCGCCTGCTGGTCGACTGGTTCGCGGCCAAGAGTCAGGTCGGGGTGCAGGTGTAAGCGGGTCCACTCCGTTCGAGCGAGCGGCCACTCGTGCTCTCCGCGCAATACGAAACGTTCGCCCGGGTGCCGGATGTTTAGCTGGACGCGAGGCGTGCGGTCCCAGCCGTTGTCGAGTCCTTTGAGAAAGTGATCGAAGAAGCGCTTCTGCAGATCCCGCCCGTAGGCCGAATAGAAGTGCGTCCAATGAGTATTGCCGTGCGCCTCCAGCCACTTGTGCTGCGAGGAGGCGCCCACGAAACCGTTGAAGTTCCCGCGTGGGTGAAGACCCTGCCCGCCCCAGTTGGCGGCGCTGAGAACCGGGACCTCGACCTTCGATAGGTCGATGGTTCGCTCTCGATGCCATTCGTCGAACAGTGGATGCTCCTTGATCGCGCCGAAGTAGTTGATGCGGTTGCGCTCCAACTCCTCCTCGCCGAGCGTGACGGGCCCGGCGACCGACTGCCCTGTGTTGGGGTTGGTCGGCGCGCGTTCACCTTGCCCGTACTGGATCGGGTTGATTTGCGTCGGTTGCCAGCGTTTGGTGAACTCGCTGAGGATGCCGCCGTGATAGAACGCGTCGCGATACTGGTCGTTGAAGCCCTCCCAGGCGATGACCGCCGCCAGGTGCGGCGGCTGACGAGAGGCGGCCGCCCACCCCATGACCGCGTAGTAGGAGATGCCGGCTATCCCGACCTTCCCGTTGCTCCAGGGTTGAACGCCGGCCCACTCGACGGAGTCGCAGACGTCTTCGAACTCCTTCGGTGAGCGCGGGTCGAGGCGGCCCGGTGACCACCCCGCGCCCCTCGAGTCGACTCGCACCACGATGTACCCGTGGGGAACCCAGCGTTCCGGGTCGGTGACCTCCCAGGACTGGTAGGCGTTGGTCGAGCCCTCGAGCACGGACGGATCCTTCTCGACCAGCTTGTCCCACTGCATTCGATAGATGGCTCCGTTGAACGGCAGGCCTTTTGCGTAGACGCCGTGGCTGAGGATGACGGGGTACCGGCCCTGAGCGGTCGGGCGGTAGACGTCGCTTCGAAGCACCGCACCGTCCGGCATCTCGATCGGAACCTGCCAGTCGATACACATGCCATCGCGGACGTCGGTCCACGATTGCACCTCGGGCCGGTCGGTCATGTCAGCTACTCAACTCGTCGAACTCGGCTTGGTATCGGTCCGCTACCTCTTCGGGCGAGTCATCCGTCCCGGTAACGGTCAGCTCCTCCAAGAGGTTGATAAGCACGTCAGCGACCGCCGCCGTGTCGGTGCCCGGCGGAATCTGAGCCTCGAGCGCGAGGAAGACCTCCTGGATCTCCTCGGTGAAGTACGGCTGTATCTCCTCCAACTCCTCGGACTCGTCGTACAGCGGCTGTGACATGGTCGGGGCCGCGTCTCTAAACAAATAGCGCTCCTCGGCTATCTCCGGCGACGCGAGATACCGCATGACGAGACCCGCCTCGTCCGGGTGCTCGGTCTCCGCGGCGATGGACATACCGCGCGGCACACCCATCTGCACTCCACCATCTTCTTCATTAGTAGGCATCGGGAGCGTCCGCCAGCCGGAACCGTACTCGAACCCATCGATGTCCATAAAGGCGACGCCCCCGTTCAACCCCTCCATGAGAATGGGCAGGTCCCCGCGAGCGAACGCCCCGAGGGACTCGTCCTGTTGCCCGATCATGAACTCGGGATCGACGATTTCCTCTTCGTACATCGTCTGCATCCAATCGATGAAGGCCAGGCCCTGCTCGCTGGACAGATCGGGAATGTTGCCATCGAAGGGGACGCCAAAGTTGTGAAGCCAGTGGAACACTCGGTCGGCGCTGGTTCCCCCGGTTCCGAAATAGGCTGGCAGGTCGGGGTGCGTGTCCTGTAGTTGTCGAGCCGCGTCCAGGACATCGAACCAGGTGTCGAACTGAGGCTCTACGCTCGCCTCCTCGAGCAGGGCGACGTTGTAGTAGATCGCGTCGTAGAGGTTCTTGATCGGCGCGTGGTAGATCTCGCCGTCGTACGTGCCGTCCTCCCAGACCTTGGGAATGACCGTCTCGTAGACGTCGGGTTCTTCTTCTTCGAACTGCTCGACCTGTTCGGTCATCGGCTGGATGAGTTCGGCCTCCATGAAGGCCGGGACGAGGTTCGAATCGATTTCGACGATGTCGGGTAACTGTTCTCCGGCATCACGCATTCGGAGCATGTCCGAGAAGATCTCGTCACCTCTCACGTCGAAGTTGACGATCACGTTGTGCTCTTCCTCCAGGGCCGCGAACTCGTCCTCCGGGGCGCTCTCGCCGTTGAGCCAGAGAGTCACCTCGACCGGGCCACCGTCTTCACCGCTGCCCTCTTCCTCGTCGCCACCGTTGCACGCAGCCAGCACCAACATGAGAGCCGCCAGCAGCGCGATCGCTCTAGTTCGACGTCGAGCGCCCGCGCCTCTCGGGCCGATGCGTCCTTCCGTTCCCTGCAAGTCCATGCCCCCCAACCTTTCTTGTTGCGCAACGGAGGAGTCCACTGGGTTGCTCCTCCTGGGCCAACAGCGGTCAACCAACGAAGACGGTGCTCGGCGGTCCGCGGCCGAGACAAGGGTGCACGGAGTCGGCGCGTCCGCCCACTACTTCACCGCGCCGCTGGTGATGCCGCCGACGACGTATCGCTCGACGCGCAGATACACGAAGATGAAGGGAACCAGGGTGAGCATCGCGAAGGCGGCCTGCCCCGGATTGTCTTGGAAGCCGGTCGTATCGGTCATCAACCACAGCTCGTAGGGCAACGTGCGGTTACCCGGGCTCTGCGTCAGCGCAAGCACGAGGTTGAACTCGTTCCAGGCCTCGCGGAACGCGAGCACGCCGATCGTGATCATCGCCGGAACCGCCAGCGGCAGCACGACGAAGCGGATCCGCGAGAACATGTTTGCGCCGTCGACGTTCGCCGCCTCCTCCAGATCGCGCGGGATCTGTTGGAAGAAGCCCACGAGGAGCCATACCGCCAGAGGCAGGATGGTGCCCGTGAATACGACGATCAGAGTCATCTTCTTGTCGATGGCGCCCAGGGCGACCGCCAGCCGGTACAGAGGAACCATCAGACCCAAGCCGGGGATGAGCCTCGGGAGCAGGGTGAACAAAAGGAGCAGATGCCTGCCGCGAAACCGGAACCGCGCGAAGGCGTACGCCGCGGGGATGGCCACGAGCAGGGTCAGTACGGCGGTCCCCAGGCCGACGACGACGCTGTTGACGAATGCTCCTCTGAACCCCTGGCGATCGAATACCGACTGATAAGCCTCGAGCGTGGGGTTCGAGGGGATGAGCTGCGGGTTTGCGAAGACGTCGGCACGCGTCTTGAACGACACCGAAAGCGTCATCAATATCGGAAGCACCGTCCACACGAGCAGCGCGATCAACGGGATCGAGATCAGCACCGTTCGAATCCATCCGCTCCCCAGGGTTGGCAACCTCAGTGAAGGAATGGTTCGAGTGCTCATCAGTTCCCCAAGTCGTAACGCCGGGATACGCGCACGTAGAGCAACGTCAGTAGGGCGTTGAAGGCGAGAATGATCATGGCGATGGCGAGCGCCTCATGGGTGCGGAGGTCCCGAAAGGCGGTGTCGTACAGCACGATCGGCAGAGTTCTGGTGGCGTCAACTGGGCCGCCGCCGGTCAGCGCAAGCACAACTCCCAGCGAGGTAAGCGTCGAATAGCTGAACCACACCGTGGTGAGGGCCAGTTGGGGTGTGATGAGCGGGATCGAGACGTACCAGGCGCGATTCCACCCGGAGGCTCCGTCTACCTCGGCCGCGTCCAGTAGCGACGGATCTATGGTCTGCAGCCCGCCCAGTAACAACAGGACGGCAAGGGGAAGGTCGGACCAGACCTGGGCAACGATCGTCGCCACCATGGCGAGTACCGGGCTGGAGAACCATGACGGGCCCTCGATGCCTATGAACTCCAGCACCCGGTTCACTTGACCGAACTCCTTGTTGAACAGGAGGCGAAACATGACCGCCGTAGCGACACCGGAAACGAGATACGGGACGATGGTCACTCCCCGCAGGAAGCGCAGGGCCCCGGCGGCCTTGTTCAGAGCGAACGCAAAGACCAGGGAGAGCGCGATGCCCAGCACCAGGCATCCGCTCACGAAGATGAGGCTGCGAGCGATCGACCACAGGAAATCGGGGTCTTTGAACAAGTCCAGGTAGTGCTTGAGCCCCACGAACTTTTGCCGGCCGCCGAGGAACTCGGTCTCGAACAAGCTGCCCCAGATGGCGTACAGAACCGGGAACGCCAGCAGCACGCTCACCATGACGATCGACGGACCGGAAAGCAGGTACGGCGTAACCCAGTGGTGGCCTATGAGGCTGTTGCGGTCGTCAACACCGGCAGGCGGTTTGGACCGTCGAAAGCGCCGCGCGATCGGGCTTTCTTGGCCCCCGCCCTCAGATCTCGTCACGACCTATGACCGCTCCCTCTGAGCCCCGGGTGCGTCAACCCGCAGTGTATATAACAGTTAATATTTTATATTAGAAGCGGCCCGAGTGCCGGGCCGTCAAGGGTCGCCTCCCTCCATTCCACGAAGACGGTGTCTGCGCCCTCCTTGTCCGGGACCCTTGGATAGCAGAACCACCGTCTTGCCCATCGCCGCGGGCGGGTGAGCCGCGGTTCTCGAGTCGATCCCGAACCCGCTGGCGAGGGGAGGCTTGTAGTCGGTATTCGATTCGAAGTCCCCCGGCCGGATGACGGCGGCATGCCCCGTCCCCTTTCCTACGAGATAGATGTGTTTAGGACGGAATAGATATGTTAAGTATGATATATAGTATTTGGAATGGCCACGACATCACACCTAGAGGAGCGGCTTGCGTTGAGATGAGTTGGTCGCTGTAGGGGGGATTTCCGTCATGAAAACCTCGAGACCGGTTGCCGTCATTGCGACGTTGCTGCTTCTCGGAGCCGCCTGCGGAGGCGGGTCGGACGGTGGAGGCGGGGGCGCCGGAGCGGGTTCCGGCGAGGCCAAGGGCTTCGACGACGTCACCCTGGCGACGGTCGGAAACATGATGCACCTTCCCGAGTACGTGGCCGTCGAGCGGGGCTTCTGGGCCGAGCACGGCCTGAACGTGAAGCTCGACATACTCGCCGATGGCGCGGACGTCAACAAGGCCCTGCAGTCGGGTACCGCTGAGTTCGGGAGCGCCTCGACCACCAGTGTGCCCGCCGCTCGTAGCGCGGGCCTGCCTCAGAAACTGGTGGCCCCCGGCATGAACGACGCGACCTCCTCGACCTACGCGGGACCCCTCGGAATCGTCGGTCGGAAGGACCAGGGAATCACCGAGGATCCCTCGAGCTTGGTCGGGAAGAAGGTGGCGGTTCACGAGGGGAGCACGAATCACGAGTACTTCCTTTTGTACCTGCAGGAGCACGGCATCGATCCCAATCAGGTCGACATAGTTCCGATCGAGGCGCAGGACCAACCGGTCAGCCTCGAGCAGGGGGACATCGATGCCGCGTCCGATTGGGAGCCGTTCGTCTCGCAGATGAGCATGGAGCAGGGCGACAACGCGGTGTTGTTGTCGCAGAACGACCCCCTCCTCGGGTACACCATCGGCGTCGGCGCAACCGACGATGTCATCAAAGAGGAAGCCGACATCATGGAGAAGTTCTCCCAGGGCATCGCGCAGGCCTCGTATTGGATCCGGCAGAACCCCGAGGAGGCGGCCGAGGTCGCTACTAACTTCATCAGCGGGCTCGAGACCGAGTACGCGGTCGCGGCGATGGACAACCTGGCGTTCGATCCTCGTATCTCGTCCTGCACCGAGCAGTCCTTCGAGACCGCCGCCGAGGGACTCGCGAAGAAGGGCGAGATCGATACCGCCCCCCCGGGTCCCGAGATGATGGATGGAACCATCATGGAGAAGGTCGAGGAGGAGAACCCCGAGTGGTTCGAGGATCTGCCCCCGCTTCCCCAAGACTGCCAGTGACCGACCCCTTTAGTCGCGCCCAGGGCGATTGATGCGAATGAAGGAGACCGGATCCCGGGCGCCCGAGTTCGGACGCAGGGGTGGTGGGTCCAGTCCGGAGATCGAGATCGAGGGCCTGAGCCATGACTTCGTCAACCCGCAGTCGGGAGACACTGTCAGCGCCCTCGACGGCATCGACCTGACGATCTCAGACGATGAGTTCGTCACCATCGTGGGCCCGAGTGGCTGCGGGAAATCGACTCTCCTCAAGGCCGTTGCCGGACTAGTGAACCCGACCGGCGGGACCGCATCCTTCAGGGGCCGGCGCATCGAAGGTCCCGGACGCGAGCGCGGCGTGGTGTTCCAGGACCTCGCCATCCTGCCGTGGAGAAACGTCAGGCGAAACATCGGTCACGGCTTGGAGATCCAGAAGGTCCCGAAGCAGGAGCGAGAGGAGCGGGTGGCTCATTTTGTCGAGCTCATGAGCCTGTCGGGCTTCGAGAATCACTACCCGCACGAGCTTTCGGGGGGAATGAAGCAGCGAGTGGCCGTGGCTCGGACATGGGCCGCGGACCCGGACGTGATCCTCATGGACGAGCCCTTTGCCGCGGTCGACGCGCAAACCCGGCTCACGCTTCAGGAGGAGTTGCTCAAGATCAGCGTCGTGAGCAGCAAGACCGTGATGTTCATCACCCATCACGTGGAGGAGGCGGTCTTCCTTGGTGATCGCGTGGTGGTGATGACCAAGCGGCCCGGACGGGTGAAGGAGGTCGTGAAGGTCCCCACCCCCCGATCCGAGCGCAACCTCAAGACGCTCATAACCGATCCCGAGATCGGAGCAATCGCCGAGCACGTGCTGCAGCTCGTGCGAGAAGAGGTCTGATGAGCTCGTTGGCGTCACGCGCCCGCGGTTTTCTCGGTCCGTCTCCGCCGGAGGCGCGCACCAGAAGGGCGGCCGGGTTCGGATCCGCGGCGCGTTCCGTGCTGGTCACGCTCGGACCTTTCGTGGTCCTGGTGGCCGTTTGGTGGGCGATAAAGGCCGCGTTCGATCTATCAGACGAGTCCCTGGCGTCTCCTGCTGACGTCGTGGGTAAGGCCGTGGAGCTCGTTCGACTCGGCATGCTGCCGGTCTTCGTCTCCGAGTCACTGAGGCGGATCGCGCTTGGTGCCGGACTAGCGGTTCTGATGGGAGTGCCCGTGGGTCTCGTACTCGGCCTGAGTCGCTACGGAGCGCCGATGTTCGAACCCTTCCTGCGCTTCTTCCAAGCGGTATCGGGCATCGCGTGGCTGCCCCTTGCGATCGTGTGGTTCGGGTTCACCGACACCACCATTCAGGTCGTCATCCTCTACACCGCGCTGGTCCCGATCATCTTCAACACGATGATGGGAGTGCGGTTGATCCCTCGTATCTACAGAGAGTCGTTCCAGACGATGGGTGGCGGCCGCTTACGCCTCATCACCGACATCTACATTCCGGGAGCGCTGGCAAGCATCGTCGTCGGCCTCCGCCTGGGGATCGGCTACGGATGGCGGGCGCTCATCGCGGGCGAGATGTTGATCGGTGCGTCGGGCATCGGATTCATGATCTTCGAAGCGCGCCGCTTCCACCTTATCGACGTGATCCTGGCGGGCATGATCATCATCGGCGTTCTCTACCTGATCATCGACCGCATGATTCTGGCTCCGATCGAGCGAGTCACCGTCCACCGCTGGGGAATCTTGCGGTCGTGAGTCGCTTGGGAAGCTCGACTAAGCCGACGGTCTCCCTAGGCCGCAAGCTGCTGCCGGTGATTCCGTTCGCCGGCTTGCTCGTGATTTGGATAATCACGTGGCAGGTCACCAAGCCCAGCCTCGCGACCCTCCCGAGCGCCCAGCGGGTGCTGGACACACTGCTCGAGCTCGCGGGCAGCGGAGAGCTGTGGACGAACGTGGCGGCGAGCATGAGCCGGTGGGGGATAGCTCTCGTTATGGCCGTCGGTCTCGGCGTCGTGCTCGGCGTACTGGCCGGGCTCAACCGGTTCGCGGGGATGTTCTTCGAGCCGCTGGCCACCTTCTTCACCGCGATGTCGGGCATCGTGTGGCTGCCCCTTGCATTCGTTTGGTTCGGGATCGGCACACCCACGATCGTGTTCGTCATCTGGAACTCGATGTTCTTCCTGGTCTTCGCAAACACCCTGCTCGGCGTCAGGTCGGTGCCCACCCTCCTGGAGGACGGCATCAGGACTCTCGGCGGTGGGCGCTCCGAGGTGGTAAGGGACGTGATCCTCCCGGGTGCGCTTTCGCACATCATGTCCGGCGTACGCGCCGGCCTCGGCTTCGGTTGGAGGGCTCTGATCGCGGCGGAGATCATCGGCGCCACCGCGGGCCTCGGGGCCATGATCTTCCACGCCACCGAGTTCCTCAGGTCCGACATCATCGTGGCGGGCAATCTCGTGATCGGAACGCTCGGCATGGCTATCGATCTTCTCGTGCTGGCGCCCATCGAGCGCCGCACCATCGAGCGTTGGGGCCTCGTGGACAAGGGCAGCGCGGAGGATGCGTTGTGAGATTCGCGATCGGCCGGGCGTCGAGCGTAACTCGGCGGGCCGCCGCGCAACTGGTGGTCGGCGTGCTTCTGATCCTGGTGATGATCGGCGGGCCGAACGTCTACGGGATGCTCACCGCATCGAACCGTGTCGACCAGTCGCTGGCCGGCGCTCAGCGGCCCGTCAACGTGCGAGTCGACCTCGGCTTCGAGCCCCAGGCCTTCCACACCCGCACGCTGCAGCGCCACGGTGTCTTCGGGGGAAAGATCTCCGATCGCTCGGTGCGGCTCTTCCAGGTAAGCCCGGGCTCCCTTACCGCGCTGGCTCGTCTCTACTGGATCGATTCGATCACGCCGATCGAGCGCTGAGCTAGTTTCAGCTGCGGACGGACGCGGCCAGAGCTAGGTCTCGCTCCTCACCGGTAAGTGGGAGACCGACCGGCTGGTTCCGTTCGGCCGACAGATCGGCGGCCAGGTAAACCTCCATGACCCGGCGCGCCTGCAGAGGCGTTACCAGGGGAGCGCGATCGGCTGCGACCGCCTCGAGAAAGCTCTCGGTCTCGCGCTCCATCGGTCCCGCGAAGACGTGTCCCACCGCTTCGCCGGGCATGGTCGACAGCGGGAAGACGGTTCCGTCGTCCATCGTGCTCAACACGACATCGCGATGACTGTCGTCCATCAACAGAGCGCCATCGGTTCCGATGAACTCGATCCAGGTCGAGGAGAAATTCGGATAAGCAGGAGGGAGAACCCACCCGGCACCGATGGTAACGACGACTCCAGAGTCCATGGTGATCACTATCCACATGCAGTCGGCGACGTCGTACTTCGACTTCATCACACCGTTCGCGGCCTGGGCGTAGACCCGAACGGGGCGCGCCGGCTCCAAACACCAAAGCGCGAAGTCGATGTCGTGGGTGGCCTCCATGGCGGCGGGGGAGAGCTTGATGCGCGAGCTGATCTTGTCGCCGAGCCTCCGAGTGATGTGACGGCTCACCAGAACGCTTACGGGTGAGCCCAGCGTTCCATCGGACAGACTTCGTTTGACCAGGGCCTGCTTAGGGTTGAAGCGCTGCGAGTATCCGATCGTGAAGTGCAGGGCTCGACGCTCGGCCTCTTGGATGAGGTGATCGGCCTCCTCCAGGGTCAGTGCGAGAGGCTTCTCTAGCAGGACGTGCTTTCCGGCCTGGAGCGCCTCCAACGCCATCGGGTAGTGGGTCGTCTCCGGCGTCGCAGAGACCATCAGCGCGTCGATGGAATCGTCTTTGATCAGGTCTCGATAGTCGGTGGTCGCGGTGGCGGCGTTCGTCTGCGCGGCCATCTCGGCGAGCCGTTCGGATCTGATCTCGGCGAGGTGGAGTGACTCGACCAGAGGGCTGTGGGCGGCCGCGACGGCACGAATGCCACCGCACCATCCCGTCCCGATGACGCCGACGTTGAGTCTCCGCTTGGTCACGTCTTCACTCTCTCCTTGTCAGGCCTTCGAGGGCTCCATCAGAACCTCGAGCGCACTCGGTTCCACGGGCAACTCCACGGGCTCCCCGGTGCGCGCGGACAGGTCCATGGCCATCGTGAGCATCAGGTTCCGGTGAGCATCGACGGCGGTTGCGTGTGGGGTCGAGTCACCCGTGGTCAGACGGTTGAGCCAGGTCATCGTCTCCTCGCGCATGGGCCCCCAGAGCTTGCCCTCGTGCAGGTCTCCGGGCGGATAGCTGCCGATGAAGTCGACGTGCCGCGGCGCGCCGGCGTCGAACCCCTTCGGTTGATAGCCGGCGCGTTGCGGGCGCTCGGACACCAGGATCGCGTCGCGGTGAGTGTCCTCGATATCGATGATGCCCTCGGTGCCCACGATGCCGATCTCGAGTCCGTAGACGGCTCCCGGCCAGGTCTCAGGGAGCGCCCAGCTGATGCTCATGCTCCAGATCGTGCCGTCCGCCATGGTGAAGATCCCCAGCGTTGCATCCTTGGTTCCCAAATCCCCGAGAACTCGCTGGCCCGACCTTGCGTAGACCTCGACGGGCTGTCCACCGCCGAGGAGCCATAGGCACAGATCGAGGCTGTGAGTTCCCGACACCACCATGGGTGTCAACGAGCCGCGTTCCTCGGTTCTTCGCAGCGTCGCGATCGGAACCATCCGGTTCATGAACGCCCTGGTCACCACCGTGGTGATGTCGCCTATCTGTCCGTCGGTGATGCGTTGCTTGGCCGCGAGGAAGCGACGACGGAAGCGCTGCGTGTAGCCGACCACCGCATCGATCTCGAAGCGCTGGATGGCGCGGAGGACCTCCTCAGACTGCATCGGATCCGTGGCAAGAGGCTTCTCGATGAACAGCGGATGCCCGTGCTGAACGGCGGCGAGTATCGGCGCGACGTGCTCGTTCTCGTCGGTGGCGACGATGACCGCCGTCACCTCGGGGCGACCCAGAAGCTCTTTGAAGTCATGTGTCACGTAGTCGGCGCCGGTCTCCTTCGCCAGCGAGCCGGCCAGATCCGAATCGATGTCGCAGAGCCCGAGCCAACCCACGGTGGGATGCTCGCGCGCGAGCTCGGCCCTGATTCGCCCGATGGTCCCGCAGCCGATGACCGCAAGCCCCGTTTCAGAAACGCTCATCTGCACCCCTTAACCTGATTTGGGTGCATTATATATAAAACATCCATGTAGGGCAGCCGTTCGAGTGGGGCCCCGGCAGCGGTGCTAGGCGCCTGACTCCTGTTCCTTTAGGAACCTACGCAGCTCCTTCACGGTGTGATTGATGTGGGCTCGGACGGCTCGCTGTGCCCGGCGGACGTCCGAGGCCTTGCACGCGTCGAGGATCTCCTGGTGCTGGTCGTCGGCCCGCTGGTCCATGGGCTGGTGCGAGACGAACATGTGGATGTAGGTGCTCGACGAGTCGCGCAGGCTGGCGATCATGGTGCACAGCCGGGGCATTCCCGAGGCGGTGTAAAGGGTGAGGTGGAAGCGGTCGTTGAGCGCGACCCACTGGTCCTCGCCCTCGGTGTGACGCATCTCGTCGATGACGGACTGCATGTCTCCGAGCAGCTCGGGAGTCAGATTCGGCATCGCCTTGGTGATGGCGAGCACCTCGAGGGCTCCCCGGATCTCGTACGACTCGGTCAGATCCTCGGCCGTGGGGTGGAACACGATGGCGCCCCGGTGAGGATCTATGCGCACGAGTCCATCGGCCTGCAGCAAAGCGAAGGCCTCTCTCACGGGGGTGGTGCTTACCCCGAAGCGAGCCGCAACGTCGTTCTGGCGAAGGCGGGTGCCGGGCTGCAGGACCCCCCGCTGAATCTCCGATCGGATCAGCTCCGAAACGGTTTCGGCCGTCGTCTTACGCCTCAGCACCTCAGGTTGACTCGCCATGGATCACCTTCTTCATCCGGTAACGCTCTGTCTCGATCGGCCCGATCCTGCGCCCCGGGTTCGTCCGTTGCCGCGGGGCCCAGGCACAATGCATTCTACGTGCCGGCCTCCGGCTCCTTCTGATTTAGGGCGCGCCCGGGTCAATCGCGCCCGCCGAGCAGTGCCGACTCCTTCAGGCTGAAGAGTTCCGAGGCGGTGGAGCCACCGACGAGCCGGCGCGTTTCAGTCGAGTCCGCCACCCGGTCCAGGCGGCCGACCGGGTCCTCGTCGGCCATATCGAATGGCAGGTCCGTACCCAACACCACGCGCTGGTTGCCCACGAGATCGATCAACCATTTCAGCGCCCGGTCGTGGTGCGTGATGGTGTCGAAGTAGAACCGGTCCAGATACTCGCTCGGAGGGCGGTCGAGGCTGATCCTGGATTCCTGGCGGACCCTCCACCCGTGATCGAAGCGTCCGATCTGGTAGGGGAGGAAACCCCCCGCGTGTACCAGGACGAACTTCAGGTTCTCGTACCGGTCGAACAGGCCCGAGAAGATGAGTCGCCCCGCGGCGAGAGCAGTGTCCAGCGGGTTCACGAAGATGTTGGTCAGGTAGTAGTCCTCGTATCCCAACTTGGGCCCGATGTAGTACGGGTGAAGGATCACCGGTGCCCCGAGCTCGTTCACCGCCTCCCATAGAGGCAGATAGGTGTCGCGGTCCACGTACTCGCCCTCGATGGTGGTGCCTACGTGGGCTCCCACGAACCCGAGCTCCTGGACGCAGCGCCGGTATTCCTCGGCGGCCGCCTCGGGATCTTGCATGGGAAGCGACGCCGTCCCGGCGAGCCGTCCGCCCGAGCCCTCAACCGTCGCGGCCAGTGAGTCATTGGCCATGCGAGCGAAGGCGAGGGCGTCGGCGGTGGCGATCCAGTAGTAGAAGAGCGTCGGGGCCAGAGACATGATCGAGAAATCGATTCCCCGCGCGTCCATGTCGTCAAGCTTGACCCGACCGCCCAGGAACCCATCGTCGAGGGGGTAGGCGAAGCCCTCGTCGTGCACGACCCAGCGCTGCCCGTCGTCGCGCCTTTCGACCGCCGCCCCCCAGGCCGGGTGATCCGCCGCGTTCAGGAATTCGGGCGGAATGAAGTGGGTGTGGGCGTCGATGATCATCCCCGTCGTGGCCATCCCTCTCCTCGTCGCTCGGCGGGCCCCACCCCGCTTGCGCCGACTGACCGGCTCGAGCCGACACAAGCCGACTCGAAGGAGCCGATCCAATCCCTCATATTGTGCATAGTATACCCTCCCCGCCGGGCCCCGCAATGGTCAGGTGCCTGCGGCGTCATCTCTCCGATGATCGAGGACCACCTTGAGTGAACCTCCCGCGCGGATGGCGTCGATCGCCTCTTTCGCCCTGCTAAGGGGGAGGACGCGGGTCAGTAGGGGCTCGAGCTCGACCGTCCCGTTCTCCACGATGGCTATGGCCGCGGGAAAGTCCTCGGGCTTGGCGGCCCTGGGATTCGAGATCGACAGCTCCTTGTAATAGAGCTGGTAGTAGGGGAGCGAGGGCGCCGCCTCGGTGATGGTGCCGAACAGCGTCAACCGGCCTCCGATCCTCGTGAACTCGATCGCTTGGGCGAGGGTCGAGCCCCGGCCCACCGCCTCGATGGCGACGTCGACACCGCGCCCCGAGGTGCATTCGAGGACCGTCTCGAGCGCCTTTGGATCGGACGGGTCGATGGTGACGTCCGCGCCGAGCCGTTCTGCCAGAGCCCGCTTCGATGCCGTCCTGGTGACGCCTATCAGAGGTGAAGCGCCGCGTGCCTTGGCGAGCTGGAGGTGCAGGAGGCCGGCGACACCGAGCCCCATCACGAGAGCGGATTCGCCGGGCTGCAGCGTGGTCTGGCGTTGCGCGTGCGTGCAGGTCGTGAGGACCTGCAGCAGCGGACCGGTGGCGTCCGAGATGTCTTCGGGAACCGGATACAGATTGGCAGCAGGGACCGCGACGGTGTTGCTGAAGCCACCGTCGCGGTCCCTGCCCATCAACGCCCCATGGGGGCAAAGGTTGACCTGGCCCTTCGAGCACTGGTAGCAGGTCCCGCAAAACACGACGGGATCGACCAGCACCCTGTCGCCTGGTTTCAGGTGCCGCTCCGCCGGGACCCCGCCGTTCATCTCGAGGATGGTGCCGACCATCTCGTGCCCCAGCACCAGGGGATAGGTCACCGGGATCTTGCCGGCGAAGATGCTCAGGTCGGTTCCGCAGATGCCGGTCGAGTGGATGGCAACGAGCGCCTCGTCCGGACCCGCTTGTGGCTCGGGTCTTTGCTCGATGCGCAGCTCGTTGGGCGCATCCAGGACGACCGACATCATGAGTGTGTCAACCACTCTCCTTTAGGTGCTCGGTCGCCAGTGCGGCGACCTCCTCGAAGGGCAGCAGTGCCTTGGTCGACAGGGCGCGCTCCTTGACGGCCATCAGCAGGTCGCGCAACTGCTCGTCATCGGCCGACAGTCCGAGTGCCTTCATCGCAAGCGTCATCGAGGGGAGACCGCTGCCCTTCCCGTAGACGATGCGCGCAGGAGGCTGACCGACAACGTCCCAGTGGTAAGGGAACAGCTCCTCGGGCTTGCTGTCGATGCAGTGCTCGTACCAACCGGCGATGATCCCCGATTCCACCTCGAAGAGGCGCTCGCCGACAACCGGGCGGTTGCTCGGAATAGTGTGGCCGGTGCGCTCGCGGACGAGACGCGACAACCCATAGAACTCCTCGGTTACGAGATTGTGGTCCGCGTCGTAAAGCATTCGAAGTGCGAGCGCCAGCTCCTCCATCGGCGTGTTGCCGGCGCGCTCGCCGATGCCGCTGACCGTGGTGTGCACGACTTCGACGCCGGCCGCGAGCGCGGCGATCGAGTTGGCGACCGCGAGTCCGAAGTCATCGTGGAAGTGCGCCTCGAGCCGGACACCGGGCAGTCGCTCGCGCACCTTTTCGACCCATGCCGGAATCGTTTGAGGAGTGACGCCGCCGAAGGTATCGACCAGTGAAAGCGCATCCATGTGGCCCTCCGACCCGACCCGCTCCACGAGATCGAGGTACCAGTCGAAGTCGGCGCGCGAGGAATCGATGGTGAAGAAGACGGTATCGAGACCCGCCTCCTTGGCCGCGAGCGTTGCCTCGATCGACAGTTTGATGGCGCGGTCGATTTCCCAGCCGTAGGCGCGGTCGATGATGTGAGCGGATGAGGGGATCTCCAAGACGACGCCGGATACACCGCACTCCTGGGCACTACGAATGTCGGGGACCATGCAGCGCGCAAAGGCGTAGATCGTGGGCCCCAGGTCTGCCTGGACGATGTCCTTGATCGCCGCCTCGTCTTGCGGGGACACGATAGGCATGCCTGCCTCGATGCGGTCGACGCCGGCGGCGGCGAGCCGGTGCGCAATTGCGACCTTGTCGTCGCGCGTCAGCGCGATGCCGGCCTGCTGCTCGCCGTCTCGGAGGGTGATGTCGTGAAAGATGACCTTCTCGGGAAACGCTAGACCTTCGCGCGACTCGTCTAGGAAGTTCCAGGGGCTCGTGAACCAGCGCCCCTCCACCTCCCACGGGGTCTTGTTAGCCATTTGATGTTCTCCTCTCCTTTAGCCCTGTTTCTTCTGGCGCGATCGTCGAGACGATCGCTAGCGCTAGTCCCACCAGTAATCGGGGTGCTCCACCAGCGTGGTTATGGCGTTGCCTTCCTCGGTGATGACTATGTTCTCCTCCAAGCGCACCGTCTGCTCGAGCTTCGGATGTCCCGCGAAGGTCTCGATGGCGAAGTACATGTTGGGTTTGATCTCGGCGGGATAGTCGAGCGAGTACGCGCGCGATACCCACATCCCCTCGTAAAGGCTTAGACCGATCGAGTGAGCAAACTGCTGGAGGGACACGCTGCCGTACTTGTCGTCGTCGTAGACGGGAAACTTAGCCGCGACGTCGGCGGTGGTATTGCCCGGCTTCATTTCCGCGATCGCCGCGTACATGGAGTCGTAGCACTCCTTGTAAAGGTCCTTCTCCTTCTGCGTGGGCTTTGCATCGACCTTCCACGTGCGCACGAAGTCGATGAAGTAGCCTCCCGGTCCGACCGCGTTGATGTCGACAATGACGTGGTCGCCCTGGCGGAAGATCTTGTCGGTGTGCCACCTGCGATAGGGCGAGGTATTGCCTCCCGATGCGCAGATGATCTCGTAGACGACATCGAAGCCCGACGCGTAGAGGTACTCGTTTACCTTGGCGGTGATCTCGGCCTCTCTAACCCCCGGCTTCGACCATTCCTTCATGGCCCTCCACATGGCGGCATCGCCGTGAGCCGCAGAGATCTTGAGGCACTCGATCTCGTCGGTCGTCTTGATGGTGCGAGCGCCAGACATCGCGGGCCATGCGTTGACCAGCTTGACGCCCTTGGCCTTGAGCGCCTCGTAGGCACGAAAGTCCATGATGTCGATGCCCACGCGCCCGTCGAGGGTCCCGCTCTCCTTGAGCGCGTCCACTATCGAGTCGGCCATCTTCTCCGCCATGATCTCCTCGGCTCCCTCGCCCCACTTCCAGGTGATGGCGGGACGCACCTCCTTGAGCCAGGGGGCGTCGATCTCGGCGCATACCTTGTCACTTCCGACCGTCTCGAACAGCACCGGGTCGCCCTCGCGCGGGAGCACCGCATAGCGGATGAAGATGTTGTTCTTCCAGTTCCCCTGGAACACGCTGGTGACGTAGCGGACGTTCTCACCCACGAACAGGATCAGGGCGTCGATATCGTGGATCGCCATCTGCTCGCGTGCTCGCGCCACCCGGTCCTTGCGCAGCCGGTCGAAGTCGACGCGCGCCTGCCAGTCGGTGCTCGTGGTCGAGAACACTCGCCGCGGCGAGTACTCGTGACGTGTCTCTAGAAACTCATGCTCCATACGGCTTCCTCCTCTTCATCATCATGAATCCCTGTTCCTCCCTTGGCCGGAGGCCATGTCGTCACCCTTTGGATGCTGCGGACTTCTCGATAAAGGTAATTACCGAATCGGACGTGTGGCGAAGGTGGCGGCGCACGGCCGCTTTCGCTGCTTTCGTATCCCCCTCCTTACAGGCATCGAGAATCGCCTGGTGCTCGTCGTCGACGGCGGGACCGGGGTACTCGAGCGAGACGTACAGGTGAATGTAAACCGCGGACGATTCACGCAGACTCTCGATCATCGTCAGCAACTGAGGCTTTCCGGCGGGTTCGTAGGTGCGGAGGTGGAACTGGTTGTTCAGCTCGATCCACAGTTCCGTGTCCTTGGTTAGACGCATCTCGTCGATGAGTCCCTGCAACTCGGCCAAGCTCTCGATTGTGAAGTTGGGGATGGCGGACGAGATCGCGAGCATCTCCAGAGCCTCGCGAATCTGGTACGACTCCCGCACGTCGTCGGCGGATGGAGATGACACGACGGCGCCGCGATGAGCGTCGATTCGCACGAGTCCGTCGGCCTGAAGGAGCGCAAAGGCTTCGCGCACCGGAGTGGTGCTGACTCCGAAACGAGTGGCGACCTCTCCCTGCCGCAACCGAGTGCCAGAGGTGATCACGCTGCGCTGGATTTCGGCTCGCAGTTGCCGGGCCACTGCTTCGCTCGTGGTGAGCCGATCGAGGTTGCCCCTTGCGGTGATGTTGCCCCTTCCGGTCGCCACCCTTCCCCTTTCCTGGTCGCCCGCAAAAGCGCCTCGGGCATCTCTGGACAGCGCGGCCGACTCATAGATACTATGCATCATATGCTATATGCGGTCGCGCCGCGGTTCCGGGAGCGAGAGGGTTTGCGGTGAGCACGCCCGCCCGTGTCGCCTGCGTGCAGCTCGCCGCTCGTGACGTCGAACAGAGCGAACGAGCACTCGCGGAGGCGATTGACGCGGCCTCCGCCGCGGGTCGAGAGGCAGACCTGGTGATCCTCCCGGAGGCCACCTATCCCGGCTACGTCTTGCACGAGGCGAAGCCGTGGCTTGACACCGAGGTCTTCAATCGAGCCTGCAAGGCCTTCGGCGACGTGGCGAGTGACACCGGATGCTGGCTGGCGGTGGGAATCGCGCGGCCGGTTGGCGATTCGCTGCTGAACTCGGCGCTGCTGTTCGACGCCTCGGGTGCAGTCCTCGCCATCACCGACAAGAGCTTCTTGTGGCACTTCGACGCGCGCTGGTTCGATCCGGGCCGGCCGGGTGAGGTCGTCGAGCTCGAGTGGGGCAGGGTCGGTATGTTCGTGTGTGCCGACGCACGAATGATGGAGGTGCCGCGGCGCCTTGCAGTTTTGGGCGCCGACCTCCTCGTCGACTGCACCGCCCTGGTTCTCGGTCCCTCCGGAGTCAACGCGCAGGTCGAGTACATGCTGGGAGTGCGCGCCTGGGAGAACGCTTCCTTCCTGGCAGTTGCAAACAAGTGCGGCTTCGAGGCGGGCATCGCTCACTACGCGGGGAGGAGCGCGATCTACGGGCCTTCCGGCGAACGTTTGGTCGAGGCGCCCGCCGACGAGCCCGCCATCATCTTTGCGAGCTTGAACCTCGATGAATGTCCTTCCCTCCCAGTTCAGCGGGCTCGGGACGGCTATCCGATGCTGACCGAAGGGGTCGAGACCCTGGAGATCGCGGCGGCGCTCGAACATCCTGCTCCGGTCGAGCCGCTGCGGCTCGCGTTGGTCGGATCCCCGCTTCCGGCTCGAGCGGCGGTGGCCGAGTTGGGAGCCGATCTCGCGATCGGCCCGATGATCCCTGCTTGGGACGAGGCTCTGTCCGTGGAAGGGGAAGAGGTCCTATTCGGGAACGAGAGGCTGTCCTCGGGCGACATCGTTGAGTTCGGGCAAGTGCGTATCGGGATCCTGACCGGGGACCGAGGCGCGGTCCCCGAGGAGATGCGCTGCTTGATGTTGCGGGGGGCCGCGCTCGTCGTGTGGGCCGGCATGGAGGCGCTTCCACCGGCCGAGCTGCTCCGCACGCGCGCCGACGAGAACCGCTCGAACCTGGTCGCCATGACCTCGCGGGGGCGATGGTCGGCGTGGTCGGCGACGGGAGCGCCCCTGGGAACGGGCCCTCGCGCAGGGCTCGATTCCATCCTGGTGGAGATTCCGCTGGCGCAGGCCTGGCACAAGGAGATGGCGCCGGGCACCGACGTAGTCCGGGGACGAACGCCGGAGCACTACCGAGAGCTGGCCGGCACCGATGGCGGCACCGGGGACCAGAGCCCGTGAGCGCGCTGCCTCCCAAGGACCTCGGCTCCTACGCACACGGGCAGTTCGCGGTGGACTACGAGGCCCGCATCGATCACCACGCGGTGCGCGCCCGGCGCATCGAACAAGCCTGCGCGGCGATGACAGAGGCTGACCTGGACGCACTGCTCCTGTGGAAGTACGAGAACGTCAGGTTTCTATCCGGGCTGCGCGCGCAGATCATCTCGGACAAGAGCGCGCTGCTCAACGGGTGCCTGCTGACCGCCGGAGGCGACATCGTCTTATTTGCTTCGGGCGGCGAAGTGGACCGGGCGCGCAGGACCATGACCTGGATCGACGAGATCCACGCCATCCCGATCATGGAGGCGCGAGGCCTGATCTTCGGCGCGTTCGAGCACACCATCGCTCCCGCCTTCGAGGCGCACGGGCTCTCGGATGCGCGCCTCGGGGTCGACGAGCTCGCCTTCGCGCAGCTCCAGGCGTTCGGAGACTCGCTCCCCTCGGTCGAGTTGCACGACGGCGACGCGGTGATGCAGTCGGTCCGCCAGGTGAAATCCGAAGCCGATATCGCGGTGATGCAGGAGGCCGGAGCGATAGCGGAGGCCGTTACCGAAGCTGCGATAGACGCGGTCCGTCCCGGCGTGCGGGAGGTCGACGTGGTCGCGGAAGCAATGCACGCGCTGTACCGGCTCGGTGGCGAGGTGCCCCACGTGGCGACGCCCTTCGTTGCATCGGGAGAGCACATGAGCCCGCCCAACCGATTCGCCACCGACAAGATCATTCGCAACGGCGATCTCGTGTTCATCGACATCGGCGCCGGCTTCAACGGCCACTACGCGGACCTGGGACGCACCGTCATTTGCGGAGAGCCGAGCGTTCGCCAGCAGGAGATCTACACGGCTGTGTATCACGCGCTGCGTGCGGGGACCAAGGCGATGAAGTCCGGAAACACGAACGACGACGTCGCCCACGCAGTGGTCGAGGAGGGCGCTCGTCGGGGCTTCAAGGAGAACTTCCTTTCGCTCTTCATCGGGCACGGCGTGGGGATGGGTTCCAACGAACCGCCCTATGTTGGGGAGGCGCTTCCCGGCGCGGAGACCGTCGAGCTTCGGCGCAACATGACGATGGCGCTCGAGCCATTGATCTGGGTGACCGGCGTCACCGGCGGGGGCGGCGTGCGACTGGAGGACACCATCGCGGTGGGGGAGTCGGGCGGGATCCCGCTCACTCGCACGAAGTTCGACGAACGACTGCTGCTCGACTGAGCGCTCGACGATTGGAGGAGTCATGGCGGAACTCGAATTTCTCGTTCCCGAGGATGTTCCCGCTCCGCGGGCCCCCTACTCGCACGCGGTTCGCATCGTCTCGGGAACCCAGCTGGTTCTTGCGGGACAGGTGCCGATCGACGAACAGGGAGCAACGGTCGGCCTCGGTAACATCGAAGCGCAAACGCGCCGGGTGATGCGGAACATCGAGGGAGTGTTGCGCGGGGCGGGCGCCACCTTTGCCGACGTCGTGAAGTACACGGTTTACATCGTCGGTCGTGACAATGCGGCCCGTTTCCGTGAGGTGCGCGCGGAGCTCTGGCCCGAGATCCATCCGGACGGGCGCTATCCGACCTCGACGCTTCTCGTGATCGACCAGCTCGCCTCGGAGGAGTTCCTAATCGAGATCGAGGCCGGCGCGGTCGTCTGACCGGAGGTCGCGCGGTCCAAGAAAAAGCTCAAGGAATTTCTGCGGTGAGCCCGAATCGGGCCAAAACACTGTCACACCCCATCGTCAGGATGAAGTCATGGAAACGGGCATCCTGACGGCGATCGAAGGCTTGGAGAAGGAGAACGCGGGGCTTCAGCCCGAGCTCCTGACGACCGCGCACACTCGGGAGCTAATGGCCAACTACGCCCGCGCCGAGAAGCTGGTCGCCTTCGGGCTGGCGGCGCTGTCGCGCAAGCTCGCCGACTCCGAGGTGGCCCAACTCACCGGCTCCTCGATCGCCAAGGCCAGAGGTGTGGTCGCCACCGGCAAGGTCATGGCCGCCTCTGCGGAGCTGGCCGAGGCCATGCAGCAAGGCGACATCTCGCTCGATCAGGCCAGCGAGATCGCCAAGGCCGAAGAGTCGGCTCCCGGTGCTGCTGGCGAGCTGTTATCGGTGGCTCAGTCCGAGTCGTTCCACGTGCTCCGCGACAAGGCCCGCAAGACCAAGCTCGAGGCCGAGCAACACCAGGGTCTGGCGGAGCGCCAGCACGCGGCGCGCTCGGCGCGCAGTCACTCGGACGAGCTCAGCATGGTGCACATCCACATGGAGCTCGAGCCCCACGTCGGCTCACCCATCGTGGCCCGGGCCGAGGCCGAGGCCCAGAGGCTCGCTCGCAAGGCCAAGGCCGGTGGGGAAAAGGAGCCCTTCGAGCGACATCTAGCCGATGCCTACGCGGCGCTGCTGTCGGGCTCCGGCAAAGGGCGAGCCAAGCGGCCCGAGCTGGTGGTGCTGGTGAGTTACGAGGTGGCCAAGCGCGGCTGGACCGACGTGCGTGAGGGCGAGGTGTGCAAGATCCCGGGGCTGGGTCCGGTGTCACCGCAGGTGGCCAGCGAGATCGCCCAGGATGCGTTTCTCAACGGCGTGTTCTTCGATGGCAAAGACCTGCGCAACTTCGAGCGCTGGTCACGGAATCCCTCGGTCGAGGTGCGAACGGCCCTGGAGTTGGGGGAGCCGCCCGAGTTCGACGGAGTGGTGTGCGTCGACTGCGGCAATCGCTTCCGCACCGAGTTCGATCACGTCGAGCCGCGAGTCGCGCTGGGACCCTCATCCACCGGCAACCTCAAGCCGCGATGCTATCGCTGCCACCAGGCAAAGACCGAGCGCGATCGCAAGGCGGGCAAGCTGAAGCCGCCCGAGCCTTGACCTAGTGCTCCGATCGATAGGACCAGGCGCGCTCTATCAGGAGAGCGCGTGCCAAACACAACTGGCTGCCGTCCGCCGGGAGTGTTCCGATACACAACGAAACGCCGTCACAACTCGGAGATTGGGCAGCCTTAGGGCCCGGGGACCGGCAGCGACTTCTCGAACATGGTTTCGCCTTCCCTGGTCGAAATCGATCTGATCGTCACTCGTCGACGAGGGCCCGGCGGGTCCAGATCGATCACCGCAAAGCCGGTTCGATCGTTGATGTGGTGGATGGTGTGATCGGGGTCGTAGTTCTCGTGGCCCCACCCAGAGGTCCCGGGAAAGTCGGTTCCCGACGCGGTCACCTCGTAGAGTTCGCCGAACTCGAAGTGGTGAATGAGACGATGACCGTGGGCGTCACCGGACAGGATGAAGACGGTTGCCTCCAGTCCGGCGAAGAACTCCAACAGTTCTTCGCGCTCGGTGACGTAGGCGTTGTGCCAGCCGGGGTCGTCGGGGTGCTTGTTGCGAAACGCCATTGGTGACGCCACGACTCGAACCGGTGCGTTCGAAGCTGCCATTGTCTCCTTGAGCCATTGCTTTTGTTCGCGTCCAAGCCGGGACTTGGACGCGTCGTCCGGAGCGCTGGGGTCGGTTGCGAACAGGCGACAGTCCAGGCACCAGACGTGGAGGTCGCCCCAGCGAAGATCAAAGTACTCGTCTGCGGGGTTGGCGTGGAGCTCGTCGAACGACCACACCGTGTAGGGCGCGCAGGTTTCGGCCCAGCCGTTGTCGGACTGGTAGTCGTGGTCGTCCTGCCAGAACATCAGCGGCGTACGAGCGAGAAGTGTGTCGACGTCGGGCGTTCGCAGAAGCCTCGTCCAACGATGCTGGAAGTGGTCAGGACTGTGGGCCAGGCCGGTCAGGTTTGGATACCCCCAGTCGCCGGCATGAAGATAGAACTCGGGGTCGAAAGAGGCCGCCGTTCCGAACGACGAGTAGACCGTGGATCTCCCTGAGGTGCACGAGCCGAACGCGAAACGCACCGGACGTCCCGGCGACGGAGTGTTGAAGCGCGCAGTTCGCCCGACGATCCGTTGATCTCCTTCCACCACGAAGGGTCTCCAGAAGTATTCCGCGCCCTCGTCGAGGTCCTCTATCCACGCGTGCACCGAGCCCCATTTGCCCTCGGGCTCGCTCGGGTCGATCTCGCTCCCATCGGTGAAGCCTTCATCGCCCGCCACCTCGAACCCGATCGGCCGCGGGTAGACCGTGCGCGCCGTGAGGCGGGCCCTTGCTCCGCTCTCCCCCGCCACGACCGCGCCGGCAAACCTATAGATGAAGCGCGGCTCGGGCGCGGTGGGCTCCTCACTGGAGGACACCCGAAAGGACCGGAAGCGGGCCGTTCCACCGTCCTCGGCGCTCGTGGGATTGACCACCACACCGACCGCCCCGGATCGAAGCGGCTCCGGTTCCGAGACGCTTAGTACTCGCTTCCCCCCGTCACCCTTGACCAGGCCTCTGATCCGCCCCTCGTTCACGGAGAGCGTGAGCCGCCATTGCCCGTCGTCCGCGGGCAACGTTGCCCGTTTCAGAATGTGCCGGTCGCTCACCTCATAGCGAACCAGATAGACCTCCGGCGGCCGGATCAGCAGAGCGTAGGCGCGGTCGTGCTCCCAACAGGCGATGAGACCGGCCTCGACGAAGCCCTCGGTGACAACGGAGACCGAGACCTCGACGTCTGAGAACTCCATGGACCTAACCACGATCGGCTGGGCCATGTACTCCGTCTGGCGGGCCTCTTCATCCACCCCGTGACCGGGGGCGGGATCGACGTACGCGATGCCGTGACCGCCTTCGCGTTCCAAGCGGCCCGCGTACCTCACGTTCAGCCATCTCGAAGACCAGCCGGTGCCGCTTCCCTCGAAGTCGTAAGAGAGGGTCCTCGGCGCGGACTCGTCGGCCCCGAAGAAATCGCAGGAAGACAACGCGGCCGCCGCTCCCGCCAGCAGCAGCGAGCGCCCCGATCTTCTGATAAATGTTCGCCTATTCACCGAGCGGCGAGAATATCCGGTGGGTCACCTTATCCGGAGGGCCCAACTCGCTTCGGTGGACGCTCCGATCCAAACGCGCACCGCACGACGTCGTTCATCGTCGAATCGGTCCACGCCGCCGAAAAGACGTTCTCCTCACCACGGTCGCCGTAGCCCTGCGGTAACTGGTCCTCGGGCCAGTTGTCGCGGATCGAGTAGTCGTTGACATAGCGGGCAACATCGTCCGGAGTGAGATTCATCTCGCGCAACAACCGCTGATTCAAGAAGAGGCCAACGGCCACGTTCCTCTCGACGATGTTCTCGTTCTCGGGAGCATTGAAATGCGCGTCGACATCCTCGGCAAGCACACCGTTGCGCACCGGCCAAGCGCCCGTTCTGGACGCGGGCAGGGTGTGGCCGTGGTCGGCGGTAAGTACCAGCACGTAGTCACGCACCTCGCGATCGAGATAGCCGACGATCTTCCGCAAGGAGTCATCAAGCGCCTTCAGAACGAGGCCCATCTCTCTCGAGTCCATCAGGTAGTGATGACCGACCGTGTCAGCCATCTTCAGGTTCGTGAACATGAAGTCGGGAACCTCGTCGGTACCGTAACCCTCGCCCTGCATCATCTGAATGATCGCGTCGGTCTCGTGCATCACCCATGCGGGGTTATCGCGCTGTTCCTCGGTGAGGATGGTATGGCCGAGCCACTCTCCATCGGCTTCTCCGTCTGAGCGGTCCACCTCGTCGGCGTGCTCCTCGAGACGCGACCACGAGGTCTCGGTCAGGGATTCCGGAAAGGAGAACCCGGACGTCTCTCCCGAGAAATCGCCCGACGGATCCGTTACGAGTTCCTCGCGAAAGATTCCGAGTTGGTCCTCGTCGCCTCCTTGAATGCTTGATCCGTGTCCGAGCATCCCCATGTGCCAGGAGCGCGATGCGACCAGACCCACCTTGGATGCGTTGCCGTAGGCCTGGTCGATCTCGTCGGCGAAGGTGGTGAGCTGAAGATCATCGGTTGCGCGTCCCTTGAACGCCCCCGTGACCCTCCGGTTGGGCTTTTGGTAGTAGATCCCGGTGACGCCGTGGGAGCGCGGGAACGCGCCCGTTCCAAGGCTGGAATGAATCGCCGGTGTGATCGTCGGCGAGGATCCCACCGAGGCGTCCAGGAACGAGGTTCCCTCGCGCTCGAGGCGAGCCAGCGTGGGCCAGGCGCGGGGCCACTCCTCCAGCACGTTCCGGCCCACGCCGTCCCACACCACCGTCAATATCAGCTTCGGGGGATCCGTCCCCGGCCTGATCGCCTCGGACAGCACCCGGCCGTCCCGGGGTGGTAGGTCAACCTTCGAGAGCGCGCCGGCGGTTGGATACACATCGGTGATGCTCGCGGGGCCTTCCACGCGGCCGGTTGGTTGGATGTGCTCCGGCCCGTAGAGCACCAAGGGGACGTTGGTCAGATAGTCCCAGGGACCCGAATGGTTGACCAGATCGAAGGTTCCCGAGTAGTTGGGGAACTGGGGGACCATCACGACGTCCTCGGAGCGACCCTGGTAATAGCCACGCCACGTACGCAGGATGATCTCCTTGCTCAGCGAACAGCCCCGTTCCACCGGATCGTTGGAAGCGAAGACGCGCTCGTTTGGCTCCTCTACATCCTCCCTTTGTGCCTCGCGGGTGAGGGCGAAAGCGGCCCCCGCGAACAGTCCGAGCACGCAGATCACCGCTCCGATTCTCAAGACTCGCGGGTTGGCAGTTCCTCTAATGCGCATTACTTCGGGGGCCGACGGGAGGACGCGCCGGCTCGTCCTTACCGTAGGGATAAGACATGAGCGAGGAGACTACGCCATGCGTCACCAAGATCCGGAGAGCGCGACCCCGGCCCGCTCACCAGAACTTAGAATCACCTACCCGGACCGATAAAGAAGAACCTTGAGGAGTTTGTGTGAATGCCCCTAACATCTTCATGCTGTTCGTCGACTCCCTGCGAGCCGACGTCGTGTTCGGAGATCACGTCTCCACACCCAACTTCGACGCTCACGCCGCTCGAGGCGCCTCCTTCCACCAATGCGTGTGTACCGCCACCACCACCACGCCATCGTTCTCGTCGATTCTGACGGGCTGCTACCCGCCCAAGCATGGCGTCCGGGGGCTCCAGGGTTACCGGCTGTCGGGTGAGTTGCCCACCATGGCCGAGATCTTCGGCCGAGCCGGATACCGCACCTTTGCCGAGGTGACCGGCCCCCTGCTGCCGGAGACCGGAGTGCTGCGGGGCTTCAACGAAGTCCACCACCGCCAGGATTACCGCGCCCCCTTCTTCGGCTGGTCCGGCGAGGTCCTCGATCGCATGTCCAAGTACCCGGAACCCTGGCTGATGCTGCTGCACATCTGGGAGGTACACCGGCCCTTCCGTCCGCCTCCCGACTACGTCAAAACCTGGGACCGGGCCGGGTACGAGGCCGTAGTGTCCGCAAGCGATCAGCGGCTGCGGCCCATCTTTGAGGCCCTCGGCGAGAACACCGTCACGGTGTTGTCGGGGGACCACGGAGAGGAGTATCCCGACTCCCCCGCCGAGGTGTTGCTGAACCGGGTGAGTCGTAAGGCCAGGAAGGTCCTCAAGCCCAAGAACTGGTTTCCCTATCTGGACCGCAAGCTCTCCGCGCAGGCGGTCGGACACGGCTTCGCCCTGCACGAGCATCTCGTCAGGGTCCCGCTGATCATCTCCGGCCCGGGCATCTCGCCGGCAACGATCACCGACCAGGTCCGGCACGTGGACCTCGTTCCCACGCTCGCCGACATCGCCGGAATCCCGGGGCCCGAGGGAATCGACGGTCGCAGCCTCCGCCCCCTGATGGAGAACCGTTCGCTGCCCGAGGAACCGGCCTACATGGAGGCCGTGGGAGTCAAGCTCGAGGGCAAACGCATACAGGGAGCCCGAAGGCCGGACTGGAAGTTGCTGAAACCGGGTGGTGGGAAGCCCGCCCTGTACAAGCTCAACGGCGGCGGGGGCCCGGACGAGAAGCACAATCTGTATTCACGCTACCCGGAGATCGCCAGGGAGCTGGAGCGGTACATAGAGGAGGTCTCGGCCGGAACCGTCGCCGGATCGGGCATGAGCAAGGAGGAGGAAGCGGTGGTCGAGAAGCACCTCCACGACCTCGGCTACCTGTAGGCCGGCTACCCGGCCCTCGAGGACTTGACGGCCACGACGATGTCCTGGTGGGAGTCACTCTTCCGACCAGACCAAGACCCATAGCGGATGGGTTCGATGATGTGCAGCCGGTGATCGTCGTAGAGCGCTCGCACATCACTTTCGTAGAACGCGACCGAGGTTTCCGGCTCATCCGGCTCTACCGTGCGGTAACCATCCATCTCGTGGACATACGGGAGGTGGCTCCGGCCCTCTTTGATGGAGAGCAAGGCCTCATCATCTAGGAGCGTGTAGGTGATGAAGGCGCGTCCTCCGGGGGCAAGAACCCTTTCGACCTCACTCAAATAGTTCTTCATGTCGTGCGGAAGCAAATGCGTAAAGACCGAGATCAAGAAGGCGAAGTCGAATGCCTCGTCGGGGTACGGGAAGTCGAAGTCGTTAGCCTTCAGCTTGCCGCCAGGATTGTAGTGCTCGTTGTACACATCCACGTGATCGAAGCGGAAGTTGTCGTAGCGTGAGGCAATGCGGCGCTCGCACCATCTGACGCTGCGCTCGACCACGTCAAAGCCACGGTAACTCCCGCCGTTCGACAGATACGAGGTGAGCGGCACCGCCATTCGCCCCACGCCGCAACCCACATCGAGAACCCGGTGATCGGGGCGAAGTCCACCTAGCTCCACGAACCGTTCCAGATACTTGCTCCCGACGCGCTCGAAGTCCCCTCCTCCGATCGAACGTCCGTAAGCCTTCCACGGCCTCATCTCGCCGCGGGGAGCCAAGACGTCGTTGAGTGCGCCGAAGGCGTTGAGCCATATCCTCCGCAGAAGACGGCGGATCGGAAGCGGAACCCCTTTGCGAATGCGTCTCCACTGGAGAATCGAACTGCCGCTCATTGAGCTCCAGACTAGACCGTGGGTGAGTATCCCAAGAGCTTCATGGTCTTCTCAATGCGGGGCAGGATCGATTCGATCTCGGTGGGGTTCTCCTTGCGCCATTTCCCCCGCTCGGGTGGGGTCACGATGTTGATGTGCGTCCCCGCCGTAGCCGCGGCTCGACGCCTAACTCCGTCTTCGTACGGAAGTTCCAACGCCTGCATCACTCGACCGATCTCTTCAACGGGCCGATCGACCAGATCCTCGTAACTGATTTCGACCCATCGTTCGTTATCGATCTTGTTTGCGGCGGCAAGCGAATGTTGGTTGCAGATCACCCATTGGTTTGCGCACACGACCTCTAGTGGGCCGGCCGCGTCCTCGCGCCAGCCCGGATAGAGCACGAACTTCCACCAGGCGGGGTCGACGGTCGGAATCGAGTGGGGCTCGGGAAGCCGGTAGGTCCTATAGCGAGGGGTTCGCCAGGCATTGATAAGGGAGTTCACGTTATCGCGACCGTCGCGGCGCAGGTATACGTAACACGCGCCGGGAAACAGAGCCTCGAGGAAGCCGAAGCGCAAGGCATTGCGCGGGGTCTTGTCGATGAAGCGGCGCCTTGACCCTGCGATCAAAGAGAACTGCCGGCTAATGTAGGCGGCGGCCTCGTCGGTCAGATCGAACGAGTCCAGCACGTTCGAACCCCAGTCTCTCAGGGCGGGGTGATAGTAGGCCTCCCATACCTCATGCGCCTCGCCCGGCCAATGTCGGAGGCGGCTCGAGGATCGAAGAATTGCAAACAACAGCGAGGTGCCCGAGCGCGGCGCCCCGATGACGAACACCGGGCGATCCAACCGGGCACCTCGAAGCAGCACGGGTGCGTGCACGGCCTGCCTAACGCGCAGCAGCGCGCGCTTGGCCCTCCAACGAGGGCCCGGTTGGAACGTGGTCCTGAGGCTCTTTTGAATCTCCCTTCGAGACTGAGTCCCGCTCACCTCAGGAGTGCTCCGCCGGCGCCTCCGGCCGTCTCTCGCGCGTGCGCCGGGGAAGGACCGAAGTGGGCAATTCCGTAGCTCCGGCCATCGCAAGCGCCAGCAGCAAGGACACCATCAGCGTGTAGATCGGTTCAACGTAAAGGCTGAGAATCGCCGCGTGCGCAGCTACGCTGAAAACCGCTCCGGCAACCAGGGTTGAGAACAGGCGCTCGCGGCCCTCCGACGAAGTCGCCGCGGCGCGAGCGTGCAGCCATGAGATGCCGTAAAGAGCGACGATCCCGAGTGCCCCCGGGACACCGGTACGGAACAAATAGTTGAGATAGGTCGAATGGGTGCCCGCGCGTGGGACGTACCGACCCCCCTCCTTGGAACCGCCCGACTCCGCGCGTGCCTTTTCCGACCCGTATCCGAGAAGGATGTGTTTGCCCTGTAAGGCCCGCACCGACTCCTGATACACGGTCTGACGGGCGCCCACACTTCCGCGCGCCCCCGCCCTTCCGGTAGCGGGATCGACCCCGTACTTCACGAAATAGAACGCCGTAACAAGAGCGGCAGCTCCAAGGAAGACGGCGATCATCTGACGTCTCCTGGCCCAAGACAGACGGCCGTCGACAACCAGGTAGAGGATCCCTATGGCTATCGCGATCCATGCACCGCGCGCGAGAGAAAACCCAGCACCGAAAAGGCAGGACGCAACCCCCGCCCAACCGAGCCACCGCCGGCGCCCCGCGCCGGTCCAGGCTAGGTAGAAGGTAAGAGGGAACAGCGCCACGCACACCCCCGCGTAGGTGAGGGCGTTGCGAGGAAAGGAGCGAATCCGCGGAACGGTGTTCATGGGTACGAGCCCGACGTTGTCGTAGATGAGGTCGACACCCAGTGGTTCCAGAACCTCTTCGAAATCGCGCGCCGACCCCTCGAATCTCACGACGATGCTCGTGTCGAACGCCCTGAGCGTCGGCGCGAAGACCGAGGCCTCGGGAAGCTCTGGAGTGCGCTCGGCCACTCGTTCGACCTTGGCGCGGAGCTCCGCAGCTCCTGCATTCGTCGCGCGCACGTAGTTGATCATGCCGACCGCATTGGGAAAGGCATCGAGGCCGTAGGCGTCTTCCACGCGTCCGCTCACCTCGCGGTTCTGCAGCTCTTCGACTGGGATGCCCAACCACTGAAGCAATACTCCGAGGGACAGAATCACGATGAAGGCGTTCAGACCCGCCACGACGCGAATCCTGTCGTCGAACTCCTTTAGCGTGTCGACAACCGCGAGCATCACTCCACTTATCAGTCCCTGGATCCCCAGCAGCAGGAGGAAGTGGCGAAACTCGGTCGCGCTTACGACCAGCACACCCAGCAGCGTCCAACCGACAAGTCCCAGGGCCAACCACGTCCATCTGCCGGCGCGCGGCCACCTTCGTTCGCGCACGAGCATCACCGTCCACCGCACCACAACGGCGGCCCAGCCGGCCAGGATCACCGTGGGCAGCATGTCGACGAGCCAGCCGACGAGACCCATGAACAGCGGCGCGACCAGAGCGAGAGGTAGCGGCAGCGCGAGACCTATCAAGACCGCGGCGATCATGAATGCCCACAACGCGAACACGCCTCCACCCAGGGTTCCCGTCACCCATCCCAGCAGGCCGGCCAACAGCGACACCGCGGCTCCCAACCACAGCTTGCGCGCGGTGTCCTTGGATGCTTGCACGGGCAGACGATCGAAGATCCTTACGGCGTACTCACTTTTCACGGCGCGCATCCTACGTGCTACCTCTACACTCAGGTTCGTGTTTTTCGTGGTGGGTTCGGCGCGCTCGGGGACAACCCTATTGAGGATGATGCTCAACGCTCATCCTCAGGTTGCGGTACCGCCGGAGTCCCGTTTCGTTGTCGAGCTCTTCCAGGGCTCCGACGTCGTGGACGTGAACGACCTGCTAACGCGTCTTCAGGCGCACAGGCGATGGCCTACCTGGGACCTCCCGATCGAATCAGTGGCGACCGAGCTCGAGGGGATCGAGCGAGCACCATACGCGAACGTGCTGGAAGCCTGCTACCAAGCTTTCGCCCGCACCCGCGACAAGGGCATCTATGGGGACAAGACGCCGCGTTACGTCGAACACATAGCCCTGCTCCATCGCCTCTGGCCTCGTGCCCGGTTCGTCCACTTGGTGCGAGACGGACGCGAGATCGCCCTGTCCTACGCGGACGTCCCCTTCGGCCCCAAGACGGTGGCCAAGGCCGCGCGCCTTTGGGACCGACGCGTCGGCCGGGGCATGGCAGCGGGACGGACCCTCCCCGAGGACCAATACCTCGAGGTGCGCTACGAGCGGCTCCTCGAGGATCCCGAGGAGTGCCTTCGTGGGCTCACCCGCTTCTTGGGCATCCAGTTCGATCCCGCAATGCTCGAGTTCAACAGGCTGGCCAAAGAGGAGGTACTCGAAAGGGCCAATCTGTACAACCCCCACATCACCGAGAAGATCGCTCGTACCCGCTCGTGGGCCGAGCAAATGCCCCCGTCTCAGGTTGAGGTCTTCGAGGCGGTCGCGGGCGAGACCCTCAGCGCCCTTGGATACGAGCGGAGGTTCCCTCACCCTGGGATTCCCGCCCGCATCTCCGCGGGGCTCGGTCTGGCGGGTGCGCCTCTCGGCCGGCTGCGGGGCACCCGGCACTCCACGGCCGTCTAGCTCAGCTCAGGTGGTAGTAGAGCACCTCGATCGTCCGCTCCCACGCCAGCTCCGCGGCATCGACGTCGAAGGCCTCGAGGCCGGGGCCGGCGAAGGAGCGCCGAGTGCCCTCGTAACGGTGCCAGTCGACGTCGTGACCGGCTTCCGCGAGCCGCCGAAAGAGGGCGTCCACATCGCCCCAGGAAAGACGCTCATCGACGTCGGCGAAGTGTCCGAGGAGCGGCCCGTGCCAGCGGTCGGGTGTCACGAGGTCGAGGTCGAGCCCGTAGTACGCAACCGTCGCGTCGCGCGCGACCTCGTCCAGGCATCGTGTTCCGAGCCCAGCCCCCTCGGAGAACCCCACGACCCCCAGCCTCGGATGCCAGTTTTCGGTCAGGTAAGTGGCCGCCGCGCGCACCGAGCGGAGCGCGGTCTCGAAATCCAGGGTTTGGCTCGGGTCGGAGTCTCTCGAGCTCGGCTCTCCGAAGAGATCCGGCGCGAGAGCGGTGAAACCCTCCTCGGCGAGCCGGTCCACGTAGTCTCTTGCTCCGAAACCAAGTCCTTCCGCCCCATGCAATACGAGCACGCCGGGGCCGACCCGGTCGGTGTAACCCATGTGCCCCGTGGCCTTGTCCGAGAGCCCGCCGAAGGTGATCGTCTCCCCGGCCCGCCAGGATCCCCGAACCGGCGGTGGCTCGGTGGGGTGCTGGGTCTCCTTCACGGGACGACCCTATTCACTCCAGGGACTCGCGCCGCTACCGGGAATGAGCGTCAAAGGACCACACGCAGTAGCCCCGCGAGGGCACCTGCGATCACAAGAATCACGTTGTTGACCTCCGTTTTGAACAGCAGGCCGGCCGAGATGATCGCTATCAGCGCGGAGATCAAATCCCGGATCGCCACGAGACCTAGCTGAAAGGTGACGCCGGCCATGAGAGCGAGTGCCGCAGCGTTGATTCCGTCGAACAACGCCGAGAGTCTGGGAGACCGCCGTACGCGCTCGATCAGGGGGTGCGTCAAAGCCACGAGGATGAACGACGGAAGGAAGATGCCAAGCGTGGCCAGGAGTGCGCCCGGCAGACCGGCCAGCACATAGCCGATGAAGGTAGCGGTCGTGAACAGAGGGCCGGGCGTCACCTGTCCCACCGCAACCGCATCGATCAATTGCCTTTCGGTGAGCCAACCGAGTGCCTCGACCAGATCGGTGCGTAGGAACGCAAGCAGGACGTACCCGCTTCCGTAGAGCACCGCTCCGATCTTCAAGAAGACCAAGAAGAGGTGATCGAGCCCCACGATTGGTGCAACGGCCAGCGGAGCGAAGCCGCACAATCCAGGATTGGGGCCGAGCCCGCGAACGATCATCACCAGCACGCCCGATCCCACGAGCAGGATCAGCTCGTTCACTCCGAAAAGGTAGGCGACGAGCACGAGTACACCCACGATCCACAGTCCCACGGTCTTGAGCGCGGCCGGGAGGAGCCTTACGAGCGCCTGCAGAACGATGGCGATCATCACTGGCTGGATCCCGTACAGAATCGCCTCGGCCTGCACCGTTTCGCCGAACTCGACGTAAGCCCACGCGAAACCGAGGACGATCAGCGTGGCGGGCACGATGAAGCAGGTTCCGGCGACCGTCAGGCCGCGCCAACCCGATCGCTCGCGCCCGATGTGAATGGCCAGCTCCGTCGAGGTGGGTCCTGGGATCAGGTTCGTCGCCCCGACGAGATCGAGGAAGCGCTGCCTGTCCATCCACCCGCGCTTTTCGACGACCTCGTCCTGCATCAATGCGATGTGCGCTGCGGGGCCCCCGAAACCGATCGTTCCCAGCTTGAGGAACAGCCCTGCAAGCTCCCGCAGAGTGGCCCCCGTGTTCAAGCCGGGATGAAGGAGAAGCGCACGCTGCGCTCGGGGTTGTCCCGGTTGGTATCGACCAGCACGACACTCTGCCACGTCCCGAGCATCAGGCGAGAATCCACGACGGGAATCGTCACCGAGGGGGCGACGAAGGCCGGCAGGACGTGATCGCGTCCGTGGCCCGGAGACCCGTGTCGGTGTGCGTAGTCGCCGTCCCGGGGCAACAGTCGCTCCAGGGCCGCGGCGAGGTCCTGCTCGGACCCGGATCCCGTTTCGATCAACGCGACTCCTGCGGTTGCATGCGGCACGAACACGTTGACCAAACCATCGGAGGAGGCGGACGACACGAATCGCTCGACGTCGCGCGTGATGTCCAAGAAGTTCCTTCTCTCGGTGTCGTAAGCCATAATTTCAGATCTCATCGGAGGTGCTCCACTCCTCCCTGCTGGTGGCGTTCGTCGACTCTTCATCGGACGTGTCCGGCCGGCTCGCCCCCGCGCGTAACTCAGCGCTTCTTACGTCCCTTTAGCGCACGCTGGCGAACTCGGTTGATGACCATACGCTCCTCTGCATCGAGCCCCATGGCCTTGAGCGTTACCAGAAAGGCAATTGCTCCGAACACCAGGCCCGCGAGCTCACTGGGGATCGATGTGCCGAACGCAAGCTTCCATCCTAGGAGCACGCCCGCTCCGGCGAGGGTCGCAACGACCGGCTTGTAGAAGGTCCGTCCAAACGGCTGTATCCCCACGATCACCTTGGCCTCGATCACGCGTATCGTATTGACGAGCGCGGTGACGATCACGTCGACAATGGCCATGCCGACGGCCCCGTTGCCGCCGTCTCCGTAGAGGGGCACGAGCCATGCACCCAGCGCGACATACAACGCCACCGACCCTACCGAGTTGATGAAGTTGATCCCGGGCCGGCCGGTCATGGAGATCACGTAGCCCGTCGGACCGGTGCCTGTGTAAAAGAGGCTGCCGATGACCAGGATGGCCACGATGGTCTCCGAACCTTGACCCTCGGGCCCGGCGAGCACCCTTACGAAGAGCTCGGGAACGATGAGGAGTGCGGCGAAAACCGGAAAGGAGAAGGTCGCGATCCAGCGATTGATCGTCTGATATAGCGATCCGAGGCGTTCGATCTCTCCTTTCTCGTGAAGGTCGGACACAACGGGGGCCCAGATGTTGACGATCCCCGACAGGAAGACGGTGCCCGGGCCCTGCAGCGATAGTGCGATCGCAAACAAACCGACGTCCCGCGTCGAACCGAAAGCTCCGAGCACCAGAATTCCCAGACCGATCGACTGGACACCCAGAAGCGAGGCCCCCGCCTGCGGCAGCGCAAAGCGGGTCATCGGACCGAACTCCGATACCGGGGCAGCGCTCCGCTCCTGGTCGGTCATCATTCGGCGTAGGTACCATCCCGCCGTGATCATGCCGAGGGCGGCACTGATCAACAGAGTGACGATCATCGCGGCCAGCAACCCCCGCCGGGAGGAGTCCAGGACGAAGTAGCCGAACAAGAGGACCGAGACGCCGATCACGAATCGCGCCGCGGGCTGAACGATGTTGCCCGCGATGACCGATGGGCCCATGGTCTTGTAGGCCTGCGTGCAGTAGCGCAGCACCTGCATCATCGCGAACAGAGGCACGTAGGCCGCTCCGACCCGCAACAACCACGCTAGGTCGTCAACCTCGGACGGATCATCACCAAAGATTGATGCTATGGGTTCCGCGAAGACCAGGATCAGAACGACGACCAGAGCCGAGGCGACGGCGGCGCACGTCAAACCAACACGCGCCGCCCCCCTCACCCCCCCGTGATCTCCGGTCACTCGAGCTCGCGCAATCCAGCGCATGGCCGCGTAGTTGTAGCCCGCGAGGCCCAACTGTGAGCCGATGGTGAGGATCTGAACAGCCTGGCGATAGAGCCCGAACGGCAACGGGCCGAGGATACGGAAGGCGACTAGGGTGAAACCGTAGGCCAGTCCGCGCTGGGTTACCTGTCCTACGATCTGGATCGCTCCACCGCGCGCGACGGTCGCAACATCGTCGCGCTGGCCCTGTGTCAAACGGTTGGTTGGCAGTCCGTCTTCGTTGTCGATTGGGTTCCACCGTTCTGATGAGCCGGCCGTCTACTGCCGCTGGGTTCTCCGGCGGGTGTTATTCGATTCGAGCGCGCGTACGAGTCATCAGGTTCATACCTCCGCACAGGGCAACCGCCAGAGTTAGCGTTGCCCATCCCATGGCCGCGCCGAACGGGCCCCGGACCACGGCAATGAGCAGCGTGCCGATCAGGGACAGCGATAGGAGTGAAAGGGCAGGCACCATACCCAGCGCCTCAGGCAGTCCCCCATCGTGGAGAACCACGCGGTAGATCAACAATCCGGGAAGCAGCAAGAGCACGAAGCCGGCGATCACTCGCAGCAGGTGCAGCGGCGAGGGCGAGTCCCCGGCGTCTTGTGCGGCCGGCAGCTCGCCGCCGAGCACCACCGAGACCACGCCGTCGGCTACCGCCCATACCTCAGAATCCCCCACGAGGTTCGGCGCTCCCTCTACCGCGCCAGAGGCGACCTCCGCGTTGAAGCCCGTGGAGTTGAAGACCTGGGCCAGCACTACGATCGGCGCCCCCTCGGCATTGTCCTGGATGTCGCACAACGTCTCCGCCGAAAGCGCCGCATACACGTCGTCGCTTAGGGCCGCCTTTGCGTCCTCGGGATCACACGAGCCCGGCTCCACTGCGTTGCCTTCGGCATCAGTCGATGCCCCCTGCAGGAAGTTCTCGAGGGAGCCCAGGTAGATGTAGCCCTGATCGATCATGCCGTCGGGAAGACCGTAGCGCGAGGTGTTGCCCGCGAGCTTGGTAAAGCCCCAAACCTGTTGGTTGCGGCTTTCCTGATCGAGCACGAATACCACAGGGGTATCGCCATCCGCCCCCGCGAGGCGGTCCTCGAGCGCCTTTAGGTCGGTTTGCGTTTGGGCGTTGATCCAGCCACCCTCGGCGTTGTTCCATCCGCTGAGCTCGAAGCCGGAGCTGAAGTTGGTCGCGACCAAGACCGCGAGCACCGCGAGGCCGGCGAGCGCCGCAACGATCGACTTAGAAATCAAGAAACGAACCACGAAATAGGCGCCGAGCCCGACGAGCAGTACCCAGGCCAGTGTGGTGTTGAAGAAGCGGTAGTAGGGGTAGGTCAGGCCACCGACGAACCCGAATAGCCCGGCCAGGGGCGCCAGCCACAGGATCGACACGCGCGCCAGATCCTCGTTCACCCAGCGTTTCCCGGCCGCCAGGATTCCGATCACCCCGACCACGAACAACGGCCCGTTGAACAACGGTCGCATCGCCTCGACCCACTGACCCATTCGGTCGAGGAAGAAGTCGCTGCCGTATGGAGGTGCCAGCGCCGCATCGGTCAGCGGAGCCGGCTCACCCCAGATGCCGACCGTCCAGACGGCGAAGGTCACCAACGCCGCCACCAGAGCGGAGAGCAGCATAGGAAGGTCCTCGCGCACCACGGCGCGCAGGTCGAACCTTCGAAACACGAGCTTCGCCGCGGACATGAGACCGAGGCTCAGCCCGAAGAACACCAGAGTCGTCGGATGCGTCAAGCCGGCGGCCAGCAGGAAGCCCCCGAAGGCCAGTCGCGCGGGCCACGACGTGCGCGCCTGAGTCAAGAAGCTCAACGAGGCGGCGAGGAAGAACAGGCACAGGACGTTGTCCAGATAGCCGACGAACGGTGGTGTGAGAAACAGACTCGCGGAGAAGTAGGCCACCGCGTGCCATAGCAACGGATCTCTGCGGTGCCGGTACGCGAAGCCGGCGAGCAGCAGCGCGGTTAGCACCGGGAGCAGCACCATCAGGAACACGGTCGTGTGAAGCTCCGACACCGCGGGAAGATGGCGCATCAGCGCCCCGGTTACTGGAGCTGTGACCCGGTAACCAGAGCTGAAGTAGTCGTACGGTCCCTTCGAGTCCAAGACCGCTTGGGGTGACTCGGTCATCAACGCTTCGGTTCGCCACGTGTAGTAGGCCGGATCCTTGGTTGGCGCGACCCGGTCGGGGTTGGTGATGAAGGTCCCGCCGAACAAAGCGAGGAGAATCAGCGTGGTGGCGATGAAGGCAACGGGGGAGCCAAGAAACCTGTGAACCGGGCTATCGGCGTCCGGAACATCGGCTTCTTGAGATGGGGCGCGCTTGACTTCGGCAGTAGAGCTCATGGATGCGGGCATCCTAACGTCAGACACCCGCTCATGGTCGGCTTGCCTCGTCGTCGCAGGCACCCTCGTCGAGCAGGGCGGCCGGGATCGCCATGGCGAACAAGCGCTCGTCGGCTTCGAACCGTCCTGTACCTCCGACAAGATCGCCTACGTCCGAGTCGTTGTTGTCACCCACCGTGTAGCCGCCGAGGAAATTGGCGACCCGCTCGACCGTCACGTCCTCGCGCTCCAGTGCGTCGTCAAGCAGGAATACCTCGGTGGGCCACACGGCTCGCACGACGTCGCCGAACTGGTCCCGGATATCGTCCTCGATCTCTCTCGGATTGACCCCGTAGCCATCGACGTCGGCTGCATCGGGTTGCTGCCCGTGGTCGGCCGTCAAAGCCACCACCCATTCGCCGCGGCCGACGACGCGATCGAGCTCGGTAAAGATCTTGCCGAGCTCCTCGTCGGTGCGTACCAAGGCGTCGTTCACGTAATCGGAGTTCATGTTGTAGTAGTGGCCGATGCGGTCGATCTGTTTGTAGTTCGTGAACAGCAAGTCGGTGATGCCGTCCCGGCCGTAGCCCTCGGCGGCGATCATCTCGAGCATCGCATTCGTGTGATAGCCGATGAACGCGGGCGTCTCCTCGGCTCGACCGGGATCATCCAGCGACACGTCCTCTCGCCATGAGTCATCGACGAGGCCGTCGGCGGCGTCGAGCTCCTCGACCAGAGCGTCGAGTCCCTCGGCGGCGAGCAGCGACGGCGGCAGCCGGTAGTGATCCTCGTTGGTTATCCAGTCGTTGGTCTCGGTGTCGAGCCAGGCCGCGTCGTCCCGGTCGCCTCCGACGCGCTCGGCCCCCTGCCCGATCATGCCGAGATGCCACGGCTCGTAGCCCACCATCCCGATCTTCGCCTCGTTGCCGTTGAGCTCGTCCCATCGTTCGGCGAGTGCTGGTACCTGAATGAAACGCGACGACTCACCCTTCAGGAAGGCATCCACGACCTCGCCGTTCTCATCGCGCACCGGCACCCCGGTGATGCCGTGGGTATCGGGGAAGACGCCGGTCCCGATCGTGGTGTGCACCGCGGGCGTCACCGACGGACTGGAGCCGACGGTGGCGTGGGTGAAATTCACGCCCCCGTCCATCATCGCTCTGAGATTGGGCCACGAGTCGTTCCACAGGTCCAGCGTGTTCCAACCACCCCCGTCCCACACGATCGTCAGGATCAATTTGGGTACCTTGCGCGTCGCGGTTTCGCCACTCGAGCCGACGACCTCCTCGAGAGCCTCGCCGTCGGCCGCGCCGAGACGGCCCTTCATCAACCCGGCAAGGGTGGGAGCGATGTCGGCCGAAGTGACGGGGCGATCCACAGTCACCCCGGAGTCGATGACGCCCGGGCCGTAGAACACCAGCGGCACATCCTGCAGGTAGGGCCAGGGACCGGAGTGGCTCCAGCCGCCGGCGCCCGAGGCCATGTACGCGGGGGTCTTGGGAAGCAGCGAGATCTGGCCCGAGCGGGGCTCGAAGTAGCCGCGTTCAGTCCGCTCCAAGAGTTCGTCGGGCAACGAACAAGCCTGCTCGGCGAACGAGGGCACGGGCCGGCGCGGCTCTCGTAGCGCCGCCGCGACACCGAAGGTGACGAGTAGCACCGCGACCAGCGCAACCAGCGCCACCGTCAAGCCGCGCTTGTCACCCGTGAGCCGACCCTTGGCCAGTCTCACCGGCTCACGCCTTGGCGGCCGGCGACGCCGCCAAGAGGCCGGCGTTCCGATACCAGGCCGCGAGCCCGGCCATGCCCACCAGGAACACCGCCCCCATCCCCGCGATCAAGAGGTTCTGGACGTCGGGCGCGTACAGCAGCTTGAGTCCCGCCGCCGCCAGCACCCAGGCCAGGTTGTAGGCGATGTCGTAAAGCGAGAATGCCCGGCCTCTGAAATCGTCTCCCAGCGCCTCTTGGACCATCGAGTCGAGAGTGATCTTCGCCAGGAAGAAACCAAACCCCAGGAAGAAGGTCATGATCGCAAGCGCGATGTCCACCTCGATCGCCCCGAACAGCAGAATTGCCGCCCCGGCAACGGTCGAGGCCCCGAGCACCAGCATTCCCGTTGTCCTGGTGCGCTCGACGAGACGGGGAGCCATGACGAACCCGAGCGCGGCCCCGACGGCCCCCGCGCCCCCGGTGAGGGCCAGGATCGTGATCTCCTCGTCGCCGAGCAGATCGCGCGCCACGAAGCCGATGCTGACGATCGAAAAACTCCAGAGCAACCGCAACCAGAAATAAGTGGTGATCGCCGCCCCGGCCTTGGGGGTTTGGGCGACCTCTCGTAGCCCCGCCGCGATGTTGGCGATCACGCGCGCCACCTCCTGTCCGAAGGTGAGCTTGGTGCGCGCCTCCCCCGCCGAGCGAATCATGAGCCCGAACGCCGCTCCCGCTCCGTATACGAGTGCGCCGGCGATGGCGATTGGCTCCGGAGTCATCACCGCCGCGGCGATGAACGCAACTCCCGCACCACCGAGCTGGAACAGGGCACCGCCCAACTGGGATACCGAATTGGCGTCGACGAGCGAGTGCTCGCCAATGGTGGTCGGAATCGCCGCCGCCTTCGTCGCAAGCACGATGCGCGTCGACGTCAACGTCAGCAGGAAGGCCAGGAAGAGCACGGCCTCAGGGAGCCGGTCGATGGTGACCAGACCGATGATGAGGATCACGACCGCTCGAAAGCCGTTGGCAAGAAACAGAAGGCGGCGCCGGTCCCAGCGATCGATGATGACACCCAAGAACGGGCTCAAGATCGTATAGGGCACGAACAGGTACAACGCGATGCGGAGGAGCTCCTGGGGGTTGCGTGCGCCTTCGAGATCGAAGCCCTCCTGGCCCCCGAACACGATGAACTTGGCGAGCGCGGTCTGAACGATCCCGTCACCGGCCTGAGCGAGGAATTGGGCGATCATCAGGTTGCGGAAGTCGGGCTTGGTTCCGATGAGGGCGAGCCCACGTTTGAGAGCGTTCATGCGTCCAAGACCCTATTGCCCCGCCGAGGGTGGATCGTAGATGCGCCCCTCTGGATAGCTTCCCTCGCCGAACGACTCGATCTCCTCCGGCGTCAGATCCTGCAGGAAGTTCGAGCTGAAGGCACCCGCGAACAGGGTTTCGTCGAGGCGCCCCTCGGGAACGCGGTCCGCACCCGGGGCCTCATCGGGAAGGTTGTCGGCGATCGTGTAGGTCGACAACCATTCCGCGACCTCGTCTACCTCGACGTCCTCGTCGGCCAGCGCCCCGGTATCGAGATAGATGTCGACCGGCGTGGCCTTCTCGAGCACTCCGTCGCCGAACTCGGCAACGAGATCGCGTTCGATCTCCTTGTTGTTGATGCGCCAGCCCCCGGTGGTGTCCGCTAGCGGCTGTTGACCGTGGTCGGCCGACAACACGAACAGATAGTTCCCCTCGCCCACCCGTTGGTCGAGGACCTTCTTCATGCGCCGCAGCTGCCTGTCGGTCTCGCGCAGGACGTCGGCCTCCTCGGGACCGGTCATGTTGAAAGCGTGTCCCGCGTAGTCGGGCATCTTCATCTCGACCCAGAACATGTCGGTGAGCTCGTCCCGGCCGAGCTTCTCGCGCTCGATGACGTCGACGACGGCGTCGCCGGTGAACCTCACGAAGGCGGGTGACGCCGGACGGGTGCGAGCGTCTTGGATCTGCTCGAGCGACTTGCCGAACCAGGTGTCGTCCGCAAGGCCATCGCGCTCGTCGAGCTCTTCTTCGTAGGACTCGAGCGTTTCGAGATCGGTCTCCGCGAGGTAGCTCGGAAGCTGGTAGAAGTCCTCGTTCGTCCACCACTCGTTGACGGGCTCGTCCGTGCCCAGGTCCACCGCTTCCCACAACACCGCGATGTCCCGGTCCCCGCCCTCGCGCTGGGCACCGTGACCAATCATCCCGAGGTGCCAGCCCTCGTAGCTCACGGTCCCGACCACGGGCCGGTTGTCGTTGCGTTCGTCCCACAGCTCCGACACGGTGGGGGTCTCCAGGAAGGTGGGGTCGGCGTTCTGCTGCCAGGTGTCGGTGTTGCCCTCCGGGCCCCTCATTTGGTTGCCGGGGATGCCGTGGCGATCGGGATACACGCCGGTGCCGAAGGTGGCGTGCAGGGCTCCGGTGATCGACGGAGCCGAGCCGATGGTGGCGTTCGTGTAGGTGATGCCGTCTTCGCGCAGCGATTGGATGAAGGGCCACGACTCGGGATGCTCCCGCAGAACGTTCCAACCGCCCCCGTCGATGACCACAGTGAAGATCAGCTTCGGTCGCTCCGTAACACCCTGCACGACCTCCGCCAGCGACTGGGCATCAGCGTCGATGTCGCCCATGTCGAGCACCTCGGCGTAGGTGGGGGCAAGCGCCGCGATGTCGGTCACGTCTTCGTTGCTCTGCCCGGGCTCGATCCCTCCTCCGCTTGCGATGATCGGCACGCGCGTCAGGTAGTCCCACGGATTCGGATGCGACGACGACAGCGTCGGCGTGTCGGTGCCAAGCGTCCTCAGGTCCCACTCGCCGAGCAGATAGTTGTTCGGTTTCGGCACGAGCATGATCTCTCCCGAGCGTCCGGGCACGTGACCGCGGTGGAGGTGCTCCATGATCGGCGCCCCGATCTCGGCGGCCATCTGGTCCTGACTGAGCGCGTTCCCTCCGTCGTCCGAGGGGGCCAAAACGTAGGCGGCAAGTGCTGCCACGACGATCGCAACCCCAGCGATCACTAGGACGCGCTTGGTCAAGTCTTCGTTCCTCCTGGAGGGTGGGTTGAATTCGGCTCGGAGACTAGTACAGGTACGGATTCTCCGGTTGCGGCACGGTTTCGATCGAGTCGGCCGCCAGGCGGTATCCGTCCCCGTCGCGCTCGAGGGAACCGGCCACCCTGAGCCAGGTGTTGGTGGAGTAGTCCGCCCGCTCCGATGGCAGCACGGTCACCGAGTAGGGAATCGCATCGGCGGCGCAGCAGGACACGTAGAAGCGCGTGAGCACGAACTCTCCGGACGGGTCGCCCGTCTCGGAAACGAACCCGACGAGGCTCAGCCTCGTTCCCTCTTCGATCCCAAGCGTTGCCCCGTACTCGTCTGATTCGTTCGCGAAATGCACGTCGATGAAGCTGGGCGGTTGTCCCTCATTGGGTGCGGGCGGGGCGACCAGTCCGGCCGTGGCCCCGGCCCCCGTGGCCTTCCTGGACACCGCCAGCGCGCCGAGCTCGGCTCGGGGCACTGCGAGCACGGCAATGATCGGAATCATCAGCACCGCGATTCCGACTAGGTCTCCCCGCGACGGTGGCCGTGCGTCCTCGCTCCTGCGCAAGGTCACGAGATGAGCCGCCGCCGCGGCACCGAGCGTCAGGCAACCGAACGGGACGACCCAGTACGTGCGGGGACCGAGATAGCGCACCATCTCGCCACTCGCCCACAGGTAACCGAAGAACAGAGCCCACAGGGCAAGCACTAGCGCGCGAGCCAGCCGTGACGTGCTCACCCGGCCACCACCTCGAACCACAGCGAACCGGCGAGCGTCACTGGGAGTGCTATCGCGAGCAAACGCAACACAAAGCGACGGCGGAAGGTCGCTCCGTACAACAGGGCCAGCTTGGCATCGACCACAGGCCCAAACACCAGGAACGCAAGCTGCGAACTGAGCGGGAACTGAACGAAGCTGACCGCGACGAAGGCGTCGGCCTCGCTACATAGCGACAGTACGAACGCCAGTCCCATCAGCGCCAGCGCGCCGATGATGGGCGTGCTCGCGACTCCCGAGACGATGCTCTGCGGAATCGCGGTTTGCATGAGCGCGGCGATGGCGCCTCCGAGCACCACGAAGCGGCCCATGAAGAAGAAGTCGGCCGCCAGATGTCCGGTGAACGCGCTGAAGCGGGAGCCGGGAGTGACCGAGCCGCCGTGTTCGGCGGGCGGGTCATCGGGCCGCGGCCGTAACAGCTCCTTGGCTCCTTCGCCGCCGATGGCCCATCCCGCGGCGAGAGCCAGGATGAGGCCGAGGCCGGCGCGGCCGGCCACCATCTGAGCCGCCACTCCTCGACCCGAGTATGCGACCGCGGTCGAGATGAGCACGATCGGATTCAGAATCGGCGACGCGAGCATGAATGCCAGACCGGCCGAGGGATGCATGCCCTTGACGATCAGACGGCGCGCGACGGGGACCGAACCGCACTCGCACACCGGGAAGGCGAAGCCACCTAGTGCCGCCGCCGGCAGCTGCAGCGGCAGAGGGAGGTTCGCGACTCTTGCGAAAGCGCTCTGGGGGACGTAGACCTCGATCACCGCCGACACGAGCGCGCCCATCAAGACGAAGGGCAGCGCCTCGACCACGAGTGAGGTGAAGATCAACACGAAGGTGCCAGCCGCCGGCATCTCGCTCAACCCCACGATCCGCCCGGTCAGGATGAGTCCGGCTGTGGCGAGAACCAGAGCGCCTAGATAGCGCCGCGGGGCGGGCTCGGCCGGACCGCTGGACTTGCTCGTGTCGGGTCGCCGAATGACGACGCTGTCGATGCCCATTAGCTCGTCAACGGTAGCCTGAAGTCTGTGGGTTTTGGACGCAGGACGCTGTCACTTCTATTGGTGCTTGGTGTCCTCGGGATCCCCGCGCTGCTCTTGCGGGCTCTCTGCGCCGGTCATTCGTGCGACGAACAGGCGGGTGCAACCTCAGAGGTGCCGTTCTGCTCGTTGCCGCAAGCCCTGCGCTCGCGCATCGACGCCGGGTGGCGCGAGGGGCGTGGTCCCGAGGTCCTGGCCATCGCGTCCGATGACGCCGTCATCGCCGGGGGCAGCGGCCACCAGGGATCGAGCCCGCAACCGCCATGGCCCTCGGCCGACCTCGACGCGAGCCGCGTCCCCATCGTGTTCACCGGCGAGGGTATTGGCACGTCGTCAATCCCGCCGGGGACAACCCTCGATCGGATTGCCCCCACTCTTGCCGAGGTGATCTCCTTCGAGCGACCCTTCCCCGAGGTCCGCTCGGGTGAGCCGCTCGAAGGAGTCGCAACCGGCGAAGCGCCGAGGCTCATGCTCCAGGTGATCCTCAAAGGCGTCGGCAGCGACGATCTCGAGAGCGAGCCGAACGCGTGGCCCTATCTCGAAAAGATGATGGATTCGGGAGTCGCCACGATGGACGGCGAGACGGGCTCTTTGCCGTTGGATCCCGCGGCGATCGTGAGCACGGTGGGCACCGGCGGACTGCCTCGCCAGCACGGCGTAACCGGCAACCTCGTCCGCAACGACGCCGGCGAACTGGTACGAGCCTTCTCCCAACGGGCCGAATCTCCCATCATCGCCACTATGAGCGACGATCTAGACGAGAGCCTCGACCAGCAACCAATCATCGGTTTGGTCGGCACCTCCCCGAGCGATCGGGGGGCGGTTGGTGGCGAGTGGTACGGCAGCGGCGATCGGGACGAGGTGGTCATCGATCCGAGGGATCCGGCGGGCCGGGCTCTCGAGATGCTGACACATGGGTTCGCCACCGACGAGATCGTCGACGTGCTGGCGATCGCGCTGGAAGGCGACATAGGCCGCATGGATAGAGCCCTGAAGCGAATCGTTACCGCCGCCGGCCGCATAGCAAAGGGGTCGGTGGCGATCGCGGTGGTTGGGACCGGATCCGACGCCGTCGGCGACGTGGACGGGGCGTCGATCGCCTCGGAGGTCGACGCCGGGGCCGGCAAGCCGGTCGTCGAAGCCGCCGTGCCCGGAGGTTTGTTCGTCGACCAGAGGATGCTCGCCGAGCTCGAACTCTCCGAGGACGCAGTCATCGATCAAACTGCTCGCCTCACCGGCCCGGGGGGCCGGTTGTTCGCCGACGTCTTCCCCGCGATCGCCGTTAGCTTCGCGAGGTACTGCTGATGGCCGTGGGCGCCTCAACAGAGCGAGATCGTGAGTTCGTCTCCGGCTACCGCTATGCCGGAGTAACGGCCCTTGCGCTGGTCGCGTTCGGCGCCGTGTTGTACGTGCTGGATCCGGCGCGCATCGCCGGCGTCCAGAACTTCTTTCTGGTCTTCGGCAGCCTGCTGATCGAGGCCGTGCCCTTCATCATGCTCGGCGCGATCGCCTCGGCGCTAATCGAGGTGTTCGTCCCCACTGCTGTTTTCGAAAAGCTGGCGCTTCTCCCCCGCGCTTTGCAGCTGCCCGTGTCGGGACTTGCCGGAGCCGCCTTTCCGGTGTGCGAGTGCGGTTCGGTCCCCGTTGCCCGCCGCTTGATCGTCAAAGGACTGGCACCGTCGGCCGCGGTCACGTTCATGCTGGCCGCGCCCGTGCTCAATCCCATCGTGATCGCTTCGACCGTGGTTGCTTACAGGGGCCGCGACATTCTCTGGCCGATGGTGCTCGGTCGGGCCGGGCTCGGATTCCTGGCGGCAATGGCCGTCGGCTTCGTCGTTTCCGACGAAGCCAAGGAGCGGCTGCTGCGCAGGCGCGCCGACACCAGCGGCGATCACAGCCACGATCACGAATCCAAGTCCCACGCGTTCTTCGGGCATCTGGCCGCAGATTTCGTGTTCATGGGCCGCTTTCTCGTTATCGGAGCCCTCGTCGCAGCCGCGCTGCAGACGTTCGTGCCACAGGACGTGATCGGAGTGGTGGCGGACACCCCCGTCGTCAACCTGCTGGCCATGATGGGGCTGGCCTTCGTGCTATCCCTCTGCTCTGAATCGGACGCGTTCGTGGCCGCCTCGTTCGTCCAGTTCGGGGTCGGCGGACAGCTTGCGTTCCTGGTGTTCGGACCCATGGTCGACACCAAGCTCGGCATCCTCTACGGCGCGACCTTCCGGCAGGGCTTCTTTCGCATGGTCGTGATCGTGGTGACCTCGGTAACCCTCGTAGGTTGCCTGTGGCTCGAGGTGATTTTCGGATGAAGCGATCGTCTCGACGATCGCGCGCATTTCCCGGCGCCGCCGCGCGGCGGCGAGAGCGGAGCCGCGCCTTGGGCGCGGCGAAGCGGGAGGGGAACAGAGGGGAGACTCCGTGAGTGTGGTGCGTTCGGCCGAGCGGGCCCAGCCGCAGGAGGGCGCAGGCCTGTTCGTGTGTCCATCACGCGTGCTTCACTCGGTCGCGCTCGCGTCGTGGGCGGGAGTGTTCTGGTTCCTGCTGGTCACCGATCGCACGCCGTTGTACCTGTCCTCTCGAACAGCATGGGTGGTGCCGGTCGGCGCAATCTGCTTGACGGTGGGACTGATCGGCCGTTTGGTCTCGTTGAGAGCCGAGGAGCCCCGCCCGGTCTCTGCGCGCTCCGCCTGGGGCATCGGACTGATCGTGATGCCGGTGATAACGGTTCTCGCGCTGCCTCCCGCCTCCCTCGGCTCCTTTGCGGCGCAGAGAAGATCCTTCACCAGCGGTGGCATCGGTACCTCGGCTGAGGACATCGCGGCCGGCGAGTTGTCGCTGCTCGACGTAGCCGGAGGTCTCCGCTCGAGCGACGGAATGAAGGCGCTGGTAAGCCGCGCCGGCGAAGAGGTGAGCTTCACCGGTTTCGTCACCAAACAGCCGGGAGCCCCCGCCGACGAGTTCGTGCTCACCCGCTTTCTGGTGAGCTGTTGCGTCGCCGACGCGCTCGGAGTCAACGTACGGGTCGTCGGCGCGCCCCCCGGCCGGCTCAAGGCGGACGACTGGGTACGGGTCTCAGGTCGGATGTATCCACTCGGACGTGAGGTCATAGTCGATTCAACCGGTATCGAGCCGGTGAAGCGCCCCAAGCGACCCTACCTGAGCCCGTAGCAAATAAGCGGGGCCGAGCGCCTCGCCGTGCTAGCCTCCTGTAGCCGTCAGGCAGGGCCCTTCAACGGGTCAAAGTCGCTCGCAGGAGGCTTCCCCGGATGGGGCTCAGGATCTTCGGCGCCATCGTCGCCGTCCTTCTCGCAACCTTCGCTGTTGCTCGATACCGCAAGGGACAGCTCCGTCGCGGCGAGCTACTGCTGATCGCGATCGTCTCCACGGCCCTGATCGTCGCCGCGCTCGCTCCCAGCCTCTTCGATCCCGCGCTCTCAGCGCTCGGCTTCGAGGCTGGAGAGGAGCGCCGCATCATCGGTCTGCTGGTGATCTCGAACATCTTCACGCTTGCCCTCGTGTTTCGGGGATTCACCCGGGATGACACCCTGTCGACCGAGGTCGGCGACCTCGTCGACTACATCGCCATAAGACGGCTCATCGACGAGGGCCACCCCGAGCTCATGGGGTCGGCCGCGGTGGTGATTCCGGCCTACAACGAGGCCGAGAACATTCCCAGCGTGCTGGTCGAGATGCCCTCGCTGGTCGGAGGGCTCAGAGTCCAGCCGATAGTCATCGCCGACGGCTGCACCGACTCGACCGAGGCGGCGGCGAGGGGACTTGGAGCGGTAGTAATCCGCCGGGATCTGCGGAGAGGCTCGGGCGCGGCCGTTCGTCTCGGATACCAAGCCGCCCTCGAGGGCGGAGCGCGCGTCATTGTGACGCTCGATGCCGACGGTCAGCACGACCCCGGCGAGATGGAGCAGCTCGTCAAGCCGCTGCTCACCGAGGACGTCGACATGGTGCAGGGCTCACGCACACTGGGTGACTTCGAGATCGAATCGCAGGCCCGCAAGCACGGCGTGCGCGTGTTCGCGTGGCTGCTGACCTTGCTGGGCAACACCCGCATCACCGACCCCTCGACCGGATACCGGGCGATGACCTCGTCCGCCCTGCGAAGGCTCGACTTGCGTCAGGATCAGTTCTACGTCTCCGAGCTGATTCTCGATGCCTCGCGCAAAGGGATGAACGTGATCGAGGTCCCCATCACGATTCGAGCGCGAGCCTCCGGAATCAGCAAGAAGCCCACCACCCTCCGTTACGCATGGGGCTTCAGCAAATCCATAATGCGCACCTGGCTGCGCTAACCCCCGACTAGATCCGGGGCCGATGGGTACGACCTTTCTGAGATCGCGATGTTTCCCAATCGACCTAAGGTGTGAGAGATGGAATACAGAAGCCTCGGAGGGGCCGGAGTCAGAGTCAGCGAGATCGCGCTCGGCAACTGGATCACTCACGGCGGCCAGGTCGGGGACGATGCCGCACGTTCCTGCGTCGAGGCAGCGCTGGACGAAGGGATCAACTTCTTCGACACAGCCGACGTTTACGAGATGGGCAACGCCGAGGCCGTTCTCGGCGGCATCCTCAAGGGAGTGCGTCGGTCGTCGTACGTTCTCGCCACCAAGGTCTTCTGGCCGACCGGCGACACCGTCAACGACCAGGGACTGTCGCGCAAGCACATCATCGAGTCGTGCCACGCATCCCTCAGACGGCTGCAGACCGATTACGTCGATCTCTATCAGGCGCACCGCTTCGATCCCGACGTACGCCTCGAGGAGACGCTTCAGGCGTTCGAGGATCTCGTCCGGGGTGGCAAGGCGCTCTACATAGGCATCAGCGAGTGGACCGCCGAGCAGATCTCCGAGGCCCTGACGATCGCCGACGAGATGGGTTTCGACAGGATCGTCTCGAGCCAACCCCAGTACTCGATGCTGTGGCGCGTCCCCGAGGCAGAGGTAATCCCTTTGTGCCGAAGAGAGGGCATCGGACAGATCTGCTGGTCGCCGCTCGGCATGGGCGTGCTCACCGGTAAGTACGAGCCGGGCGAGGATCTCCCCGAGGGATCGCGCGCCGAACACGGCAGCGGAATCCGCAAGGATTACCTCAGCGACAAGACGCTCACCGCCGTCCAGAACCTGCGGCCCGTGGCCGACGATCTCGGCGTCTCGATGGCAACGCTGGCGCTCGCCTGGGTCCTGCACAACGACAACGTGGCGGCCGCGATCATCGGCGCCACCAAACCCGAGCAGGTGCGCGAGAACGTGAAGGCCTCGGGCCCGAAGCTCGACGATCAAATCGTCAAACAGATCGACGAGATCCTGGGCGACGTAGTAGTAACCGACCCGACCCTGACCGGCGGCTAACCGACTCCAAGGAACGTTCGTCACCTATCTGTTCGTCAGCAACAGGCAGGTGGAAAAGGTTGCCCAGGTGTGCTCTGGGCCACAGACGGTTGGTGATTCTCTGGGCAATCTGTGACGATGCCAGGTCCCAGCCAGGAAGCACAGTTGCAGGCACTCGCTCGCCACCAACATGGCACGGTGGGGCTCGGTCAGTTGCTGTCGGCGGGATTTACCGAGGGCCAGATCCGTGGGATGCGATCAAGGGGCCGGCTCGCGCTTCTCCTTCCGCGTGTCTTTATCGTCGACTCGGCCCCGAAGACTAAGAAGCTCCGCTGTATGGGAACCGTGCTGTGGGCGGGGGTTGGGGCAGCAATCGGCGGTCGTACTTCGGCGGAGCTGCACGGACTTCTAGTACCGATGGCGGGTCCGATCGAGGTCACCTCACCGAGGAACCATAGGTCGCGATCGGGCATCGTTCATACCCGAAGGGCGCTCGAACCGCCCGACGTCATTGGCGTTGACAACATTCCCCTCGTCTCGGTCGCCAGAACTCTGCTCGATCTCTGCGCTACCAGGGAACTCGAGACCTGCGAGATCGCAGTCGACGCAGCGCTACGAAACGGCCGTGTGCTCGTCGAGCAACTATCGGATCTGGTGGGGAGAGCGTCGACCCGCCGGCTGGCGGGAGTACCGGTGCTGCGAAAGCTAGTGGCCGTACTCGGGGACGAAGAAGCACTGGCCGAAAGTGAACTCGAGAGCCGCGTGATCCGGCTGCTGAGACGAGCTGACTACCCGTTACCTCGGTGCCAGGTTGTCATGCAGCTCGGGGATCGGCCCGGCCGCGTCGACTTCTTCTATCCGCATGCCAACCTGGTCATCGAGGTCGACGGTAGGCGCTGGCACTCGGGGCGCCGAGCGCAGATAAGAGACCGAAGGCGAGACCACGCGCTCGCGCTCGGCGGTTTGCGACTCCTTCGATTCACATGGGAGGACGTAGTCCACCACCCAACCTACTTTCTGGAGGTGGTGGGGAATGCCCTCGGCATTCTCCCAGTGGCCCGATTGGTCTGACTCAACGCGTGTCACGAATCCGTTTGTGAGGAACAGATCCGTGACGGAGGTTGGGCTATTTGCCGGCTGAGAGGAAGTAGTCCTCGTCTTTGTCGCTCCACTCCATGTCGACGATTCCTCGAGCGGTGGCCGCTTTTACGAACTGCAGGAAACCGCCGTAGCCGTAGTTCTTCTCAGAGAAGCCGGGCTGCCGCTTACGAAGCTGGTTCTTCAGGCTCGACAGCGGTGGCGGGCCGTTGCGCTTCTCGAGCGACCCGACTACCTCGCGCAGGAGCTCGAAGGCCGTGGCCTCGCCGCCGCCGTCGGCCGGAAAGTCCACAACCGGATCGCCGTCGGCGCTTCCCGCGGTCAGCTCGATCACGCCGAGCCCGGCGAGGTGCCGCATCAGCTCGCCCCAGGCGCGAAAGCCGTAGTCGTTCTCGGAAAAGGTCGGATCCTTTCGCAGCAGGACGCGCTTGACCATCGACGACAGAATCGGCCCGTCGGTCGAACGCTGGAGGCCACTCAGCGTCGTCGTAACCAGTCGGGAGATCTCCGCGACGTCGGACACCTCCGAGGTGTCTGGGGAGGTCTCGTCGTCTCCGTTGTCTCGTTTGCGTCGCCGCCGCTTCGGCGCGGCTTTGACGGTTCCGGGACCCAGCAATCGCTCGTAGAAGAGGAACTCGTCACAAGCCCCGGGCAGAAGTTCAGAGGTCGATCCCTCGACGCCCACCCCGATCACGCGTTTGTTGAGCTCACGCAGCTTGAGGACCAGTGGCGTGAAATCGCTGTCGCCGGAGGCGATCACGAAGGTCGTTATGTAGTCTCGCTCGAGAGCGAGCTCCAGAGCATCTACGGCGAGCTTGATGTCGGCAGCGTTCTTTCGCACCATCCCCGTGCGCTGTGGGATTTCGATCATCTCGATGCGCTGGCTCACGAGACCCTGCCGGTGATCGGCGAAGAGATTCCAGTCGGCGTACGCAAGCCGTGAGATGACGCGCCCGCGCTCGGACAGGGCGTCCATGATCACCGCCATGTCGAGCTTCTCGCCTCGGTCCCTGGCCCCCAGCGCGAGGTTCTCGAAATCCAGGAACAGCGCGATCCGTTCCTCTTCCGCCACCTTAAGTACTCCCCTCTACGGGCACCTCTTGAATGTACGGCACGCGGTCGATCGCCTTCAGGGCAATCTGGCCGCGCGCCAGGGCCAGCACCGCCTCGCCCGCGAGATCCCGACGCCAGCCGTCCAGTAAGCGATGGCGCGACTCCTCGAGGCTTCCGTTGACGACCTCGGCGAGCAGGCTCTCGAGCTCGGTCCTGTTGGTGACCAGCTCGGTGGCGATCTTGGCCCGTTCGCATCTGGCCCGTACTACCGCATCGGCGAGCCCCGAGAGCATACGTGCGCGCGCCTGAGCGCTCTTGGGCGGTGTAGGTGCCGACTCCATGGCCTTGGCTTGCCGCCCGATCTTCACCGCAGCGATGATCTCCTGTGCACTGCGCTCGGCCTCCCGGGCGTTGAAGCCGCGGATGGCCTTGAGCTCGCCAATCGAGGAGGGACCGCGCCGGGCGATCTCGACCAGCGATGGATCCCGCACCAGCCATCCGCGCGGCACGTTGCGGCCGGAGGCCGTCTCCTCGCGCCACCGGGCAACCTCCTTCAACACGGTCAGCTGCCGGGCAGACAACGAGCCGCGCCCCGACACCCTTCGCCACGCACCTTCGGGATCGAACCGGTAGGCCTCGGCCTCCTCGAACTGTCTGCGCATCTCCTCGCGGGCCCACTCGACGCGCTCGAGTTCGCCTAGCTCCTTGGTTAGGCGATCGCAGATCGCGCGGAGGTAGCGCACGTCGTCGGCGGCGTAACGAGTCTGCGCGTCGGTCAGCGGGCGGCGGCACCAGTCCGTGTAGGACTCGCCCTTTACCAGCTGCACCCCCGCCAGCTCCCCCACGAGCCGGCCGTAGGGCAGCGAGGATCCATAGCCGGCGAACGCCGCACCTAGTTGCACGTCGAAGACCTTGGATGGAACGACCCCGTACTCCTCGTAGAACAGCTCGAAGTCCTGTTTGCCGGCATGGACGATGATCTCGATGTCCTCGTCGGCAATGATTGCGGCGACCGCGCGAAGATCGAGCCCGCGCACCGGATCAATCAAGTAGATGGTGTCGTCCGTTGCGATCTGAACCAGGCACAGCTTGGCGCGATAGGTCTTCTCGCGCAGGAACTCGGTGTCCATCCCGATCGAACCGGCCGCTCTCGCGCCGGCGACGACCTCCTCGAGCCCGCCGGGCTCGGTGATGAGCACGCTGCGGTCGGAGGTCAAGCCTGGGCCAGCCCAAGCTCGCGCGCGATGAGGATGCGCATGACCTCGGACGTCCCCTCTCCGATCTCGAGAATCTTGGAATCGCGGAAGTGCCGGCACACGGGGAACTCCTCGATGTAACCGTAGCCACCGTGGACCTGGACGGCATCGCGCGCGACGTCGACGGCGATCTCCGACGCGTACAACTTGGCCATCGCGGCTTCCTTCTTGTAGGGACGACCAAGCTCCTTGAGCCACGCGGCCCGGTGATAGGCGGTACGCGCAAGCTCGGTCTTCATCGCCATGTCCGCGATCTTGAACTGCAGAGCCTGGAAGTCGCCAATCGGGCGACCGAAGGCGGTGCGCTCCTTTGCGTAACGGATCGACTCGTCGACACAGCCCTGAGCGAGCCCGACGGCGAGGGCGGCGATCGCGATGCGCCCGTCGTCCAAGATCTTGAGGAAGTTCTTGAACCCCTCGCCGCGGTTGCCCAGCAGGTTCTCCTCGGGAACGTGCACGTCGTTGAAGCTGAGCTCGCGGGTGTCGGAGTGGTGCCAGCCCATCTTGCGGTACCCCTTGCCGACCGCGAAGCCCTCGGTGCCGTTCGGAACGATGATGGCCGAGATCTCTTTCCGGCCTCCTCGGTTGTCGGTGAGGGCCGTGACCGTCACGAACTCGGTGATCGGCGTTCCCGAGTTGGTGATGAACGCCTTCGAGCCGTTTATCACCCACTCGCCGCCGACGAGCCTGGCCGAGGTCCTGGTGGCCCCGGCGTCGGAGCCCCCTCCCGGCTCGGTCAGCCCGAACCCCGCGAGCTTCTCGCCCCTGGCGAGTTGCGGGAGCCACCTCTGGCGTTGCTCGGCCGTCCCGAAGTGCCAGATCGGCATGGCCCCCAGCCCTACGGCGGCCTCGAGCGTGATCGCCAGCGAGGAGTCGACCCTCGCGAGCTCCTCGATCGCCAGGCACAGGGTGAGGAAATCACCGCCCATCCCCCCGTATTCCTCGGGGAACGGCAGCCCGAACAGACCGAGCTCGGCCATCTGCTTCACGGCCTCCATGGGGAGCTCGCCCTCGGCGTCCCAGCGCTCCGCATGGGGGCGGATGGCGTCGTCGACGAAGGCCCTGACGGTCTTCTGGAATTCCTGCTGCTCGGGGGACAGGTCGAAGTCCATTACTGCAGAGCCTATCGGGGCCGCCCGCGCCGAGGAATTCTTCCGATTGCAGGAAGGGTTACCGGCGGTTACCGTAGAAACTTGACTCTGTGGTCAAGTAGGCTGGGCTCTGGTCGCTCGTGTGGGGGAGCCGGCGGCTGGCAATGACGAACCCATCGAAGGCGACCGAGCAGCGACGAGGAGGAACGCACTATGGATTTCGCCCTCAGCGAAGACCAGATCGAACTGCAGAAGTGGGCGCACGAGTTCGCCGAGAAGGAGATCCGGCCGGTGGCCGCCCAGTACGACGAGTCCGAGGAGTTCCCCTGGCCGGTGCTCCAGAAGGCCGCCGAGGCGGGCCTTTATTCGATCGACATCTACCTGCAGGCCCAGCAGGACACCACCGGGCTGACCCTCCCGCTTCTGATGGAGGAGATTTTCTGGGGCTGCGCCGGCATCGGGCTCGCCATCTTCGGCACCGGGCTGCCTCTGTCGGCGCTGGCCGCCGTAGGCACCTCCGAACAGCTCTTCGAGTGGGCCCCCAAGATGTTCGGCACTCCCACCGACCCCAAGGTCGGAGCCTTTGCGGTGACCGAGCCCCAGGCCGGCTCCGACGTCCGCAGCCTCCGCACCAAGGCCAGGCGAGAAGGCGACGACTGGGTGCTCAACGGCCAGAAGGTGTTCATCACCAACGGCCAGTTCGCAGACGTCTACGTGGTGGTGGCGACCGTCGACCCCGAGCTCGGGCACCGAGGTCAGGCGAGCTTCATCGTGCATCGCGACGACCCCGGCATCAGGCCCGGCAAGAAGGAGAAGAAGCTGGGCATCAGGGCCAGCGACACGTCCGAGGTGCTGCTCGAGGACTGTCACATCCCCGGCGACCGGGTCCTCGGCGGATTGGACAGGCTCGAGGAGAAGTTGGGCAAGGCCCGCAAAGGCGAATCGAGCGGACGTTCCTCGGGCGCCCTGCGGACTTTCGAGGTCACGCGCCCCGCAGTCGGCGCCCAGGCGGTCGGGATCGCACGAGCCGCGCTCGAGTTTGCCGTCGACTACGCCAAGGACCGCAGGGCCTTTGGAGTGCCGATCGCGCAGCACCAGAGCATCCAGAACCACCTCGCCGACATGGCCACCGAGATCGAGTGCGCCCGGCTGCTCGTCCACCGTGCAGCATGGCTCGCGGCCAACGGCCAGCCGTTCAACAAAGCCGAGGGCTCGATGAGCAAGCTGAAGGCCGGTGAGGTCGCCGTCAAGGTCACCGAGCAGGCCGTGCAGGTGCTCGGCGGCTACGGCTTCATCAAGGACTTCCCCGTCGAGAAGTGGTACCGGGATTCCAAGATCTACACGCTGTTCGAGGGGACGAGCGAGATCCAGCGCATGGTGATCGCTCGAGCGCTTACCGCTTAAGCCCTTAGCATCACGCGCATGACCAGAGCGCTGACCCTCGACGATATCTATCGCGTTCCCATCGTCTCCTCTCCACGGCTCTCCCCCGACGGCTCGCAGGTGGCGTACGTCGTCTCCATGGCCGACCGGGAGTCGGACTCGATGGTCTCGAGAATCTGGCTAGTACCCGAGGGCGAAGACCCTCGGCCGCTCACCGCGGGGCCCTACGATCGTTCGCCGCGCTGGTCGCCGGACGGCCGCAGCATCGCGTTTACCTCCATGCGACAGACCGGCTCTCAGGCTCAGGTCTATCTCATCTCCGCGACGGGGGGCGAGGCGCGCAGGATCACCGAGGTCGTGCTCGGCGCGGGAGCGCCCGTTTGGAGCCCCGACGGCTCGAAGCTCGCCTTCGTGGGGTCGGTGGACCTCGACGAACGAAGCGCGTCCGACCGAGAGCATGCGCCACTGGTGGTGCGTACCGCCGACTACAAGGCGGACGGAAAGGGCCTCGTTCGTGGTCTGCGGGATCATCTCTTCGTCGTCGATTTGGCCTCGGACGAGACCGGACCGATCACCTCCGGTGACTTCTGGGTGGCCAACCCCGTGTGGTCTCCCGACTCGACTCGGCTCGCCTTCGATGCGGCGATGCATCCCGATCGGGATCTCGAGCCGGGCACTCACGCGTTCGTCGTCGATGCAAGCGGAGGCGAGCCGCAACGGGTGACGACGGGCACCGGCTCGGTGAAGACCGCGGCCTTCACGCCGGACGGTGAACGACTCCTGCTGTGCGGAACGGATCGGGAAGGCGTCGGCCACGCCCGTCTGCTCCTGCAGGATCTCGACGGGGGCTCGCCCCGCGATGTCGCTCCGGGGTTCGACCGCAACCTGATGTTCGGCTCGACGGCCTACCCCGGCGCACCGCCTCAGATCATCGGCGACACCATCCTGTTGTGCGCCCGCGATCGAGGCTGCACACACGTCTTCTCGGTTCCCCTCGACGGTGGCACCCCGCGCCGGATCATCGGCAGCGCCGACACCGTGGCCTCGGGACTGCACGCGGTTGCATCGCGGATCGCGTTCGTCGGCGCCAGTCCCCAGGGACCGGGTGAGATCTTCGTAGCCGATGCCGACGGGGCCTCGCCCCGAATGCTGACGCAGCACGTAGGCGAGGTCCTCGGTTCGGTGGAGCTCGAGTCCCCCGAGGAGCGCATCTTCACCGCGTCCGACGGCACCGAGATCCACGGCTGGCTCCTGGGCTCCGACCGGCGCGGGGCGGACTCGACCGGACCGCAGGAAGAGCGCGGGGCGGACTCGACCGGACCGCAGGAGAGCGGGCCCGCTCCCCTGTTGCTCGACGTGCACGGCGGACCTCACAACGCGTGGAGCCCGGTGTTCGACGGCGTGCACCTCTATCACCAGCTCCTTGCGGCACGAGGATGGAACATCCTGCTCGTCAACCCCCGCGGCAGCGACGGCTACGGCGAGAAGTTCTTCGCCGGCGTAACGGGATCTTGGGGCGTAGCCGACACGGGCGACTTCACCTGCGCACTCGACGCGCTGATCGACGAGGGAGTCGCAGACCCCGGTCGCATCGCGATAACCGGTTACAGCTACGGCGGGTACATGACGAACTGGCTCACTGCGCACACCGACTACTTCGCTGCCGCCGTAAGCGGCGGCTGCCTCTCGAACATGGCGAGCGATTTCGGCACCGCCGACAGCGCGATCTGGCACACGATGGTCGAGCTCGGCGGCACCCCGTTCGCGCTTCCCGAACTCTTCAGAGAGCTGTCACCCATTACCGCGGTAACGCAGGTGTCTACACCCACCCTGCTGTTGCATGGAGAGGCCGACATGCGCTGCCCGATCGAGCAAGCGGAGCAATGGTTCACATCGCTACGCGCGCGGCGTGTGCCCGTCGAGCTGGTGCGCTATCCCGGCGCGAGCCATCTGTTCATCATGGACGGCCGCCCGTCCCATCGCCGCGACTACAACGAGCGGCTCATGGACTGGGTCGTCCGCCACACCCAGTCCACGTAGGTCGTCACTCGGAGATCCACCAGTCCTCGGTGTTCCAGGTGGGCCCGGGACCCGAGGGATTGTCGGTCGCCCCCTGCAGCTTGTTGTCGAACGCGAAGTAGTTGGGCTTCTGATACAGCGGCAGGATGGGAACGTCGGAGGCCATCAACGAATCGGCCTCGTTGAGCAAGACCGAGCGCTCGTCCGGGTTGGCGGTCACATCGCTCTCCTGAAGCAGCTCGGTGACCTCTTCGTTGCAGTAGTTCTGATCGTTCTGGTCGCCGTTACACGACAAGATCGGCACGGCGTTTCCAGGATCGGGCGACACGTAGTAAGCGTACATCGCCCAGTCGAAGTCCTCTTTGCCGAGATCCGCCACGAACACCGCGGCATCGGAGAAGTCGGCCTTGATCTCGATACCGGCTTGCCGGAGCTGCTCCTGCACGACCTCGAACACAAGCTCGCGCAGCGCGTTACCGGTGGTGGATTCCATCTCGAAGCTCAGTCGCTCGCCGTTGCATTCGTAGATCCCGTCGTCGCCTTCGGTGCAGCCGTTGTCCTCGAGCAGCGAGCGGGCAGTGTCCACATCCCCCGAGTACTGATCGAAGTGGGACTCGTAGAACTCGGAGTTCGTCAGGTAGACGAGGTTCTCGAGCGGTTCGATGTCCGGAGCGAGGTCGGCGAACAGCTGATCGACCATCGCCTGACGATCGACCGCGTGTGCAATCGCCTGGCGTACGAAGGTCTCGCCCAAGAGCGGATGGTCGAGCTGAAAGTCGGCGTGCTCCCAGGCAGTGCCGGCCTTGGTTTCGATGGTGAGATTAGGTAGGTTCTGCAGGTTCACGAGCTCGAGCTGCGGCTGCGGATAGATGGCGTCGACCTCGCCTCCGCGCATCGCTTCGATCTCGCTCTGGGTCTCGGTGATGAAGCGAAACACGATCTCGTCGAGATAGGCGGTGTGCTCGCCCCAGTAGTTGTCGTTACGCTCCAGGGTTAGCTGATTCCCCTTCTCCCACTCCTTGAATTGAAACGGCCCGCTGGCAATCGGGTCACCGGTTTTCGGATCCACGATCTCGTTGGTCCAGACCTTGTTGAAGTTCTCACCTTCGAGGGCATGACGGGGAAGCATCGGAGAGAAGAGGTCGCGATAGCCCGCGAACGGCTCCTTGAAGGTGAACGTGATGGTCTTGTCGTCGACGATCTCTGCGGATTCGATCTGCTCGTATCCGGCGCGGCTCCCCACCTCGTTGTCGGGATCGACGTAGGTCTGCCACGTGAACTCGAAGTCCTGGGCGCTGATCGGGGTCCCGTCGCTCCACTGCGCTTCTTCCTTGATGGTGTAGGTGAGCGTAAAGGGATCCTCGGTGAGCTCGGCTTCCTCCTCGATCAGGTTCGGCTTGTAGGTGAAGTCCGGCTGTGGCTCGTAGGCCCCCTCGAGGATGGGGCTCTCGATGATGAAGGTGTTCCAGAAGAGGCCACAGCAGGCAAGCTCTCCGTTGAGTCCCTCGGTCGGCTCTTGCTCGGCACCGAAGATCAGGGTGCCACCCTCGACCGGCCGGCCCGCCTCCTCGCCGTCGGCCGCGCCACCACCGTCGTCACCCGACGCGCACGCCGCCGCCAGCAGGACGGCGATGAGAATCAAGGCCATCGTTCGAATGCGCATGGCGCCCCCTCGTTGCGATCAGTGACCGAAGGTCAGGATGATGTTGGTGGCCGGTCCGCAGTTGCCCTGGCGCAGCAGAATCGACCCTGTGTCGGCGCCTCGGGTGAAGTAGATCTCGGCCTCGAAGCCCTCGTTGTCCTCGCCGACGATCTCGTAGCCGCCCCTACGGAGGAGCTTGGTCATCGGTGAATAGAGTCCCTCGACGCCGTCGGTGGCAATGGCCCTGGCACTCACGAAGCCGTGCCTCTCGGCGGCCCTAACGACGGTTCCGAACTCGTCGAGCTCGAGACCATCCGGCAGCACAGAAAGGTCGGACGCGGGCTCGGGGCGCCCACACTCACCCGCGAGCGCCCCCTCACCCGAATCACAGGAGGCCAGCATGAGCAGCGCTGCGCACGCGATTGCGAGCGCAACGCCAGAGCGTGCCTCCCGTCGCCCGATCATCAGCTCTTAGCCCTGCGGCCCGCCGGTCGCCGGCAACTCGATGCTGAAGATGCCGCGGCCGAAGGTAGACGAGAACATCGTGTTACTCGGTTCGTGCAGCCGCAGGTCGGTGACCGGGACCAGCGGCAGGTCCTTGCCGAGCTTCAACCACGAAAGCCCGCCGTCGCGGCTCATGAACACGCCGACGTCGGTCGCGACGTACAGAGTCTCGCCCGTCGTCACGATGTCGTTCACCGGCGCGTTCGGCAGGCTCCCGCCGATGTCGTTCCATGAGTCACCACCGTCGGTGGTCTGGAACACGTGAGCGTCGTCGGCACCACTGCGGAAGCCCGAGAACGTTGCGTAGGCGAGATCCGCGTCATTCGGGTCCGTTGCCACGCGCGTCACCCAGCGGTCCGGAAGCTCGTGGTCGATTCGCTCCCAGTTGGCTCCACCGTCCTTCGACGTCCACACCCGTGCGTCGTCGGTGCCGGCGTACAGAACGTCGCCATCCGACTTGGCGGCTGCGACCGTCGTCAGGGTCGCAAAGGGGTACTGGGTGTCGCGACCGCCGCCTGAGGTGAGGTCGGGGCTGATCGCCGTCCAGGTCTCTCCGGCATCGGTGGATCGGTTCAGGATGTTTCCGCCGTAGTACATGACCTGTGGGTCGTTCGGGTCGAACTCGAGCGGAGCCATCCAGTTGCGCCGCGTCGAAGTGGTCTCGTCGACGAACTCCTGCATGGTGTCGCCGCCGTCGGTCGAACGGGCGCAGTTGCCGTACTGGAAGCATGCGTAGACGGAGTTCTGGTCCTCGTAGTTGATGAGGTTCTCGAGGCCGTCACCGCCGAAGTGCTCGTTCCAGCGTTCGCCGTTCCAGGTGCGGTTGGATCCGTTGTCCTGGGTCCCGCCGGCGATTCGGGTGGGGTCTTGCTCGCCCACGTCGAGTGTGTAGAACTGCGTGTAGGGCTCGTGGGAGCCCTTGGTCCACGTGAGACCGTTGTCGTCACTGCGGAACGAGCCACCGTCGTTGCCGAGATAGATCCGGCCCTCGACCTTGTCGTCCCAGGCCATCGCGTGCTGGTCCACGTGCACCCCTTGCGCGCCGACCTTCCAGGTCAGGCCTCCGTCAATCGACTCCATTAGTGGCACTCCGGCGACGAACACACGATCCTTGCTCTCGGGCGCGACCCACACGCGTCCGAACCACCAGCCGAAGCTCGACTGCGAGTTGGCCAGCAACGGGTTATCGGGGCTCTTGGTGAACGAGTCGCCGCCGTCGTTGCTGACGTAGAAGCCCTCGAAGAAACCGTTGGTGCGGATGTGAACGACGTAGACACGGCTCGGGTCGCTCGGCGACACTCCGATCCCCATGCGTCCGGTGTCCACCGTCGAGGGTGGCAGACCGCCCGCGAGTTGGGTCCACGTGTCGCCGCCGTCTCCCGAGCGGTAAACGCCCGATCCCTCGCCTCCATAACGGCGAAGGTCCGGCTCGCGCCGGTGATCCCACAACACCGCGTAGACGTTGTCCGGGTTCTCGGCGTCGATAGCGATATCGCTTGCACCCGTGGTCCCGTTCGGTCCCTCGAGCACGAGCTCCCACGACTTGCCCGCGTTGGTCGACCGGTAGAGGCCGCGATCACCGCCGGGCGTAAAGAGGTTGCCCGTTGCCGCGACGAAGATGGTGGAGGGATCGCGGGGATCGATCATGATCCGGCTTATGCGATCCGTGCCCTCGAGGCCGGTCTGCTTCCACTTCTTGCCGCCGTCCTTGGAAACGTAGATTCCGGTACCGCCGAAGGTGATCGATCCACCTCCGGGGTTGGACTCACCCGTTCCCGCGTAAAGCGTGCCGTCCGGCGTGATCGCCAGCGCACCGATCGACTGAGTGAGCCTGATTGGCCACGCCTCGGTAAAGGTGTCGCCCGCGTCGGTTGACTTCCAGACGCCGCCGGTCGCCGCGGCCACGTAAATGGTGTCTTCGTTGTTCGGATCAACGGCCACATCGGTTAGCCGGCCGCCGATGTTCGTGGGGCCCTCGGACTTCCAGGTCCTGTTCGCGACGCCGGGGGCCTCCTGTTTGGTTGCCAGCGCGATCTCTTCGGCCTGGCCGACGGCCTGCTCGAAGGCGTTGCGCGGGATCTCCCCATCGCGCTGGGAGAGCATGAACTCTCCGGGGACGTTGCGGGGTGGCGGCGTTCGGTCGATTCTCTGCGGGCTCCCTCGACCGGCAAGAGCCACACCCACGAGGGTGGCCACGAGCGCTACTGCCGCGAGCCCCGCGAGTGCTCGTCTTTGCGTGGGGCGGACCCGGCCGGACCACGAACTAGACATGGACATTGTTCCCCCTCAGCCTCAGGCAGGTCGGCTTCCTTACCGCCCGCGCGCTGTCCGGGATGGTACAGAATGTCCCGTCCTGTCAGGTTTTCCCTCGGGCTAAGGGAGCAGCTCGGCGGAGATCAGCACCCAGGGCCGGCCGTCGAAGAGGCCCTCGGCGAGCACCGACTCCCCGGCGACTCCCGCTTTGGCTGCCTGGAGCTCCGGCACCGCGACGTAGTCGGCATCGAAACCACCTGAGGCCATGACCCGGGCGTAGCGATGGGCGAGGTCCTGGTAACGGATGCGGAGTTCGTTGCCCAGGTAGCGAGGGTCGTCGTGACCGGTCACTCGCACGCCGGAGAACTGGAAGAGCCAGAAGCCGAGCACGTTGTCGGACCCAGCCGGTGCCTCCACTACGTCGGCGGGCCCGAGCACCTCCGCGGCGTTCATGACGAAGGAACCCTCTGCGAATTCCGGCCGGTTGTAGATGAAGCCGTTGTCGTCGTTGTGGATAGTGCGGGATAGTCCCCCCGACGAGAGCCACAGCGAGAGCGAACCGATGACCGCGACCAGAGCCACCGCCACCGGCGCGATGAACTCCGAGCGGCGCCTGAGCCGGTGGAAGCCGGCCGCGAGCGCGGCCCCCGCAAACGCTGCCCCAAGAAGATGCGCGACCGGCCAAACCCGTCCCTGGTGAAGCGCGGTTGCGTTGCCGGCAAGCTCCCAGTCGAATGCCGCGCGAGCGCGTGCCAAGGCCAGCATTGCGACGGCAACCAGCGCGAAGCCCAACAACACGCGCGCGCCGGTCGTGGAAGAGCGGAACGCCAGTACCATCCCGGCGATCGCCAGGGGGAACAGGAGCCCCCACGAGGCCACGGCGATAACCACCGGCCATTCGATACCAAGGCGCGAGGTGATGTTCACGAAACCGCCGTAGCGAATGTAGTTGTAGGCCACCGGACCGGCCCAGAACGCAAACACCAAGAGGGCGGGGCCGGCAAGCGTGACGAAGATGCGGCGACGCGCTCCGGCCCCCGCTAGGAGCCCGCCGACGACGGTCCAGGCCGCCGCGGTAAGAAAGAGGGGGGCGCTGATCAGTCCCACCAGACCTGCGGAGATCCCCGCCAGGACACCGAAGCGGCGGTCCTCGGTCCTGACGGCCAGCACTATAAGTAGCGCGGCCGCCGCCAGCACCACGAGGCCGAGCTCGCGCGGGAGCGCCGGCGGGAACAGCTCGTAGACCGAGTTGGGCGAAGCGACGACCATGTCGGCGCCGTGCCGAGCGTTCAGTGGCGACGCTACGAAGTCGATTCCCCGTGCCGAAATCCAACCCCAACCGGCAATCACCGCTCCGCAAAGCGCGGCCGCCCAACCGGAGCCGCCGTAAAGACGGCGCGCTAGGCACGCGCATCCGAGAGGAAGGGCGAGCAGCAGAAGAAGGTGGAGTCCCTCTTGCGCCGCGAGGGTGTTGGTCCCCGGAACCAGGCGGACCATCGTTGCCATCACTGTGTGAAAACCCCACGGATAGGCGTTACGCGCGAACTCCGGGGCGGGACCGGGCGGTACCGACTCGCCGCGCATCAGTTGCTCGGTCCACCCCATGTGCAACGACGAGTCGCCCGCTCGAACTCCCGTCCCCTCCTGCAGCACCGGAGTCTCGAAGATCGCTAGGAGCACGATCGCGAACAGCAGCCCCATCAACCAGGGGACCCGCCGCGGCCACCGCCCGCGCACCGCGCCCCACACCAGCACCGCAGCCCCGACCCCAGGAACGACGAAGCCGTTCGAGAACACGTGGCCGCCGAAGGGGGCGTGAAGCATCATCAGCGCGACACAGAACGCGACGCTCGCGGCCACGGCGAGCAGCGCTTGTTCGGGAAGACCGATCCCCTCGGGCAGACCGGTGGGCATCCTGCGGACGATGTGACCGCCGGCCCATTGAAGAACCGCGTCGGCAAGAACCCAGCCGATGGCCAGGAAGACGGTTAGTTGAGCGACGGCGCCTGCGAGCAGCGCCGCGTCGACTTCTATTCGACCACCGCAAGAACCTCGCCGGCTCTCACGGTCTCCCCCTGCTTCACTGCGATTCGGGTTACTAATCCATCCACCGGCGCGGCGATCGTGGTCTCCATCTTCATTGCCTCGAGCACCACCAGCGGATCTCCCGACTGAACTGCCTCTCCCTCGCGCACCAGAACCTCGAGGATGGTGCCCTGCATCGAAGCGGTTAATTCCCCCGAGCCCCGGGCCCCGACCGCCGCAGCCGCGGACGCGGCCATCGACGGATGCCAGAGCACGACGGGACGCCCCTCGACGATCAGCACTCCCTCGCCCGGTTCGGTCAGCGAATCGAGTACTCCGCCGGTCTCGACCGTGCGCGTCGTGTGGGTTCCCCGCACGAAGGAAGGCTCGCCGAGCAGCAACAGGTGGGCGGGAATCGTCGTGCTGACTCCAACGATCTTCATGTCCTCGAGGGCCGCAGTCATTGAAGCAATCGCCACCTCCCGGCTCGTTCCCGTGGTGATCACCTTGGCTACGAGCGAGTCGTATGCGCCGGGGACCTCGTCACCCTCGCCGTAGCCGGAGTCGACTCGAACTCCCGTTCCCACCGGCTCTGTGTAAGCGGTGATGATGCCGGGGGATGGGGCGAAACCGCGCGCGGGGTCCTCGGCGTTGATGCGGCACTCGATGGCGTGACCGTTGGGCGCCAGATCCGCCTGGCCGAAACCCAATAGTTCCCCCGATGCGATCTTCAACTGACACTCGACCAGATCGAGGCCGAGCACCTCCTCGGTAACGGTGTGCTCGACCTGCAAGCGAGCGTTCACCTCGAGGAAGTAGAAGAGCCCGCGGTCGTCGACGAGGAACTCCGCGGTGCCCGCTCCGGTGTAGCCGCAGGCCTTCGACAGGGCCACCGCCGCCTCGCCCATCATGGGAACGATCTCCCGGTGCACGGGCGGAGGTGTCTCCTCGATCAACTTCTGGTGGCGACGCTGGAGCGAGCAGTCGCGCACTCCGAGCCACAGCGCGTCGCCTTCGGACGGAGCCAAGATCTGCACCTCGAGGTGCTTGGGGGCTTCGAGATAGCGCTCGACGAACACGTCGCTCGAACCGAAGTACGACTCCGACTCGCGCCGCGCCGATGCGAGCGCTTCGTCGAGCTCGTCGGGTGAGTGCGCAACCTTGAGCCCACGGCCCCCGCCGCCACCCGCGGCCTTGATCGCCAGCGGATAGCCATGCTGCTCACCGAAACGCACCACGTGCCCGAGGTCGGTGATGGCGTTGGTCAATCCCGGTAGCACGGGCACGCCCGCCGCTTCGGCCAGACGCCGCGCACTGATCTTGTCCCCGACCTTGCGCATGGCGTCGGGCGAGGGACCGATCCATGCCAGCCCCGCTTCCTCAACCGCTTGAGCGAACCCGGCGCTCTCGGCGAGAAATCCGTAACCCGGATGAATCGCATCCGCGCCTGAGGACGTGGCCGCCTCGAGTAGGGCCTCGACGTTGAGGTAGGTCTCCGACGGCGCCACGCCGTTAAGTGGCAGCGCTTGGTCGCAGGCGGACACGTGTTTGGCGCCGGTGTCCACATCGGAATAGACCGCGACGGTAGCGACGTCGAGCCGGCGGCAGGTGCGCGCGATCCGCACCGCGATCTCTCCGCGATTGGCAATCAGTATCTTGTTAAACACTTAGGTCTGCCTTGGTGATCGGGCCGGCTACCTGTGAGCGCGGGCCCGCCCTCAGCATCTTGCTCGGCAGCTCACCTCGAATGAAGCTCTGAGCGACGCGCGCCGCCGCTATCAACTTGGTCAGATCCACTCCGGTTGAGACTTCCATATCGTCGAGCATGTGGACGAGATCCTCGGTCGCGATGTTTCCGGTTGCGCCCTCGGCATAGGGACTTCCGCCCATCCCTCCCACCGATGCATCGAAGTAGTCCACCCCGAGCTCGAGGGCGGTGAGAACGTTCGCCAGCCCGGTGCCGCGCGTGTCGTGGAAGTGCATGTTGAGCTCGACGGTGGGGAGCTCGGCCCGCAGCGTCTCGATGACCTCACGGACGCGCCGCGGCGTGCCCATTCCCGTGGTGTCTCCATAGGAGATCGAGGTGATGCCGGCGTCGACCATCCAGCGACTGACCTCGGCCACGCGCTCCGGCGGCACGTCGCCCTCGTAAGGGCAGCCGAACGAGGTCGAGAGCGAGCCCTCGACCGGGATGCTCGCCGAACGAGCGACCGCGACTACCTGCGAGATGTCTTCGAACGACTCGCGCACCGTCCGTCGGAGGTTGCAGAGGTTGTAGGAGTCGGTGGCCGCCACGAACACCTGCATGCCGTCGACCCCGGCTTCCGCTGCGACCTCGGCGCCGGTGCGGTTCGGAACCAGAGCCGAATAGAAGATCTCCGGGTTCCTGGTGAGTCCCGCCCACACCTCGGGCGCGTCGGCCATGTTCGGAATCGCTTTGGGAGAGACGAACGACACGGCCTCGATGTATCTCAGCCCCGTGTCGCCAACCGCGTCGAGTAGCGCGATCTTGTCGGCCGTCGCAACCTTGACCTTCTCGCTCTGGATGCCATCTCTGGGCCCGACCTCACGAATGCGCACGGCGGACGGCATGCTCACCGGTTATGCCACTCCGGAGGCCGCTTTGCGTTGAAGGCCGCGATCCCCTCGGCTCGGTCCTCGCTGGCGATCACGACCTTCCACGAATCGTTCTCGAGCTCGATGCCGTCCTCCAACGTGACGCCGTAGGTCGCGTCGATGGATTTCTTGGCCTCTCGCACCGCAACCGGTGAGCAGCCACAGATGTCGCGCGCTACGTCCAGGGCGGACTCCT
>JBOGWU010000129.1:0-8926 GCA_050693935.1 Actinomycetota bacterium | reverse complement strand
CAAGCGCGGTGCCGACCACGATGCCCTCGATTGCGACAAACCCAGACTCGAGCAAGAACGCGACCCGCACCTTGGGCGACTGGAAGCCCAGCGATCTCAGCACGCCGACCTCGCGTCGACGCTCTCGGACCGAGCGAACCATGACCACTCCCAGTCCTGCGATGCCGACGATGAGGCCGAGTGCCAGATAGGCCTGCATCAGGTTGAAGAACTGCAGTTGGACGTCGAACTGCTCGTCTACGAGCGCCCTGAAGGTGTCGGCCTCGACGCCGTTGGCCAGGAACTCACCCTGGAGAGTCGTGGCGAGCTCACGGGCCTGAGCCTCGGAGCCGGTCGCGTCGATGTAGAAGCGTGACGCCACCGCACGATCACCCAGCAGCTCGCGGGCCGATTCCTCCGACACAAACGATCCCGCGAAGGTGCTGTCCGACGCGAGGATGCCGATCACCTTGCGCTCGGTCTCCTCGCCGGTCACGGGGTTGATGACGGCCATGGTGTCGCCGGTTTCGATGATGTTTGCCGGCGGACCTCCGCCGGTCTGCAGGAAGAAGTTCGAGATGATGATCGAGCCGGGGTCACTCATCAGCTCGTCCCATACATCTGCGTTCGTCTCGAACTCCTCGCCGCGCTCTTCGAGCGCCGGCGGTCCGCCGTCGACAAAGGCCCGGCTCGCGCCGGCCAGGAACCATCCCTCGGGTTCCGCATAGCCGTTCGGCTGGAACAGGGCCTCACCAGGGAACAGCGGCGCGACCGAAGCAACTCCATCGACGGATTCGAGCTGCTCGGTCGTGGTCGGGTTGGACCCGCTTGCATTCACGACCAGGTCGAAGCCGCCACGCTCCTTGTCGGTGAAGTTCACAACCTGCCCGTTGAAGGATGACGACATCGACGACAGGAACACCATCGTGAAGATCACGAGCGAGTACATGCCGAGGGTGAGTCCGGTGCGGAACTTCCGCGCCAGCGGATACGCAAGGCCCAGCCGCAGCGGAAGTCGCTTGGCGGCGATCCGGTGCAGTGTGCTTCCGAAGGTCTCGTGGCTCTGACTCAGCAGGATGACGGCCGAGAACACCAGGAGCACGCCGGACACCACGAAGGCGAAGATGTCGCCGTTCTCGTAGAAGCGCCCGTCCATCAGCGTGTTCCCGAAAATGCCCCAAGCAAGCGAAACGCTGGCGGCAAACAGGGACGCGGGACGACGCCCAATGACGCGTCCCAGGAGCGGCATGAGTCCGAACGCGATCAGAGGCACACCGACGATGGCCGCGAACCACGCAGATCCGCTGCTCAATCCCGCGCTGAAAAGAGCACCGCCGAGCGCCGCCGCCAGGATTCCTGCGAACACGGTTCGCTTGCGCGCCTTCGCCAGCTTCATCTCCTGGAGATCACGGATGGCAGCAATGATGTTGATGCGGCTGATGCGCACGCTCGTGAACACCACCGTCAGCAGCGCAATCAGAAAGCCGATGCACAGTCCGCCGATGATGCTGGGTGGCTCCGCCGCAAACCTCAACGTCAGCCCGAAGTCGCCCGCGCCGCTGAAGATCGGAGCGGCGAGCGAGACGATCGCCCAGCCGACGCCGATGCCGAGCACCGCTCCAATGATGCTCGCCACCGATGCGTAGAGGCCTCCCTCGATGATGAACGAGCGGACCAGATCCAAGCGACGCATTCCGACGGCGCGCAGCATGCCGAGCTGCGATTTCCGTTCCTCCGCGAGCATCACGAAAATGTTCACCAGCAGGAGCACCCCGGCAACGATGGCAAAGGAGCCGATGGCAATGAAGAGCTGGCTGAACTCGTCGCCCTGAACCTCGGCGTCGTCGAGAAGGTCCTCCTTCACCGGCTCGACGCGCAATCCGCCGACTCCGACTTCCTCGTCGACCAGGGTGGTGACGGCGCCGGTCAGAGCAGCGCCGTCTTCGACGCCTCCCCGGTTGGAGATGAGTATCGAGGTCTCCGGCGGAGCTGCGTCGGTGGGGAGCTCCCCGGCCAGCGCGCCATCGAAGGTGCCGGGTGCGACGAAGGCATTGGGTGAGGTCTGCTCGAAACCGCGCCAGTAACCGGCCACGCCGAGGCGCGGGAGGATGCTGGTCACCTCGAGCTCGAGCTCCTCGCCGTAGAGATAGCCGGCGACCCGGTCGCCCTCCGCGACCTCGAGCGTGTCGGCAAGGTCCTGAGCGATAGCGACCTCCCCCTCGCCCGGCGTCGGGCCACTGATACCCGTTGCCTGTGGATCGCCTCCGAAGGCGTGCGCCTCCTCGAAGTCGACCTCAACGAGCTGCGCTTCCGGCTCGGCAACGGGGTCGTCTCCCACGGTTGCGATGGTGGCGGGAGCTCTCGTCATCGACAGCACACCGTCGATGCGGCCGTCGTCGATGCTCGCGATCGACTGCGCGACTGACGCGGCCTGTTCGGAATCGGCGGCTACAACCACCTCGTCGACTGGGCCCAGTTGCGTGGTGGCCGACGCGCGAATGCTCGAGTCAAGCGTATCGCCGACGATGAAGCTGCCGGTGATGAGCGCGGTGCCAAGCAGCGACCCGGCGATGACGAGCATGGTTTCGCCGGGCCGGCGCGTTGCATCCCTAACCGCAAGCCGGCGCAGGAAGGGCCGCCGCAACGCGATGTAGGCCACCACCAGTAAGGCGAGGCCCGCGAGAATCAGCAGTGTAGGAAGAGCGGATGGATCCATGTTGGTCCTGAGTCCTAGCTCGCTACTACTGCGGACTCGGTGGATTCGATGGCGCCGTCGCGCATCCGAAGGATCTTGTTGGCGGTCGATCCGATGCTCGCGTCGTGAGTGACAAGCACCAGGGTGAGGCCCTCGGCGTTGAGCTCACGCAGCAGGTCCATTACCGACACCGCGGTCTCGGAGTCGAGGTTCCCGGTGGGCTCGTCCGCCCACACGATGGCCGGCCTACCCGCGAGCGCCCGCGCGATGGTGACGCGCTGCTGCTCGCCGCCGGAGAGCTCGTTGGGCCGGTGACCCTTGCGTTCACCAAGCCCGACGCGCTCGAGTGTCTCCTCCGCCCGCCGGCGGGCCTCCGAGGGAGAGATTCCCGCCAGCAACAGTGGCAGCTCGACGTTCTCGGCCGCGGTAAAGACCGGGATCAGGTTGAAGGCCTGGAAGATGAAGCCCATGCGCTCGGCGCGGTGTCGGGTGCGCTTGGCGTCGGACAGGCCATGGATATCGAGCCCCTCGACGATCACGCGCCCGTCATCGATGTTGTCGAGGCCCGACAGGCAGTTGAGCAAGGTCGTCTTGCCGGAGCCCGATGGCCCCATGACCGCGAGGAACTCTCCTTTCGAAATCCGGAGATCCAGGGCCTTGAGCGCCTCGACGCTGCCAGCGCCGGTTCGATAGATCTTGGTCACGCCCTCGGCAACGAGGATGTCGTTGCCGTCATGTTTGTCGTGCACCACCACTCCTCTAGCTAGGGAAACCGCTCTGTCCCCCGTTGCGAAGTATAGGAACGGGCCCCCACTAGTCCATGGGTGTCGGGCGAAATTCGCATTGGAAAAGTTCTCCTGCCCGGGAACGACCCACGGGCAGGAGTTGGACGCGCAGAGGCCCGGCGCATGCCGGGCCTCTGGCCTTGAACTATTCGATCTTGGCTAGTTGTTCGGGATCTCGATGTCTCCCTCTCCCTCGCTCGAGTCCGACGGCGATCCGGCCATCTCGAGCGGTGGGACGTCGGGAGCACGCGGCCCCTTGCGGAAGCCGATCACGTCGTCGCCGTGCTCGTTTTTCTCGACGTCTACGATGATCGTGTCTCCGGACTCGAACTCCTTCCAGAGGATCTTCTCGGAAAGTGGGTCCTCGACGTGCCGCTGAATCGCTCGGCGTAGCGGCCGGGCCCCCAGGGCGGGGTCGTAACCGATCTTCGCCAGCAGCGTCTTGGCCGCGTCCGTTAGCTCGATGTCCACGTCCTGGCTCTTGAGCTGGCCCTCGACTCGCTTGATCATCAGGTCGACTATCGACTTGACCTCGTCCGAGGAAAGCTCGTGGAACACGATGATCTCGTCGATCCGGTTGATGAACTCGGGGCGGAAGTTCTGCTTGAGCTCCTCCGACACCCGCTCCTTCATCTTCTCGTAGGTGAGCTCCGCCGAAGCCTGGCCGAAGCCCATCGCGGGCTTGCGGAGGTTCTGCGTTCCGAGGTTGGAGGTCATGATGATCACGGTGTTCTTGAAGTCCACCGTTCGCCCCTGAGCGTCGGTCAGGCGCCCGTCCTCGAGAATCTGCAGCAGCGTGTTGAAGACGTCCGGGTGGGCCTTCTCGATCTCGTCGAGCAGCACCACGCTGAAGGGACGTCGCCGGACGGCCTCGGTGAGCTGACCGCCCTCCTCGTAGCCGACGTAGCCCGGAGGCGAGCCGACCAGGCGGCTGACGGTGTGCTTCTCCATGTACTCCGACATGTCGAGCTGAATCAGCGCGTTTTCGTCGCCGAACAAGAAGTCGGCGAGTGTCTTGGCGGTCTCGGTCTTACCGACTCCAGACGGGCCGAGGAAAATGAACGAGCCGGCCGGGCGCTTCGGATCCTTGAGCCCCGCTCGCGTTCGTCGAATCGAGCGTGACACCGCGGTGATGGCGTCGTGCTGGCCGACGATGCGCAGGTGGAGCTCGTCCTCCATGCGCAGAAGCTTGGCGGTCTCTTCCTCGGTGAGCGCGGTGACGGGGATGCCGGTCCACGAAGACAGGACCTCGGCGATCTGCTCTTCGTCGACTTCGGCGAGGGTCTGGCTCTCGGCCTCGCGCCATTCGTGCTCGCGCTCTTTGCGCTCCTCCATCAGGCGCTTCTCGTCGTCGCGGAAGCCCGCGGCGCGCTCGAAATCCTGCGCTTCGATGGAATCTTCCTTCTTGCGGCGGACGTCGGCGATCCTCTCCTCGAGCTCGCGGTAGTCGGGCGGCGCACTCATGCGCTTGATGCGAAGACGGCTGCCCGCCTCGTCGATGAGGTCGATGGCCTTATCCGGAAGGAAGCGGTCGGAGATGTAGCGATCCGCGAGGTTAGCGGCCGCGACCAAGCCGCGATCGGTGATGTGCACGCGGTGGTGCGCTTCGTAACGGTCGCGGAGCCCCTTGAGGATGTCGATGGTGTGTGCCACCGACGGTTCGGGAACCTTGATCGGCTGGAAGCGTCGCTCCAGCGCGGCGTCCTTCTCGAGGTGCTTGCGGTATTCGTCGAGCGTAGTGGCCCCGATGGTCTGGAGCTCGCCGCGCGCCAGCATCGGCTTGAGGATGCTGGCGGCGTCGATGGCGCCCTCGGCGGCCCCTGCTCCGACCAAGGTGTGGAGCTCGTCGATGAACAGAATGATGTCGCCGCGCGTCTTGATCTCCTTGAGCACCTTCTTGAGGCGCTCTTCGAAGTCACCGCGGTATCGGGAGCCCGCGACCAGCGCGCCCAGGTCGAGCGTGTAGAGCTGCTTGCCCTGGATGGTCTCCGGGACCTCGCCGGTCACGATGTTCTGCGCGAGGCCCTCGACGATCGCGGTCTTGCCGACGCCGGGCTCGCCGATGAGCACCGGGTTGTTCTTGGTGCGACGAGATAGCACCTGCATGACGCGCTCGATCTCGTTTAGGCGGCCGATGACCGGGTCGAGCTGGTTCTCGCGCGCCAGCTGCGTGAGATTGCGACCGAACTGGTCGAGCACGAGCGAGCCCGAGGCCTGTTCGCCCCCGGCTCCGGCGGGCGCGCCCTCCTTGGCGCCGGAGTAGCCGGAGAGCAGCTGGATGACCTGCTGGCGCACTCGACCGAGGTCGGCGCCGAGCTTCACGAGCACCTGAGCGGCAACGCCCTCGCCCTCGCGGATGAGCCCGAGCAGGATGTGCTCGGTGCCGATGTAGTTGTGGCCGAGCTGCAGCGCCTCGCGGAGACTGAGCTCGAGCACCTTCTTGGCGCGTGGGGTGAACGGGATGTGGCCCGAGGGAGGTGACTGACCGGCCCCGATGATCTCCTCGACCTGCTGCCGCACTTTCTCGAGCGAGATGCCCAGCGACTCGAGCGCCTTTGCCGCAACGCCCTCGCCCTCGTGGATCAATCCGAGGAGGATGTGTTCGGTGCCGATGTAGTTGTGGTTGAGGAGCCTCGCCTCTTCCTGAGCGAGAACTACCACCCTGCGGGCCCTGTCGGTGAACCGTTCAAACATGGGCCACGCCTCCTTTTCATTTTCGTCGAATGGTCATTATACGAAGAGCATTTCCTTACCCCCCGGTGAAGCGCTGTCTACATGAACAACGCCCACCTCCCGGGAAACGTTCCGCTGCTGGTGTCGGTCCCGGCGGTAGGCGGTGGTTCACAACCTCTCATACGTGAATCGGGTCCCTTCGGGGCCACTTGAGCGCCACCCTCCTTTCAGGGACTCGTTTTTTTGCCTCCTTTGCAGCGTTCGATACCCGAGCGGTCACCGGATCGGATCTCTCGGTCCACTGACCACTCCGTAGCGCATCTTGGAGAATCTGGGTGCGGGAGCGAAGGGGGGAGGCGGATTGTTGAACAAATAACGCCAATCTCGTGGCAGCACGCTGGTCCGCTCCCCGTCGATCGAAAATCCCCTGGCCAAAGGAACCCAGTCGAAGCTGTTCGGGTCGGGAAACTCCGGGCTGACGGGAGGAAGGGTCCACAGCCCCACCGTCGACTGCTCGACCGAGGTGTGGTCGTCGGGACCCAGGGTCACGGGTAATCCCCCGAAGCGCTTGCCTTCCAGGTGCTCGAGCACCGCAGCGAGATCCTCGTTGTCGCCGCCGCGTTTCTCGGCCCAGCCGATCATCTGAACGGCATCGAAGGCCCTCACCTCCCAGCCCGTCGGGGCCTGGTCCCACCACGCTTCGAAAGCCTCGGTGAACCTGACGAAGCTTGGCACCGGCAGGTAATGAGCGCCCCGGGCGTAGGTGTCGGACGCGACCATGCCCACGGGGATCGACTGGTCCGTAAGGTTGCTGATCGCGAGGTCGAATCCCAGGATCTGGGGGCGCCAGTATCCGGAGACCCTCCGGTTGCGACGCTGCCTGCGGGGCGCGCTGTCGATTCTGGCGTCGTCGGTTCCCGTGTAGCGCACCCCCTGGACGCGAAGCGCCCCCAGGATGCCGGCCACGACGTTGGGATTCCCCTGAATCACCACCGCCTCGACCTGAGCCTCCTCGAGGGTGGCGACGGCCCGCTCGAAGCCGGCTGCGTCTGGTGCGTAGCTCGCCGCCCGCTTGAGCCGGAGGCCGGCTCGATCCGCCTCCTGGCGCAGCGTCTCGACGGCGGTGGCGCCGTCCTGCGAGTCCTCGGCTATTACTCCCAGGGTCTCGTAGCCGCGATCTCGACCCAGATAACGGGCCAGCGTCCTGCTCTCCCAGAGATAGGACGGGGAGACCTGAAAGACATGAGCGCTCAACTTCCTGGCGCCGTAGAGATCTCCGTAGCACAGCAGCGCGGGAATCCCGGCCGCGGCCAGGGCGTCCTCGGCCGTCGGCAAGGCCTCGGGGGGACCCGCGTAGACGATTCCGATGGTGCGAGGTGACTCCGTGAGCTGCTCGATCAGCTCGAGTGCACGAGCGGGATCGCCCTCGTCGTCGAGACTCACCAGCTCGAGGGTCCGGGCGCCCTCCGAGCGCCTGCGGTTCAGGTCTCCCACGCTCATGACGGCACCCTCGAAGGCATCCTCTCCTCGCCAGGACGCCGGTCCCGAGAGGCTCCCCACCAGCCCGATCACCAGCGAATCCTCCGTGGTGGCGGTCGGCCGCGGCGTGACCGCGCTCCGAGAACCGCCGTCGGAGGTCTCGCAGGCGACCAGGAGCACGGCACAGAGGAGGGCTCCTGCCAGGCGCCGGCCGAGGAGGGCTCGAGCGGAGATAGCCATGACGAGGAATCTTCGCATTTGTTGTTCAGACCCGTGCGAGTCGCACGAGGTTCCGCTCGGGCCTCCCCTATCCGGGTCGTGACTCCGGTTTGAGGGTCGGGAACAGGATGACCTCGCGCAGCGACGAAAGACCCAAGCACAGCGCGAGGAGCCGGTCGACGCCCAGGCCGAATCCCCCCGCGGGCGGCATGCCGTAGCTGAGGGCTTCGATGAAGTCCTCGTCGGCCGACATGGCCTCGTCGTCACCTCGGGAGCGCTCCCGCGCCTGCTGCTCGAAGCGCCGGCGCTGCTCCGCCGGATCGTTGAGCTCGGAGTAGATCGGTGCGAGCTCGACGCCGCCGAGGATGAGGTCGGTCTGCTCGGTAAACCCGGGAATGCTGCGATGGTCCTTGGCCAGCGGCGAGATGTCCTTGGGGAAGCCGACCACGAAGGTCGGAGCGATCAGCTTTCGCTCGGCGATGGTCTCGAACACCTCAACCAAGACCTTTCCGGGGGGCCACTTAGGATCGACGTGAACGCCGGCCGAATCCGCTTCCCTCGCGATCGCATCGTGGTCGCCGGCCGTCCACGTCTCGAGAAGATCGCCACCACCGTGTTCCGCGATCGCATCGAACATCGTCACTCGCCGAAACGGCTCGGAGAGATCGACGCTCGTCTCGCCGATCGTGAGCTGGGTAGCGCCGGTAACACCCTTGGCTATGGCCCGGACGAGCTCCTCGACGAGCGCCATCGTGTCGTCGTAATCCACGTAGGTCTCGTAACACTCCAGCATCGTGAACTCGGGGTTGTGCTGGGTGTTCACTCCTTCGTTTCTAAAGCATCGGTTGAGCTCGTAGACGCGGTCCAGACCGCCCACGAGCAGCCGCTTGAGGAACAGCTCGGGGGCGATGCGGAGGTAGAGATCGATGTCGAGGGCATTGTGGTGGGTCTTGAAAGGCCGCGCGACGGCGCCCGATGCGACCGGCTGAAGCAACGGGGTCTCGACCTCGACGAAACCGCGTGCGTCGAGGAACTCACGAATCGAGCTGTTAGCCCTGGCCCTGCCCTCCAGCGCCCTGCGAGCGTCGTCGGTCAG
>JBOGWU010000128.1:0-3509 GCA_050693935.1 Actinomycetota bacterium | reverse complement strand
CCTTCCTTTCGTGTGGGTCGTCGGGCCGTAGTCTAGGGGAGCACGTTTGCGGACGGCTTGAGTCGGTGAGGCGGACGAAGACCATGACATCGTCACTCGCGGGCTCCCAGCAGGAAGGTTCCTACCAATGGGGCGGATCACCGTACTCGTCGCTCTGTGTGCTCTGGCCCTAGTTGGGGCCTTTTTCTTCGGCCGACAGGTCGGGGAGGAGAACTCATCCGCGCTCGCGACAAGGCTCGAGGAAAGCGAAGCGCGACGGGACAAGGCTGAGGCGGTATTTGAAGACGCTGAAACTCGGAGGACGGATGCGGAGAACGAGGCCCGGGCACTGGTAACGGCGCTCGGTCGTTACTGTTCCGGCTTCGATTTTTACTTCAAGCACGATATGGCCAGAGGCGTGTTCCGCCCCGTCCGCTGCTCTTCAGCAGCGAGCGTAGGAACGGTTCTCTATGCCTATGGATTCGACACGTCGCGAACGCAGCAAGCTTGGGTGGCTGAGTGGGGCCAGCGGGCCGATGAGGGGCGGATGACGCTGATCGAAGGGGGAACTTGGGCCGTTGAGGTTGTCGATCCCAGCATCGTCGCTGACGTCCGTCCGATCGTGCTCGAGGGGTCCTGATCATCGAGCGATCCTGCCGCCCGGTTCGCGTAACACCGCGTAAGTACACTGCGAACGATGAAGAGCAGCGACATCGCTCCTTGGCGGATGCATAGCCAACACCTATGGGGAGCTCCGTTCGAAACTCCGCAGGAAGTCGTCGGTTGGCTGGGGGCCGTGCAGGGCCAGGACTATCTCGTCGCCAAGTGGTCGCTTGCACAACGCACGAAAGGTGTCACCGGTCCCGCAATAGATCAGGCACTGGCCGACGGATCCATCCTTCGAACCCACCTCCTAAGACCGACCTGGCACTTCGTAACGCCGGCCGACATCCGATGGATCCTGGGGCTCACCGCGCCGCGTGTGCACGCGCAGAACGCGCACTACTACCGAAGGGCTGAGCTCGACGAGCGGTTCTTGGCCAAGACGAACTCGTTACTCGCCAAGGCTTTGGAGGGCGGCGTTCAACTCACTCGTAAGGAAGTAGCGGCCGTACTCGAGCGCTCGGGGGTCATTGCGAGCGGCCCCCGGCTTGCCTACATATTGATGCACGCCGAACTGGATGCCGTGATCTGCAGTGGTGGTCTGCGCGGCAAGCAACAGACTTATGCGTCGTTGGACGAACGAGCTCCTAAGACCAAGCCGTTCGATCGGGAGAAGGCGCTGGCCGAGCTGACGAAGCGTTACTTCATGTCGCGCGGACCCGCCACCGCGAAGGATTACGCGACGTGGTCCGGCCTAACCCTGGCGGATGCAAAGCTCGGACTCGAGATGGTTGGCTCACAACTCGAGCATGAGGCGGTTGACGACCGCGACTACTGGTTTGCACCAGACTCGCAACCCACCAAGCGCGCGACCAGGGTCGTGGATCTCGTACAGGGCCTAGACGAGTGCGTCATCTCCTACAGCCTCAGCAGGGATGCGCTTCGTCCGGTTCCGCCAACGCACGGAGCGCCGACCGTCTTCGCGCATGCGATTCTGCTCGATGGCCGGCTGATTGGTCACTGGAGGCGCGAGCTCGACAAGAAGGCGTTGGTCATCGAGGCATCGCTCTACAGGCCGCTCGATCGAACCGAAACCCGAGCTCTAGAAGTGGCCGTCGAACGCTACGGGAGCTTCGAGGGAGCACCCACGCGATTGATCCTTACGGAGTGAAGCGATGAGCAATTCGCTCCTCATCTCTTCCTGGGCCTGGGCGTCAGTTGCGCGATCGTCTCCTCGTGCTCCGAGTCTTCGATGAGCCTGGCGAGTCGCCGCAGCCTCGTATCTTCTTTTCTTGCGCTCACCACCCACCAAGTGGCGGCCTTCCGGTAGGAGGGCGGCATGGACTGAAAGAAGTCCCAAGCCTTCTTGTTGGCGCGGAATCTAGCCTCATAGACCTCTCCGAGCGTCGCTAGGTGCCTCTGCTCGTACGAGTAGATTCCCGACCTCGCCTCAGCGCGCTTCTTGAGTGCTTCGAGGCCAGCCGGCCGCATGAGCCCGGTTTCGATTAGCTCGTTCGCCTTCTTGATGTTCACGACGCTCCAGGTGCTGCGCGCTCGCCGCGGCGTGAACCGGATGGTGTAGCTGGTGTCGTCGATGCTCCTGCGAACGCCGTCGATCCAGCCGAAGCAGAGCGCCTGTTCTACGGACTCCGGCCAGGTGATGCTGGGCCGGCCCGATGATTTCTTGTAGAAGCCGACCCACAGCTCCGGGGTGTCTTCGTGATGTGTCTCCAACCAGGTGCGGAACTCTGCCGGCGACGCGAAGAAGATTGGCTCCACTTCAGGCACTCCACAGGTACTGCAGCGCGTAAGCTCGCCACGGCCGCCACCGCTCGGCAACCTGTTCGAGGGCACGAGGTGAGTTGGGTAGTCCGAGCCTGCGGGCTCCGCGCAGAACGCCGAGATCGGAAGCCATGAACGCATCCGGATTGCGCAGGCACCGCATAACGATGTAGGACGCGGTCCAGGAACCGATGCCCTTGAGCGAAACCAGCTGTTCGAACACGTCGTCCCAGTTCGTGGCCCCATCGAGGGTGATCTCCCCGTTCGCAAGAGTGCTGCTCAACCTTCGGATGGTGTCGCGACGAGCCGATGGCATTCCGAGCTCCGTTAGTTCCGCGCCGGCGAGGTCCTCGGCGCGGGGCCACAGATGGGTCACCCCGCCATCCGCCTGCTCGAGCCGGCACCCATATGAAGCGACGAGCCGTCCGGCGGTGGTGCGCGCACCTGCGACCGAGACCTGCTGACCCAGCACCGCTCGTACGGCCAACTCGTGAGGATCCGTGGCGCCGGGCAGCCGTCGGCCCGGCACGCGCCGAACCAATGGGCGAAGCTTCGGGTCGGCGCCCAATGCCTTGCCAATCGCAACCGGATCCGCATCCAGATCGAGCAGGCGCCTGCACCGCTGCACGGCGGAAGTGAGATCACGGAGGTCGGCGAGCTTCAAACGACACAAGACGTGGCCTTCACGCGGGGAGAGCTCGATGATCCCCGGGCCATGCGGTAAGGATGTGCTCCGCCGGTAGCTCCCGTCGACGACCTCCTCGACGCCCGCGACCACCCGATGTCCAAAAAAGTCGATCAGGTCATCTGCTGCGAAAGGTCCTCGGTAAGGGAGCCGCAAGTTGATCGAGGCTTTGGCGTCCCGGCGGGTTGGCCGCCCTCCGCGTCGCAGCTCCGTGGGGGTGGTGGCGTATACCGTGCTCACCACATCGTTGAACTGGCGCACGCTCGAGAACCCCGCCGCAAACGCGATCTCGGACATCGGCAAGCCGGTCGCCTCAATGAGCAGGCGGGCGGATTGTGCGCGCTGTGCCCTGGCAACGGCGAGGGGCCCCGCGCCTACCTCGGCGAGAAGCTGGCGGTTCAGATGGCGTTCGCCACAGCCCAATCGTCGTGCCAGTCCTCCCACACCGTCGCGATCGACC
>JBOGWU010000127.1:0-1990 GCA_050693935.1 Actinomycetota bacterium | reverse complement strand
CCGTCGCCACCATCTTGGCCAGAACCACGGGGTGGCGAAGCGAGGAGCGAGTCACCAGCGTGCCGATGCCGATCCGCTCGGTGGCCGTCGCGAGATAGCTCAAAGCCGTCCACGCCTCGAGCACCGGGCGCTCGGGGCCCCCGCTCAACGGCCAAAGGTGGTCGAACACCCATACCGAGTCGTAGCCGAGTTGTTCGGCGCGGCGAGCACCGTCGAGAAAGCGCTCGCGCTCCTGGGTGAACTGTGGCAGCGTTACGCCGAACTTGATGCTCAAGTCGCGTTCACCATGAGATAGCGCAGCAGGAACTCGGCCACGCCTGCCGTGAGGATCGCTACGTAGTAAAGGCCGGTGGCGCTTTGGATCGACTTGATTTGAATGCAGCGTCGCGCCATCCATACGATCACGCCGGTAAAGATCACCAGTCCGAGCCAGACGACGTAGAAGAACACACCGAAGCTCCGGCCGAAACCCGGGATGCCCAGCGCGGCTCCCTCGGTGGAGGCGCTCGACAACGCTCCCGCAGTTGCCAGTCCGATAACCAACGAGGCCGCGCACGCGCCCAAAGAGAGCGTCGTAAGTCGTTCCAGCGCCCAAGGCTTGAGTCCGGGCTGGTTCAGGTACCAGTGTCCGAGCATCATCCCGTTGGTCACTCCTCCGAGCAGCACCGCCCCCACCGCCAGGTGCAGCCAGGCGAGAACGTGCGCCCAGTCCTCGAGATAGGCCGCCGCGTCGAACATCAGGTAGAGGCCGAACAGTCCGATGAACGAGCCGACGACGATTCCCGGGAGATCTGTGTTCGAGTACTGCACCGCGACGTAGGCGAGAAGCAAGCCTATGCAGGCCACCACCATCGCCTCGGTGGTCGATACGTCGGTGAGCGACTGCAGCGCCGCGAACACCGCGAAGCCCGCCAGCACCCCGAGCATGAGCGTGCCCCACGCGGTGATGCGGAAGTGGCCTCGCTTGATCACGTCCCAGGACTGAGACCAAGCCGCGGCGGCAACCCAACCGACCGTCCACTCGAGCAACACGAGTGCGGTCACGGCCCCAGCTCCGGTCACTGCTTGATGAATCGCTTGCGGATGCGCGCGGGCACGAAGCCGGTGGAGAGGTCGAGGATCTCGCGAATGATTCGCAAGACGTCTTCATCGCCCTCCCAGTGCTCGATGACCACGTGCTCGGGAACGCGGTTGAGGATCTGGTCGAGCGCGAGCGCCGCCACCAGCAGATCGTCGAATTGCCCTACGCCGGGGATCATGTCCGGGATCAAGTCGATCGGCGACACGAGGTAGCCGGCGACGAACACCAGCAACGCCTTGGAACGCGTCGGCACGCGTTCGTCCTTCAGCAGCCGGTAGACGAGCTTGACGAGGCGCGGTGCGAACAACGCATACTCCCGCAGCCGGTCACCGCGCTCCTCTTTAGAGACCGGCCGCCTCCTGTCGTCCACTATCTCTCCCTGGAATACCTCGTCGTCTCTCACGTGGCTCTCCGGCTACTTGGCTTCGTGAAAGGCGAGTGCGGCGGCCCCCACGATCCCTGCGTCGCTGCCGAGGGCCGTCACATCGAGTCGCATCGGCCTGCGTCGCTGTGCGCCCGTCATCGCCACGAGCTTGTCGCGTGCCACACCGAGAAACGCTTCGCCCGCCTTCACCACCCCGCCCCCGAGCACGATGCTTTGCGGGTCGAAGAGGTTGGCGATGTTGGACAGCCCGACGCCCAACCAGCGGCCGCCCTCATGCATGATGCTCAGCGCAAGCTCATCGTACTCACGCGCCGCCTTCGCTGCGTGCTCCGCGGTGATGGCCTCGACCGACCCAGCCATCGCGATCATCGTCGTCCTGGGGTTGCCCTCGGCGGCTCGCCGCGCGGCTCGGCCGATCGCTCCACCGGATGCGAACTGCTCGATACATCCGCGCAGCCCGCAGGGACACTCGGGTCCGTCGGGGTCGACGATGGTGTGACCGAACTCGGCTCCCGCTCCCGTGG
>JBOGWU010000126.1:0-16747 GCA_050693935.1 Actinomycetota bacterium | reverse complement strand
CCAGCATTGGTCAAGTCGGTCTTCCAGCCACCGAAGCCGCTCTCGAGCCTCCTGGGAAAGCTCGCCACGGCCCTCGCGCTCGCGAAGCTCGTGTTCTTCGTGCGCCAGCTCCTGGATGTTGAGCAGGATGTCGTCGCTGGCCAATTTGATTCTCCTTGGCGAGGGTTTCAGACGCCCCTGAGGGGTTGAACCTCGAATCTACTCCTATATAAGACAAGCTGACGCTCCCGCTGGGATCGTTCCATCCCTCCACGCGGATGCGCATCGGTTGGCGTCGCTCCGGACTTAAGCGTTCGCCGCTCGGGCCCACGCGCGCAAGATACTCGACCAGCGCGGAACACCCGATCCGTTCGCACAGTCGAGCCGGGGCGAACCACGCCATTCTCGTAGGCGAACACGACAGCCTGCGTCCTGTATCTGAGACCCAGCTTGTTGAGCCGGAGGACTTCCGCCTCCCGATCGGTGAGACGCTCGAGTTCCTGAGAGGGCTCAGGCGCCGACAGTCGCTCCGCGAACTGGGATTTCATCTAGCTGCCCGGGCCGATAGAGCGAAAGGAAGTCCGCGTAGATGCAGAGGGTTATCAGCGCCGCCCACGCAGCCGCTAACCTGATTTTGGTGTCTACCTTTGCGTGTTCCAATTGATCGGCTGCCAGCAACTCGAACCCATGCGCCATGAACGCCGACACGTCGTTCTCGGCGCTCGCCACCAGACCGGGAAGATTCCACACCGACTCGTCGTAGCTCTCAAAGACCAGAAGCGGACGGATGCCGGGTGCTCCCGCGGGCCATAGCAGTTTTGAGAACAACGCAACTCTCGTGACCTCGCTCATGATGTGGGCTCCATATCTCCTCTCCTTTTCTAGTCTCCCTCCTCCGTCCCTTCTCGGAGGGTCGCTATGTCGTTGTCAATGTCCGGAAGCGAGGTCAGCCCGAGCCTCATCCCGGGCTCGGTTCTTGCGACGGGTCGACATGGATACGACCGTCTCGTCCTCCCTTGCGCGCTTCCGATCGCCAAACTTGGTGTCCGCGACTGCCTCCCCGCAGATCCGATCAAGCCCGTCTCTCAACCGATCCAGATCCTCGGGGAACAAGTGCGTGTAGATCTCGGTCGTGACTTGCTGTGAGGAGTGGCGAAGCAGTTGCTGGACGACCTTGGCGCTCTCCCCCGCGTACTCCTCGCTTCCTTCGATCGAAGCCAGGCCCTTACCCAGTCGAGTTTGGAATACCTTCGAGCGCGATAGCTCCCAGCCGTGGTTGGCCAAGCGGGTCATGAGAGTGACGCAGAGCGGTCTGAGAGGATGAGGCCATGGCCGCCAAGAATCGGGCGCGGCTCAAGTCATGGTCGACCGCGGTCCCGCTGGTCGCGGCGGCGGCGCTGATCCTGACCTGGGGACGCGAGCCCGGCCCGGTGCTGGTGACAGTGATTGCGGCGCTGCTGGCGTCGGCTGTGTTGGCGGCGGTTCATCACGCCGAGGTAGTCGCTCACCGGGTGGGCGAGCCGTTTGGGTCACTGGTGCTGGCGGTCGCGGTCACCGTGATCGAGGTTGCGTTGATAGTGACGCTCATGGTCTCTGGCGGTCCTGAGACCGCGTCGTTGGCACGCGACACCGTGTTCGCCGCGGCAATGATCACCACCAACGGCATCGTTGGGCTCTCGTTGCTGGCCGGTGGGCTGCGCTACGGGGTGACGCACTTCAACGCCGAGGGCACCGGGGCGGCGCTGGCGACCGTCGCCTCCCTGGCCACCTTGAGCCTGGTGCTGCCCAACTTCACCACGAGCAGGCCGGGCCCGGAGTTCTCACCCGCGCAGCTGGCCTTTGCGGCGGTGGCCTCGCTTTCGTTGTATGGGATGTTCGTGCTCACCCAGACGGTGCGTCATCGTGACTTCTTCCTACCGGTCGCCTCCGATGGGGCGGTGCTGGACGCCGAGGCGCACGCCCAGCCACCGAGTGCGCGCGCCGCCGCAATCAGCCTGGGGCTGCTGGTGGTGGCGCTGGTGGCGGTGGCGGGGCTGGCCAAGGTCGAGTCTCCGACGATCGAGGCGGGCGTGAACGCCGCGGGCTTTCCTCCGTCTTTCGTGGGCGTGGTGATCGCGCTGCTGGTGCTTCTGCCAGAGACGCTTGCCGCGGTGCGAGCGGCGCGGCGCAACCGCATCCAGATCAGCCTTAACCTGGCGCTCGGCTCGGCGATGGCTAGCATCGGCTTGACCATCCCCACTATCGCGGTCGCCTCGATCTGGCTGGAGGGACCACTGCTGCTGGGCCTCGGAGCCACCCAGATGGTGCTGCTGGCCCTGACGGTGGTGGTGAGCGTGCTCACGGTGGTGCCCGGTAGGGCAACTCGGCTGCAGGGCGGGGTCCATCTCGTGCTGCTGGCTGCGTTTCTGTTCTTGTCCATCAATCCCTGACTCTGACCCTGCCGCGGCGGCCTTGATCCCTCGCTTGTCCTTCGATTCGGCTCTAGTGTCTAGAGCGCGCCTAAGCTTCGGGCGCGAGATCGGATTGTTCGGCGGACGCATCGATTGCAATTGCTGGAAGAACCGACGCTCTTGCCAGGAGCGCACGGATCGCTTCCCCCTCATAGGTCCCTGGGCCATGGTCGCGGAGATCGGGGTCCTCTTTTCGGTAACGGTCGTTTCGACCATCTCTTGTCCCATCGAAGCCGACGCATCACCGTCGTCGCAGAGGGAGCCGTAAATCTTTCCCTTTTTGCGGTTCGCAGACGGATTGCGAGGCCCAATGCCCATGGACTCGCGTCCCTTCCGATCATCGCTTTCTGCCTGGCTTCGTCGCGCCGCTGACCGTCGCGGGATGCTGGGAGAGGACGACGCATGTCGCGTCGAGGCCGGAAACCGAGGGCTGCAGCGTCGTCGCGAGACGCGTCAGAGTTGCTGTCTTGGGATACTCAGTCACAGACGCTTTGCCGGTCAGGAATCTGATGACACCACCATGAGTGACGATGAGGTGTCTTCCCGGCCCGAGGTCGTGCAATGCAGCCAGCACCCGTTCCCCAAGTTGCCTCACCGACTCCCCTCCCGGAGCCTCGAAGCGGTCGTAATCCAACAGGCGCTGCTGGACATCGGTCGAGCACTCTGCCCACGTTCGACCTTCCAGAACGCCGAAGTCGATCTCGCGGACCCGGTCATCTACTGTGGGCTCTCCGTAGGCGAGCCGTGCCGTTTCCACGGCGCGCAAGGAAGCGGAGCTGATGACCCGGTCGAAAACCTCGTCGCCGATGAGGGCTCGCACCGCGGTTGCCTGCCGTCGTCCCCGCTCGGTTAGCGGTGGGTCACTGCGACTACAGAACCTGCCCTGCTCGTTCCAGATCGTCTCCCCATGACGCACCAAGTAGAGCTCCTGCTTCATGGCCGCCACCAAGGCAGCGAGCCCCACCCACCTTGCGCTACCGCAACCCCTAGTAGCAGTACGGCGAGGTCGCTCAATTGCTGGACCGCGCCAAGGACATCGCCTCCGATGCCACCGACCTTTTTACGTGCCAGAGCCGTCATCCCCAATGAGACGAGGGCGCACATGACGACCGCAGCGACGACCCACGGACCGATGAGTAGCGCGCCGATCGTGACCCCGATGACGATCCCGCCGATCTCATGTAGCGGCGTAAGATTCCCTGCGAATGCAGCGGCTAATCCCTCAGTGCGAGCAAGCGGTTGACGTCGCATCAACACGATGCCGGGAACACGGCTCAGCGCGTGTGCTGCTGGGATGAGCGCCAACGCGCTATAGGTATCGAGCGTGGCCATCGCTGAGACACGGGTAAGGAAGGCTGCAGTGAGCGTGATTACCCCGAACGTCCCCTGGCGGTGGTCGTCGAGGATCTCCAGTCTCCGTTCCACCGTCCAACCGCCACCAAAGGCGTCGGCCACGTCACCCAGACCATCCTCGTGCAAGGCCCCGGTCAACAATGCGCCCGCGGAGACCGCCAGCACCGCTGCCACCGTGCTTGGTAGCAATAGCGAAAGTCCAACGTATGCGGTAGCGATGATCGCCCCGATCCCAGCGCCAACGATCGGGAACCACGGTGCAGAACCAGCCAACTCGTCAGAAGCTGTTGAGAGTCGCTTCAGCGGGATCCGCGTGTTGAAACCGATCGCGGTCACCAAGCCGCTCACCGCGAAAGTCCCCATTCCTCGAACGTAGCCACGCCGGTTACGGCCGCCGCAGCCATCCGGATCAACGGGACGGCACTGAGAGCTCCGCTCCCCTCCCCCAGGCGCAAACCGAGGTCGAGCAACGGCTCCTTGCCGAGTTTCTCGAGCAGTAGCTGATGACCCGGCTCAGGCGAACGGTGACCTGCGATGCAGTGGTCCAACGTCCCCGCCCGAGCAGCCTCCAAGGGAGCTACCGAAGCGGTTACGACGAACCCATCCAGCACCACCGGAAGGCTGTTCAGGCGTGCCTCCACCATCGCACCGGCAAGGGCGACCATCTCGGTGCCACCCAGCTCTCGCAGAATCTCCATCTCGTCACAGGAGCCCACGCGATCGCGAGCACGACCAACGACATCGAGCTTGCGCACGAAGGTCTCCTCGTCCACGCCGGTGCCGCGACCGGTCCAATCGTCGGGGGTGAGTCCGTAAAGCGATGCCGCGACGGCCGCCGCAGCAGTGGTGTTCCCGATGCCCATTTCCCCCAAGATCAAGAGGTCCGAGTCTGTGCTGCGCACGGCCGATCGGCCTTGGTTGAAGGAAGCGCCGAAACGCTCGATATCCATCGCAGGTTCGATTGCGATGTTGCCGGTTGGATGCCCGACACCGCAGTCGACGACCTGAACATCAGCGTCGATGTCTGCTGCGAGTACCGAGGCGGTAGCGACGTTGTCACGCAAAGCCCTGAGCATGGCTGCGGTCACATCGGCCGGATACGCACTCACACCCTCCGAGACAACCCCATGATTCCCCGCAAAGACGATCAGGGCAGGCCGCGATACAGAAGGTATTGAGGTCCGTTGCCAAGCTGCCAGCCACGCCGCCGTTTCGTCGAGCCAGGCTAGCGCCCCGGATGGTCGCAACACATCCGCGGCTCTCTGACGTACGGAGTTACGCGCCGCTTCATCTGGATCGGGCAAGTCGTACAGAAGATCGACCATCGAGTTCACCCGACGCCCGCCGGACTGAGTACGGGAAGACCTTTAGGTGCTCCCTGCTCGATCAACCTCATCAACGCTTGCGTATCGGCATGATCGGCGATCAGCGCCGCAAGACGATCGGCTTGTCCCTCTCGTGCAGCCCTGAACGAAATATCTCCGGGGGTCCACGCAAACCCATTGACCGCCGCGACCCATCCGAGGAAGGCCCTGCGGTAGTCATCGGATTCGAAGACACCGTGCCACGACGTTCCCCACGCGTTTCTATGGATACAGCCTTCGTCGCCATCTGAGGTCACGAGCATTGGCTGACCGGACAAACGCCGCGGGTGCCCGTGATGGATTTCGTAACCCTCGCAGTCTGCATCAAGTATGGGAGACATCCCCGCGCATCTTGCGAGGACCTTGTCATCTTCGAGCTCGGCTATCACCGGTAAGAGAGCAAGACCGTTCACCTCTCCTACACCGGACTCAACATGGTCGATGATCCTCTGCCCGAGCATCTGGTAACCACCGCACACCCCCAGGATGGGACGGCCATCCTTTGCCCGCGCCTGGATCGCGATATCCAAACCCGCGTTTCTCAAGACACCGAGGTCCGCGACGGTCGACTTGGAACCAGGCAGGATGACGAGGTCTGCCTCACGAATGTCCGACACAGAGTCCGTGAACGACACGGACACTCCCGGCTCAAGGGCCAACGGTTCGAAGTCAGTGAAATTGCTCATCGAACTCAGGCGAACAACCGCGACTCGCAGTGTGGCTCCGTGGACCGGGGATGGCTGCGATCGGTATGCACTCAGATCCAGGGAGTCTTCCGCGTCGATGGTGAGGTCCCTGAGCCACGGCAGTACCCCATAGAAACCCCGATCGGTAAGCGCGGCGAACCTGGTGAGACCATCGTCGAGGAGAGATGGATCGCCTCGAAACTTGTTCAGGATGAAACCGCAGACGAGACCCTGGTCAGCGGCCTGCAACAGGGCCAGCGACCCGTAGAGCCCCGCGAACGATCCCCCCCGATCGATGTCCGCGACGACCACGACCGGAGTCCGCGTCTCTCGAGCGAAACCGAGGTTGACTAGGTCTCGATCGCGCAGGTTGAACTCGGCCAAGCTGCCGGCGCCCTCGCAGACGACGACATCGAAGCGGGACCGGAGCGACTCGAAGGCGTCGAGCACCACCGACAAGAGTCGAGGTGTCAGGTCTCCGTAGGAGACGGCGTCGGCTGTAGTCAGCGGGTGGCCCATCACGATCACCTGCGCGCGGATGTCCGCAGCAGGCTTCAGGAGGATGGGATTCATCACCGCCTCCGGCTCGATGCGAGCAGCAAAGGCTTGAGCTGCCTGAGCTCGCCCTATCTCTTCACCCGCCTGGGTCACCGCCGAGTTCAGCGACATGTTCTGGGCCTTGAAGGGGGCTACCTTTATGCCGAGGTCGCTCATGTAGCGACAGAGCCCCGCCACGATCACGCTCTTGCCGGCATCCGACGACGTCCCGCAGACAAGTAGTGAACTCATCGAAGTTCCGGGGGACTCAAGGGGATCGAGCGACCAGCTACCACGAGGAAAGCCTCGGTGGCCGCGGTGCTCCAGATCACGTTGACTCGGCCCAATAGGTCGCGGAAGCGTCGGCCGACCTCGGTGCTTGGGTGGACGCCGGAACCCACCTCATTGGTGACGACGAAGGCAGGCGCCTCTCGATCGGCCACAATCTGCGCGGCGACAGCGGCGCGCTTCTCTATCTCGTCGTCGTCAAAGTCACCCAGGACCAGGTTGCTCACCCACAAGGTCAAGCAATCAACAACGACCGCACGATCAGGATCGATCTTGGCCAGCGCTTCGTGGAGGTCCAGTGGTTCCTCGATGGTGTCCCATTCGCTTGGTCGCTCCTCGCGATGACGCGCGATGCGCCGCTTCATCTCCTCATCTAGGGCCTGGGCCGTAGCAACGAAGGTGACCCGTAGGCCAGTTTGAGTCGCCAGATGGGTGGCAAGAGCGGACTTTCCGGCCCGCGCCCCACCGATCAGGACGGTCAGAGGCATCAAAGGTCGATTCCCCGCTTGGCGCGCACGCCCCGATCGAAGGCATGCTTGATCTTGGTCATCTCCGTGACGGTGTCCGCCACCTCGACGATCTCGGGCGGTGCGTCTCTTCCCGTGACAATCACGTTGACGTGCTCAGGTCGCTCTCGAATCGCAGACGCCACTTCGCTGCCGTCTATCCACCCGTAGTTGATCGGGTAGGTGAGTTCGTCGAGAACAACCATCTCGTAATCACCAGACGCGATCTGGGTCTTGGCCGTTCTCCATGCTTCACGAGCTCGGGCTTCGGTCTCATCCATGTCTTTGGAGTTCCATGTGAAGCCGTCTCCGCTCGTCCACCAGTCAACGCCAAGGCGTCGGCCGACCGCCTCTTCACCCACCTTCCACTTGCCCGACTTGATGAACTGGATGACCGAAACATTCCATCCGCGCGCCACTGCACGCATCATCGTGCCGAAAGCGGCCGTGCTCTTGCCTTTGCCGTGGCCGGTATTGACCAACACGAGTGAACCGACTCGTTTGAGCGGATGGCGCTTGGAACCGGCTGTTGTCGGCTTAACGCTCAACTAACACCTCCTGTTGTTGGGGGCGCGTCGGGATCACAACCAGTCCTGAGGCGTTGGCAACGATCTCGACGGACGCGCCGTAGTGGAGCTGGATGAGGTCGGCTCGAAGAACCTCCTGGGCTGACCCGCGTGCGACGGCTCGACCGTGATCGACGAGGACGAACTCCTTCGAGTACTGCCCGGCGAGGGTGAGATCGTGCATCGTCGACAACACCGTGAGACCGGGGTCGGTGCGAAGCTGATCCACAAGCTCTAGAACCTGTTGTTGATGGCCGACATCCAACTCGCTGGTTGGTTCGTCAAGCAGCAAGACAGGCGCCTCCTGAGCCAGAGCTCGAGCAAGGACAACACGTTGAGCCTCGCCGCCGCTCAAGGAGGCGACCTCCCTCTTGCGAAGGGCGCCGAGGTCGAGTCGATCGACTACCTCATTTACCGCCACCAGATCAGCGCGTGTCTCGGTCGAGAAGTAGCCGATGTAGGGGTTGCGACCCATCAACAGGTAGTCGTCCACGGACGTGCCGGCAGGCATCAATGGCCTCTGGGGGACGTAGGCAACGGAGCGCGCCACCTCCCTACGGGTCGCACGACGAACGTCGAGGGAGCCGATGCGCACGCCACCCTCGAACGAAACCAAGCCCGCAATGGCACGCAGGACAGTGGTCTTGCCCGCCCCGTTGGGTCCGATAAGGGTCAGCCACGCGCCCGCGCCCACATCCAGATCCAAGTCTTCGATGACCGGCGATCCGCCGTAAGAAACCGACAAGCCCGAAGCAGTAACGGGGATCATGCTGCCCGCCCACTCCTACGGAGCACTACGAGGAAAAACGGAGCTCCGAGGAAGGCCGTGATCACGCCGATGGGGATCTCGGCCGGCGCGACTAGCGAGCGCCCGACAAGATCGGCAAGGATCAAGAAAGCCGCTCCGAACAGGATCGACAACGGCACCAGCGACCGGTAACTCGTGCCAACTAGGAGTCTGACCGTATGAGGCACGATCACACCCACGAACCCGATCAAGCCACTTACTGAGACTGCAGCCGCCGTACCGAGCGATGCCGCAACGACGATCAACAGCCGCACACGCTGGGTGTCGACGCCCATGCTGGCAGCCTCTTCATCACCGACGCTCAGCATGTCGAGGAGACGGCGGTGGAGCAGGATCAGCACCACGCTCACGACCAAGTAAGGAAGTACGAGGAATACCTCTCTCCAGCTAGCCGTGGTGAGTTGGCCGAGAATCCAAGCGTACACCTGGCGAACCGTGTCGTCCTCGCGCTGTTGAACGTAAGTCTGGATGGCGGTGAGAAACGACGCGGTCGCGACCCCGGCAAGGATGAGCGTCGCAGTGGTGCGTCCCCTTGTATTCGCCCGACCCAGGACGTAGGTCATCGACACACCGAGCAGCGCGCCAACGAACGCCGCCAACGGCAACGGGTCAACCGGCCAATCTTGAGCGATAGGGCCTGCCGCAATGGCGATCGTCGCTCCCAAGCCCGCGCCCGCCGCGACACCAAGGAGGTAGGGATCAGCAAGTGGATTCCGGAACACCCCTTGATATGCGGCACCGGCCACGGCCAGCATCGCACCAACTAGCCCGGCTAGAGCAACGCGCGGCACACGAAGCTGCCACAGGATCGCGCTTTGTTGATCGCTCAACCCAGAATGGATCTCGACGAAAGGCAAGTGATCCGCCAGTTCCCGCAGAGCCGAGCTCAAGTTGAGAGAGACGGGCCCGATCAGGATTCCCAGGATCAATGCGGCGAACAGAGACGCGACCGCGATCCCGAACCACGTTGCCCGTATTCCAGTTGATCGGAGGGCGTCAACCACTACCCCACCGGGGCCTTCTCGTGGATCGCATCGACCACTATCTGTAGGAAATCGACGATGCGCGGCCCCCAGCGAGAAGAGATGTCATCGTCGACGTCGAAGACCGCTCCACTTCCGACGGCAGAGATCTGATCCCACCCGGGTCGGTTGCTCACCCGTTCCGGCGTTTGATTGCAGCACTCGGAATCACCCAGGAAGATGAAATCGGGATCGGCCTCGATGATGTACTCGGCAGAGAGCTGGGGGTACCCGGTACCAGCCTTCTTCACCTCGTCCGCGATGTTGCGTAGGCCCGCCAGCGCGTACACCTGGCCGATGAAGGTCTCGGATGTAACGCTGAAGTAGGTGTCGTCGAGCTCGTGATAGTAGGTCGGAGGTTCGTCGAAGTCCGGCAGACTTCCAACCATCTCTTCGATCTCAGTCCCGATCCTTGCTACCTCCTCAGCCGCTTCAGCAACATGCTCGGTCGCCACCCCAAGCTGCTCGAACTGTGTGTAGGCATCGTCGATGGTGTTGGGGGCAGGGGTGACCAGCAAAGGGATTTCTAGGTCGGCGAGCGATTTCAGAGACGCATCGCTTGTTGCCACGACGAGGTCTGGCTCGTAGCTCGCTATGGCTTCGATGTTGGGCTCGTAGCCCGACAGCTCTGTGGTTGGAACACCGGGGGGGAAGTCGGACTGATCGTCAACGGCGACAACCTGATCCCCCGCACCAATCGCGAACAGCATCTCGGTGCCGGTGGGTGAAAGGGACACGATGCGAGTCGGCCTAGCGGCAATCTCGACCTCGCCCTTAGGGGCCTGGATGGTGACTGGAAACGAAGCATCTTGTATTGGATCTGACGCAGATGGTTCCGATGGCTGGCCTCCACAAGCACCAAGGGCAAGTGCAAGGCAAACGAACAGAGCGTTGATGCGCCCCATCGGGCCTCCTCTCTGTCCGGTCCTCGCCGGACACGACGAGACCTGCGAAACAGAGGGGAACCGAGAAGAGGTCCTCGGCTCGGACCTTTGCCTCGAAGGTCATGCGAGCCGCTCGGCGTACGGGTTTTCTGGCTTATCCGCTGGTAGCGGATCTACAGTTGCGGGACAGCGCCGGAATTCGACCGGACTTACCCACGTACGTCGTGCAGTTTGGAAGCACTCTAGTCCACACCCCAACCGCAATCCAGGAATAACGAGGTGCAGGCGGCCGACTCTCCAAAAGAATCACATTCTTGTTTCATAACGCGTTGCCCAAGAGTTAAGGAATGTTCCTTGGCGCCGGACTACTCTGTGGCTGGATCGATCTCCAACCAGTCTTCGGCAATCGGATGCCAGTCAACCGGCCTCTCCTCGCACCCGTCCAGGTCTGCCAGGGAGCGGACGTCGCTCCATGTTCTTCGAGTTGGAGAATTTGTCACGCGACGTTGCAAGGTTGGCGCCTTCCATGAGTGGTCCCCAACTGGCTGACCAGCTAAGAGCGTCGAGACAAGGGGACCCGGGGCAGAAGCAGCTCCACTTGGACGATGACCTTCCCACAGGCGGATTGGCGAGCGGTGATACGACCGGGAGTCAATGCCCATCGAACGGTTTCGCTCCCCCGGACGGGAGGTCACCACATGGACTGGTCTGGAACCGTCCGCCGTGGGAGATCTTACTGAGTCCGTCGAAGATCTCAGGGCGCGATGCTCAAGCGCCCATGACCGCGCGGAGCCCAGCTCCTTCTATTACCAGCCGCTTTGCGGCGACGCCGACGCATCGTGATCACACCCACGGGAGTACGTTGTTGGGGGTGGGAACGGGGGGTTGGGAACATGGTCACGGTGCAACGCACCTGCCGAACAGACGAGAGGGTGCCCGGGCACGACAGGTCGGGGAATGAATCGCCGAAACAGCGTCTAACACTGGTTGCGTGCGACGGGTCGCTCGATCTCGAGGACACGATCAACGATCTGCGAAAGCACGGCTTCATGGCCATCGTTGCACCGTCGGTCGGCCAAGCGGTGCGCCTGTTCCCAGGCTAAGACCTCACGTCGTGATCGCAACGGCCGGTCTACCCAATTGCGGATGGCTCACGCGCCGCGCTGCAGAGACCAGTACGCCTGTCGTTCTGGTTGGCAGCCCTGATCAACTCCTAAGTGAGGAAAAAACTGACGCTCTGGAAGCGCAGATTCTCGCGCCCGCGCGAGGGGGTGAAATAGCGATTGCTGCTGAAGCGCTGGTGACCTCGGCTGGCGACCGAGCCGCAACAGAGGTCCTGATCGTCGGTCCCCATGCGCATCGATACCGAGCGACACATGGTCTCGATCAACGGGAGAGATGTCGAGCTGCCGCCACGGGAGCTCGCTCTGCTGATCCAGCTCACGTTGCATCGAGCCGCACCGCTGAAAACATCTACGCTTGCATCCCTGGCTTGGCCGGACAACCCGTTCGCTACGGCCGCCGATGTCTACCGGCATGTCTACGCGCTGCGGACGCTACTTCGAGACCACCGATCCTGCCCGGTCTTCATCCGTGCAAGGCGCGGAGTCGGTTATCAACTGGACACTCCCCGAGGAACCGAGTCAGACAGGAGCTAAACCGGAGGCTCGCTTCATTCCCGCGGCCGTCCATTCGTGCCACCAATTGAACCCTCCGCCTAAGGCTGTCTGAGGGGGACGAAAGGGCGTCGCTCAAACAGACCCCACCGAGAGTTTGGCCAGGGTAAATGCCCAGATGCGAACCTCGCCTCACCGCGGCGAATGATCGTGAACGTCGAGTGCCCAGCCGAGCCTTGGACGTCCCGACAGAGCACTCATGAGTTCGCGCTCGATTATCCATGCAGTCTCAACACTCGGGGCCGTGCTCTTCCTGATCTTGGCCACCCCACTCATCGTCATCAGCCACACCGGCGGCAACCAGGAGACCCAGGTCTCGTTGGGCTGCGAACCAAGCGTCGCCGACCAGGTGGACGATGGTTTCGTCCTCGGCTTGAGAACGAGCGGCTCGAGCTGCTGGAACGGCATGCGACTCATGAGGACCTACCACGAGTGTCTCCGTAAGGGGGGCGCCGAAGACTACTGCCGAGCAGACGGTCCCCGAGTTCAGCAAGACACGCCCAGGTTCGAGCGCGACTCCGGGTCATCGACCTTGACCCCCATCGAGGTTGGCACCGAAGCGGAGCTCCGAGCCGCGTGGGCGGACCCGCTGCAGACCTCGATCGAGCTCACCGACGACATCTTCATGCGATCGTGCAGGAGCGGCGGCCCTATTCGCGAGTCTTTGCGCCCCATGACGCTAGACGGCAATGGACACACGATCAGGATGACCTGCTTCGAGAAGCGACCCCTTCGCCAGGACGGCACGGGCTTTCTCGTCATCAAGAACCTCACGATTACGCGCGGTGGTAACGACGGACCGGGTGCCGCGGTAACGACTAGAGGAGAGATCGTGGTGATGGACTCGGTGGTGCACGAGAACCTCGCCGAGGAGCCCGGCGGCGGAATCTTCTCGCAGCGGCGAGCGACCATCATTCGCTCGATCTTCACCGGGCAACTTCGCCTGGGACGACGGCGGCGCGGTGTACGCGCGGCGCGGCGGTGTCGAGGTGTTCGACTCCATCTTCAGCAACAACCTGGTAGACGGCTCCGGAGGAGCCATCGGCTCCACTGGCGACATCCTGGTCGTCCGTTCCCAAGTCGACGGCAACACGACCGATGGGACGGGGGCGCGCTGTACGCCGACGAGGACGGCGACATAACGGTGATCGACTCGACCGTGGACGGCAATACCGCCGACGGTCCCGGTGGCGCGATCTTCACCCTCGAGGGCGACGTAACGATCGTGAACTCCACCCTCAACGGCAACCGGGCAGACGATCGGGGCGGGGCGATCTCAGGCGAAGCCGGCGTAGTCGTCATCAACTCGACGATCGCTCGCAACGCCGCCGTAGCCCACGTCGGTGGGGGAATCTGGGCTCGCAGCGATCTGTTCGTGACCAATTCGACCATCAGTAACAACTACGCAGAGGGACAAGGCGGCGGCGTCCAAGCCGCCGGGACAGTCGGCCTGGTCTACACCTCGATCCTCGACAACGTGGCGCCGGTCGGAGCGAACGTCGGCGGAACGAATCTGAAGGTCTTCGGCTCCGTCATCGGGCCGGCAAAGACCGACCCCGTGGGAGGCCAGGTACAGCCGACCGAGGCGAATTGCCGGGTGTCAGTCTCCACCTCGTTCGGCTACAACATCGCCAGCGAGTCGTCCTGCAGGCTCGACGGCCAAGGCGATGTGGTGCTCGCCAGCCCACAGCTTGACGAGCTGGGGGCCAAGGGCGGCTTCGGCGAGACCCGTCTGCCTCGGCCGGGTAGCCCCGTTCTGAACCGGATCCCCAGCAGCACGTGTGAGTTCGTGCCCTTCGGGGAGGTGCTCGAGGGTGAGCAGCACCTCGGCCAGTTCGGAATAGACATCCTCGCTCCCGTCGCAACCGATCAGCGCGGCGTCGGCCGGTCTCAGGGCTCCGGATGCGACGTGGGCGCCGTCGAGCTGGAGGTGTCCAAGCCGTGACCACCGAACGCGATCCGCAAAAGCCTCGCCTGAGGTCGACGCTCGCCCGACTCCTTATTCTCTGCCTCCTCTCCGGGGGCTCACTGGTCTCGATGGCGGCGGAGCCAGCCGTGCCGAACGCGGGCCGGGCTCAACGCTCGGCCTCGCTCCGGTCTCAGGTGCGCGCCCTGGAGCACCGGGTGAAGCGCATCCAGGCGATGGTCAAACTCATGGAACAAACCGCCAGCCGGTTCAGGCCCTGGAACAGATGCATCTCCTTGTTGCGCGTGAGTGAGTTCGGAGACCAGGATCATCGGTTCGGCTTCCGCTACGACGAGAGAGACGGAACCGGGCAGGATTACAGGCCCGCCCTCGCCGTTGACACCAATGGCCGCGCGGACTACACGTTCTTGAAGTTCGCCCACCGCGACGAATGTCAAAGTGCCCCGACCAGACCCGGAACACCGGGCTCGCCTGGGACCGCGGACCCGGCTTTGGCCCCGGGTACGGCAAGACTCACATTTGCCCCGGGGACGGCCGAGCCCACACAGCGAATCTCCGCTGCACCTCCGGTCAGGTCGAATGTCCACACCTCATCACGCAAGGGCTCGATTCGCTCGAGGGTGCGCCGACTCGAAAGAAAGCAGGAGAACCTTTGGAAGAGGGCCAGACGACTGGATCGGATGTCCGAGCGTTTCGATGAATGGGAGTCGTGCCTCTCGATGCTGCCGGTGACCGAGTACGGGGACCCTGATGGCCAATACGGCTATTCCTTCGAGGACAGCGACACCGGGACTGGCTACATGCCAGCGCTTGCCGTCGACGTCAGCGAGTGGGATGACCCCGACTACATGTTCGTCGTGTTCGCCGGGGGCGATCGACCGTTTACCGGCCGCGAATGCGAAGGCCTCGGGGACGGAGAAGAAGTTGACTGAGAGCTGGGCGGCAGACGACGCGGACTTCGATGTTCGGACAAACGCGGGCGCCACTACGGTCGGGGGGAACTGACACGCGCGGACTCATGGTTCTGGTTTCACTCGGTGCGGTGGCGCTGATCGGTTCGGCGACCGCCTCCGGCACGGTCCTCAACACGCAGCCCCATAACAGGTCTTCCCTGCGGGACAGGGTGACGGATATTCGGCAGGACATGTCCTCCTTATTCGAGGAGGTCGAAGACCTGGGGGAACCGGTAGATGAGTTCGAGGTATTCGACCAGTGCATGTACTTGGTGGGAGTCACCGAGTACGGAGATCGATCCGGCAACTCTGGGTACGTTTTCGGCGAAAGGAACGGCCGGAGGCTCGCGTTCGCAATGGATATCCGCGGCCTTGACCCTCCCCAGTACCAACTTCTCGCCTTTCCCGGCGAGGAGCCGCCGAGCATCGAATGCAACGAGGACGCATCCGGACGTCCCGAGAACGCCCAGTAGCGTTGTCGATCTGGTCACGATCGCGATCTGCGCGGCGGGCATCGGAACTAGCGTGGCTTCGTCGGAGACAAACGCGATTGTCTCGTTGGCTGAATCCATACAATCGACGGTCCTAACCACTTGGAAGATGGGAGGATCTCCATGGCTTCAAATGAGCTCAATCCGGCGTTCCTTTTCGATCTGGATGGGACGCTCGTCGACAGTGTCTACCAGCACGTGCTGGCCTGGCAGGACGCGCTCGATCAGTTGGGCATCGACTTGGCAGTCTGGCGTATCCATCGCAAAGTGGGAATGAGCGGAGGCCTGTTCACCAACGCCTTATTGAGGGAGACGGGACGAAAGGTAACCGATGAGGACGCCTCGCGACTACGGAAACTGCACGCTGAGGCCTATAACAAGAGAGCGCTTCAGATCCGTCCGTTGCCGGGCGCAAGCGAGCTTCTTGCGCACCTGACGGAGCTGGGTGTGCCTTGGGCGATCGCCACTAGCGGTTACCGGGAAAGCGCAGCCCCGGTCCTCGACCTCCTGGAGATCCCCGCCGAAGTGCCGGTCGTCACGCGCGATCAGGTCAGGCGGGCAAAGCCAGATCCCGACCTGTTCCTAGCCGCGGCCGAACGGTTGGGGATCAACATCGCCGACACGGTGGTAGTGGGCGACAGTGTCTGGGATCTCCTAGCGGCTCGCCGCGCTCGAGCCCTCGGCGTCGGGGTTCTATCAGGTGGATACGGCACGGACGAACCTCGAACGGGCTGGTGCCTTCCGCGTCTACGCAGATGCAGCGGACCTTCTGGCCCACCTGGACGAGGTTGGTGTGCGCACAGGTTGACATCGGCATGGCGACTCGTTCTCCGCGGCCGCTGGCAACACACCGAGAAAAATCCGCGCGACCACTCTCCTGGGTGTCACGGAGGACGCGGGTGTCAACAGCACCGTCGCCGGCCAGGGCGAGTTCGAGTGTCGGTGCCGGGGGCCGCACTCGGGTCTTCCTGTGGCGTGCTGCTGAGCACAAGCAGGACTCGAACAGGTGGGCCAGGTTGATACGAGCCAAGCCTTAACCGGTCGTCGTGTTCTCTCTTTGGCCACGGACCATGCTGCTTCGCGCCTACTGACGGTCGTGCTCGACCGTGTCGACTTCTCGCACCGAAGCATCATCGGGATCGAGCCCTGCGCTAACGCGGGCCCGCCGCTGTCGCAAGAGATCCCAGCATTGGTCAAGTCGGTCTTCCAGCCACCGAAGCCGCTCTCGAGCCTCCTGGGAAAGCTCGCCACGGCCCT
>JBOGWU010000125.1:0-2235 GCA_050693935.1 Actinomycetota bacterium | reverse complement strand
CGCGGCCGAGGGCGACGAGACCGCCGCGCACGCCCAGGTCGACGGCGAGCACGACAACATGCGGGCCGCGCTGACCTGGTGGCTCGGCCGCGCCACCGAACAACCTGAGCCCAACGCGGGACTGGCGCTGAGGCTCGCCGTTGCCCTGGGCCGCTTCTGGTACCGGCACGGTCATGCCGTCGAGGGCAGCGAATGGCTCGAACGCACGCTTGCCAGCCCCGTCGAGGGGCTGGAGGACGTGCGCGCCAACGGGCTGCGGCTGCTCGGGGTGCTCATGGACCAACGCGGTGACCTCCAACGTTCTAACCAGTTGTTCGAGGAGGCGCTCGTCAGCTTTCGATCAAGCGGTGACCGCGTGCGCGAGGGGGCGTGTCTCAACAGCCTCGGCGTGGTGGCCCGATCGCTTAGAGACTTCGAGCGCGCCAAGAGCCTGCTAACCGAGAGCGTCGCCATTCGACGGGAGCTTCAAGACAGCTCGGGAATGTCGTCGAGCCTCAGCAACCTCGCCATTCTCTACATGGACCTCGGCGACACCGAACGCGCCAAGGAGCTCTTCGAGGAGACCATGAGGCTCGACCGGGAACGCAACGACGAGTGGGGAGTCGCGGTCACGTCGCTCAATCTGGGGGTGGCGCATCTCGAGCTGGGTGAGGTGGAGCACGCTGTCGTCCTGCTCGGGGACTCGGTGCGGAGCTTCGTCGAGCTGGGCGACCTCGACGGTGTGGCCGAGGCCATCGAGGGACTCGCCGGCGTGGCCGTCGCCGAAGAGCGTTACGTGAGGGCCGCCCGGCTCGCGGGCGCGGCGGCCTCGTTGCGCCGCACTCTCGGCATCCCGCTGCCCGAGATCGACCTCGTGCGCTTCGAACGATGGCTCACCGAACCACGAGCCCGGCTCGGCGATGGATTCGACGCGGCGCTGGCCGAGGGGGCCCGGATGACCACCGAGCAGGCGATCGACTACGCCCGCCAGGACCCTCCCGGCCCGACTCCCCGATCCCCGACTTAGAGCGCACCTCTCCGGAACGGCCCCCAGATGGCGAAGCTGTTCGCCGAGGATGCCTGGATGTTCACGAACAGCACCCGGCCGTTGCGACTGAAGGTCGATCCCGCGAACTCCTCGCCCATGCGCTGCGGGATGGCGTTCAGGGCGAAGTCGAAGATCCCACCATCCGGCGTGATCCCACGCAGGAAGTTCTCGACCGGACCGTCCTCACACAGCAGCGTCGAACCCTGGGGGCTGATGGTCATGTTGTCGGGTAGCTCCAGCACCGTGCGGCTGGGCGACTCGAACAACAGCGTCAGGGTTGCCGCCCTCGTGTCGTAAACCCAGATCTGGCCGAAGCCGTCGCCGTACCCCGAGGGCGGAGCCTCACCCGCCGGAGTGTCGCCGCCCTGTGTCGATACGATGTAGACCTTGCCGGAGTCGTAGAAGATGCCCTCGAGACGGCTGAAGGTCGCTCCGCCCTTGGCGTCACCCTGGTTGAAAACGAAGTTGATCGCGTCGTCGTTCGTCGTGCCCGGAGGATGAGTGGTGTCGGGCTCGTCGATCTCTACCCACTCGACGTCGTAGGTGACGCCGGGGGTCTGGCCCTTGTCCAGCACCGCGTTGTCCACGCCCTTGATCTTGAGCATCTCGAGCTTGCCGCCGTCGGTCAGCGCTCCGGTCGTCATCGGGTTGCTCGGCGCGATGTAACGGTAGAAGCCCGAGGGGAAGTTGAAGTTGTCCTCGGTCTCATAAAGGATCCCTGTTCTCGGGTCGATGTCGACGGCCTCGTGCGCGAAGCGGCCTGCGTTTCGAATCGGCACCGGCACTTGGTTCTCACCCGGACCCCATGAAGAGGGCACTTCGAAGACGTAGCCGTGCTGTTGCTCGAGCAGCGTGTTGTCGCCGCCGGTGAAGTCGGGCCCGACGTCGGGACCGTTGACGGTCTCTTCGCAGGTGAGCCAGCTGCCCCACGGAGTGGCTCCTCCGGCGCAGTTCATCTGGGTGCCGTTGCAACTGACCCAGGAGTCGAAGCGCTGCCCGTGGGGGCTCACGTCAAGCGTCATGGTGCCGCCTTGGGCCATCTTGTCGTAAGCCGTGTCGGGGTCACCGAACGCGGGTCCGGGCCCGTTGATCTCATGGTTGCGGACCAGACGGTAGCGCCCGTCGCCGAACGAGAAAGCGGCCATGCCGTCGTGGCGGCCCGGCGTGATGATGCCGTCGTTAGACAACGTTCCGGTGTACGAGAAGCT
>JBOGWU010000124.1:0-6817 GCA_050693935.1 Actinomycetota bacterium | reverse complement strand
TCGACAACCTGGCGACCGGCGTAGTAGCCGCAATTCGCGCAGACGCGGTGAGGTTGCTTGGGCTCACGGCACTGCGGGCAACGGGACATCGTCGGCGCCTTCACGCGCCAGTGCGCCCGCCTCATGCGCATCTTGGAGCGCGACTTTCTTCTCTTCGGAACGGCCATTGCTCCTACCTCCTAGTTAGTGTGTGGCCTCCGGCCAAGCAAGGATTCAGGATTCTCTTCGAGCCGCTCGCGCAGGTCGGCCAGTGCCGCCCAACGTGGGTCGGGAGCGTCGTCCTTGCAGTCGCAGGCGCCTTCGTTGAGATCGGTTCCACAGGTTGCGCAGAGACCGGCGCAATCCTCGCGGCACAAAGGATTCAAGGGCAGAGCTAGGGTGACCGCGTCCCTGACCATCGGTTCGAGGTCGATCTCGGTGTTTTCCACCTGGTACACGTCGGAGTCGTCGGAGGCCTCGTGCCCTGGCCCGGCGAACAGCTCGCAGAGCCTGAGGGTCACGTCTGAGTTGAACTCCTTGAGGCAGCGAGCACACTCGAGCACGGTCGTGCCCTCGATCCTCCCGGTCACCAATACGCCCTCGATGACGCTCTCGATCCGGAGCTCCCCCCGAATGCCGCCGTCGTCAAGACGCGCCAGAGCCATGCCCACCCCCGGCAGTCGCCGGTGAAGGCTGAGGTCACGATATTCGCCCGGACGGCCGAGAATCTCGGCAACCGAAAGCCTCAGGTCTTGCACGCGCGAATCCCCTATCGCTTGAGTCGTCGCTGAATCACCGCTTGAGTCGGTGGTCGCGCGCCCCGGTAGGCGCGCCGGAGCAGGATAATACCATCGGAGGCGGTCCTGCCCTGTAAAAGTCCTGGTAGATGGCCTAAAACGGGCTCGGACCGAGGCGCCGGAACGCCGCTAAACGGCGGGTTCCTGCAGCTCCGCGGCGTCGAAGGGGCCGCTTGTGGCAGGGGGTGGCTCGTTGGCGTCGATGGTGGGCATCTGGACCGACGAGTGCTTCTCGCCCTGGAGTTGCGCGCGGCCGCGCTCGACCGTTGCGATCGTCTTGCTGAGCAGGATCTCGAACCCGGCGAGCTTTTGATCGATGTAGTCCTCGGCCTCGAGGCGCATCTTGGCGGAGCGCTCCTTGGCGTCGTCGGTGATGCGCTCGGCCTCACGCTCGGCCGCATGCACGATCTCGGTCCGAGACAGCAGGCGATCGCGTTGCTCGCGCGCCTCGGCGATGATCCGCTCGGCTTCCTTGCGAGCGCGCCCCAACAGCTCGTCCCGATCGCGACTCATCCAGCGTGCCTGACGGATCTCCTCGGGCACCTCTTGCTTGAGTTGCGCGAGGAGATCGAGGAACTCCTCGCGATTGATGACTGCACTGGACGAGAGCGGTACCGCTTTCGCCTCTTCAACGAGGACTTGAAGCTCCTCGATGCGTTCGATGAGGTCCATTCTCCTGCGGCTTCCTTTGGGGGCTAGGGACAGTCAACCGGCATCCGCGAGTCGCGTCCGCGAAATCGCGATCTGCTTATTGTGCCACGATGCCCGCCGAGATTGGCATCAAACCGCGGCCCCGGTGGCCGGGGGCGGCCTCACCCCCCCGCGAAGTGCTCTTTCAGGGCTTTTGCCACGTTCGCGGGGACCAGTCCGTCGACCCCACCCCCGTACCTGGCCACCTGCTTGACCAGGCTCGACGAGAGAAACGACCACTCCGGCGTGGAGGGCAGAAACAGGGTGTCGAGGCCGTGGAGCAGCGCGGAGTTCATCTGGGCCATCTGGAGCTCGTACTCGTAGTCGGACACCGCCCGTAGACCCTTGACGATGACGGTCACGCGGCGGGAATGGGCGAAGTCGACGAGCAGCCCGTCGAAGGAGTCAATGGAGACGTTGTCGATGTCCGCCAGCGCGTCCGTGAGCAGCGACTTGCGCTGTTCGAGCGAGAACAAGGGCTCCTTAGACGGATTGGCGATCACCGCGGCGACCACCTCATCGAAATGTCTCGCCGCTCTCTCGATGACGTCGATGTGGCCGTTTGTGGGCGGGTCGAAAGACCCCGGGCAGAGGGCGGCGCGCACGATGTCCGCCTACTCCTCTTCTTCCTCGTGCGTGTAGACGAGCACCGTCGACTGCCCGAAGGTTCGCTGCCAGATGACTCGCAGCCCTAGGGCGGCAAGCTTGAAGTCTTTCGACATTCGGTGCACGACGATGCGGCCGTCGTCGGCCAGGAAGCCTCCCATCACCAGCGCCTCGAGGTCACGCTGAACCGCGTCGACAGACAGCGAGTAGGGCGGGTCTAAGAAGATGAGATTGTGTCGCTCGGTGGCCGTGCGCGAGAGCATGGACTGGACCTCCATCCACTGGACGTCCGAACGATCGGCAAAGTCGCAGATCTCGATGTTCTGTTCGATCTTGAGGATCGCATCGCGAGCGTTCTCAACAAAGGTGGCCGAGCGAGCACCGCGCGAGAGGGCCTCGAGTCCGAGTGAGCCGGACCCTGCATAGAGGTCGAGAACGACGACGTCCTCGAGATCTCCCAGCGACGAAAAGACCGCCTCTTTGATCCGATCGGTCATCGGTCTGGTCCCCTGTACGGGAGTTCTCAATCGATGGCCCTTGGCCTTACCCGCGATGACGCGCATGACTCCAAACTACCGAACCCTGGGCGTGCCCGGCTACCCTGACTGCACCACGTCCAGGGATTGCTCTGGGAATCGGTCTCGCATCTCGCGTTCCAGCGCGATGTGCTCGAAGGCCCTGAGGTCGGGATCGCTCTCTACTATCTCCTCGGCCAGCTTTCGCGCCGCGATAACTATCTTTCTATGCCGGAGGACCCGAGCCAGCCGAAGCTGGGGCATTCCCGACTGGCGTGCCCCGAATAGTTGTCCCTCGCCACGCTGGCGCAGGTCGACCAAGGACAGCTTGAATCCGTCGCCGGTCGACTCCACGGCTCGAAGGCGTTCGACGACGAGCGCGATCGAGGCATCTTCATCCGCTTTCGAGAGATCGAGATCGGTTGCCAGAACGCAGTACGACTCGTGTTCGCCTCGTCCCGTTCTCCCGCGCAACTGGTGGAGCTGCGCGAGTCCGAAGCGCTCGGCGTCCTCGATCATCATCACTGTGGCGTTGGGCACGTCGACTCCAACCTCGATCACGGTCGTCGCGACGAGCACCTGAGTGGTGTTGTCCCGAAAGGCGGTCATGGCGCCCTCTTTGTCGGCGCTTCGCATGTCGCCGTGGACGAGACCAACCTTCAAGTCGGGGAACACCTCCTCGGCGAGTCTCTTGGCCTCGGCCTTGGCGCTGCGCAGCTCCGTCTTATCGGACTCGTCGCGCAGCGCGTAGACGACGAAGGCCTGGCGACCCGCCGCCACCTCTCGGCGAATGAGGTCGTACGCCTTCTCCCTACCGGCCGCGCCCAGAGCCAAGCGCGTGGTGATGGGTTGTCTTCCCACCGGCAGCTCGTCGAGCACCGAGACGTCTAGGTCTCCGTAGATCGACACCGCGAGCGTGCGCGGAATCGGTGTGGCTGTCATCACGAGGATGTCGGGCTCACCGGTCACCCCCTTGTCGCGCAACCGTTTGCGTTGATGAACTCCGAAGCGATGCTGTTCGTCGACGACGGCGACACCAAGTCGCGCGAAGTCAACCGAGTCCTGTATGAGCGCGTGCGTGCCGATCAACAGGTCGACCTCGCCGGCGGCGACCTGGCTCAAGATCTCGGTGCGCTGCGCCGCGGCAGTCGAGCCGGTCAGCAGCCGCACCACGGGTCGCCGGCTCACCGCCGCAAACAGATTCCTGGCCTCCTCCGACCCGAAGGCTCTGTCGAGGAGCTCGCTTACTGTCAGAAAGTGTTGCTCCGCCAGCACCTCGGTGGGTGCCATGAAGGCGGCCTGATGGCCACCGTCGACGGCCGCAAGACACGCATACACGGCAACGACCGTCTTCCCGGAACCGACTTCGCCCTCGATGAGGCGATGCATCGGATAGGGCTTGGTCATGTCGCCGGCCACCTCGTCGCAGGCGACCCGCTGGGCTCCCGTTGGTTCGAAGGGAAGCTGACTCAGGAAGGTCTCGGCCAGCGAGTCCGCCGCCGGTTGCGCATGCGCGATTCCCTGGACGGTTCGCTCGAGTTTCCGTTTGCGATAGACGAGCCCGAGTTGCAGGGTGAACACCTCGTCGAACACCAACCTGTTCTCGGCCATCTCGACATCGCTCATGTCCTCGGGAAAGTGATAGAGGCGCAGCGCCTCGCCACGTGGCATGAGGTGAAGAGGGCCTCGCCGTTCCTCGGGCAGCGGGTCCATGATCTCGCCGGTGCGCTTGAGCGTCTCCCAGATCAGCTTACGGATCTCGTCGCTGGAGAGATCGGCGGTGGCCGGATAGATGGGGATGATGCGTCCCACGTTGAACGGCTCGCGTCCCGTCCTGACGAGCTCGAAGCGAGGCATGGTCATCTGCAGCTTGCCGCGAAACGAATCAAGCTTGCCGTAGAAGAAAGCCTCGGTGCCCGGCTTGAGCGCGCGGGCGACCCACTCGAGGTTGAACCAGGTAACCGCGATCGTTCCCGTCTCGTCTCGGATGCGCCCCTTGATGAGTTTCTTACCCGTTCGGGTCCGGAAGGGACGAGCGATCTGTTCGACGCGTGCGAGTACCTGAACCTCGCCCGGCCCGCGTTCCTCTGCGGACATGGTCGCGAGCTCTCTGATCGTGCGAAGCTGCGTCCGGTCGACGTGCCGGCGCGGGTAGTGCTGAAGGAGGTCCTGCACGGTCTCGATCCTGAGTTTCTCGAGCCCTTTTGCTCGTCTCCCCGTGGTCTCGAGTGGCTTCTGCCGTCGCCGCGAAGCGAACAGCTCGAGTCCTTTGGGGGGAGCTTGAACGACCTCTGCCATGAGCCCAAGGGTAGTGGCGGTCCGGAACGGAGGCGTGCATTTGGTAGGGTTCCCCGCTATATGCCTTCCGTATGTGATGTATGTGGAAAGACCCCGGGCTTCGGGAACAACATCTCCCACTCCCACCGGCGCACTCGTCGCCGGTGGAACCCGAATATCCAGAAGATCCGGGTCATGATCGACGGCTCACCCCGGCGCATGGCCGTGTGCACCAAGTGCCTCAAGGCGAACAGGGTGACCAAGGCCGGCTAAGGCCCCGCCACCGCCCTCGCGGACCGCAACTAGGCGATGGTCGCCGCGGACCCCAGCGAGGATGCGGGGAGTTCTTTACTCACTTCGGCTCGCGGCGCGGACCCCATCGACTGCTGGGCTTCCTGTTCCGAGTGCGAGCGCAACAGCGCTTCGACGATGCGCGGGGCCGCGCGACCGTCCCCGTAGGGGTTGATCGCGTTTGCCATCATCGCGTACTCGTCGGGCCTCGTGAGTAGGTTCACCGCCGCGGCTACGATGTCCGACTCATCGGTTCCCACTAGACGGCAGGCCCCGGCCTTGACGCCTTCGGGTCGCTCCGTGGTGTCCCGCAAGACCAGCACCGGCTTCCCTAGTGAGGGAGCCTCTTCCTGCAGACCTCCGGAGTCGGTGAGGATCAGGTCGCAGCGTTGGAGTAGGTGCACCAGCGGGCCGTATTCCAGCGGCTCCAGCAGCGTGATGTTCTCCTGTTCGCCGAGCATTGCCACCACGGTGTCCTTCACCTCGGGGTTCGGGTGCACCGTCATGACGACGTGGGTGTCGGGGGCTTCGCGTGAGATGCGCAGCGCGGCGCGGCAGATGTTCTGCAGCGGAGCGCCGAAGTTCTCGCGCCGGTGGGAGGTGACGAACACGAGGCGCTTTTCGGCGGCCTCCGCCTTCAACTGCACCTGGGTCGTGTCGCCGCCGGCCGCGGACACCGACCTCAGCGCATCGATCACAGGATTGCCGGTCACGACGACCCGTTCCGGAGCGATGCCCTCGAGCAGGAGATTGTCTTGGGCGCCATCGGTGGGAGCGAAGTGGAGGGCGGTCATGGTGGACGCGAGGCGCCGGTTCATCTCTTCGGGGAAGGGATTGAGGTCGTCGAAGCTTCTCAGGCCTGCCTCGACGTGTCCGATCTTGATTCGTGCGTAGAAGCAGGCGAGAGCGGCGGCCGTAACGGTCGTGGTGTCGCCTTGTATCAGCACCCAGTCTGGACGCTCGGCGGCGAGGACCGGCTCGAGCTGAGACATCACGGCGGCCGCGACCTGGGTCGGACTCTGGGCCTCTTGCATGATGTCGAGGTCATGATCTGGAGTGATATCGAAAAGGTCCAGTACCTGGTCGAGCATGGCTCGGTGCTGGCCGGTCACGCAGACCCTGCTGATGATGTGGTCCGGATGACGCTCCAGCTCTTTTATGACCGGCGCCATCTTGATCGCCTCTGGACGCGTGCCGAAGACCGACAGGACCTTGATCAACTTGCCGCGCTCCCGTTGGGGGTTTTCCAGTACATGCTTGTGAGTCGGCGGAGCGCCGCTCTGGCTTGATACGCAGTAGTGCGTATCGGAGGGCCGAAACGCCCGAATTACGAGCCCGACAGGGCGAGCTCCACACCGAAGCTCGTCACGTCGGAGTTGATGACGAACACCTCGTACTCGCCGTCGGACGGCGTCGTTTGGAGATCCCGGGGCAAATCCTGGCCGGTCGCCAGCCACGCTGCCGGGACCGCAAAGCTCACGTCCTTCAGCCCGGCGGGATTGGATAGCCGTACCTCGAGGGCGCCGTCGGCCTTGGTGAACGAGAACTCGGTCTCCACGAAACGGCTCATGAAGTCGGCGAAGTAGGTCATGGGTTCCACTCTAAGGAGGCCGCGCGACTGGAGCGATTCTGCGGTGTCCAAGAAGTCGTTGTAGACGGCCA
>JBOGWU010000123.1:0-5956 GCA_050693935.1 Actinomycetota bacterium | reverse complement strand
AGCGCCCGCGCCATATCGAGATCCAAGTACTCGGCGACGCGTCCGGAAACATCCTCAGTTTCCCCGAGCGCGATTGCTCGCTGCAGCGCCGTCACCAGAAGCTGGTCGAAGAGTCACCGTCACCGGTGCTCGACGAGGGAGTGCGCGAGCAGATCATGGACGCGGCCGCGCGCGTGAGCAAACAGGTCGGCTACGGCAACGCGGGCACGTGCGAGTTCTTGCTCGATTCCGATCAGAAGAGCTTCTACTTCCTCGAGATGAACACGCGTCTGCAGGTCGAGCATCCCGTCACCGAGCTCGTGTGCGGGGTGGACCTGGTTAGAGCGCAGATCCTGACCGCGGCCGGGGAACCCCTCGAGTTCAGCCAGGACGATCTCACGCTCAAGGGAGCGGCCATCGAGTGTCGCATCAACGCGGAGAACCCGGCCAAGAAGTTCACGCCCTCTCCCGGACGCATCGGGCATTACCGTGAACCCACCGGTCCGGGCGTGCGAGTGGACTCGGGGGCGGAGGCCCACTACACGATTCCCCAGGCCTACGATCCGATGATCGCCAAGCTGGTCACCTATGGAGCCAACCGCGAGGAGGCGCGCCGGCGCATGCTGCGCGCGCTCGGTGAATACGCGGTCGAGGGGATCAAGACCACGATCCCGTTCCACCGGTTGATGCTCGCCGACGAGCGCTTCGCCTCGGGCGACTACCACACCGGAACCGTCGAGCGCGAGATGGACCTGTCCGTGCTCGGCGAAACCGCGACGCCGAAGGCGGAGCCGGGTGAGCCGGAGATCGCCGAGCGCCGTTTCACCGTGGAGGTCGACGGCAAGCGCTTCTCGGTTACCGCGCGCGAACGACTGGAGACCCACGTTCTGCCGCGCAAACCAAAGCCTCCGAAGAAGGTGGCCGGCGCAGGCGGAGGTGGCACCGACACGCTGGTGGCCCCCATGCAGGGCACCATCGTCAAGGTGCTCGTCGATAAGGGTCAGCAGGTCAAGGCCGGAGAGGCCGTGGTCGTACTCGAGGCGATGAAGATGGAGAACTCGATCATCGCCCACGTCGACGGCACGGTCGAAGAACTAAAGGTCTCCCAGGGACAGTCAGTCGAAACCGGAGCCACCATCGCCGTCATCCGCTAGACGACCCCTACGGCTCGCTCTCGGGGGTGGTTGACGCAACGCGCAGGGCGAGCCGAGCGGGCAGGGTCAAGGCGAGCACCGCGAGGACTCCTCCGGCCACCACCGCTACCGGATAGCCGAGCGAGACGGAGGTCCTAAGTCCGACGGCCAGGAGCGCGGCCAGACCTCCGAGGCCCGTAACCGCGAGGGCGTGGGACAGCGATCGCCTGAGCGTCGCCGGAGCGATGGGCCGATCGCTGCCCAGCAGCGCCAGGTCGCTCAGCTCGAGCAGCAGCAGCACCGCCGTTCCGACCAGCGGAGCGAGAGGATCTACCTGCCCGCCCCTCAGCACGAGCGCGACCGAGTACTGCAGGGCGAGTATGCAAACGCCCAACCATGCGATGCCACGGTGATCGAGGAGCAGACCGCCACCCACTCCCAAGACGCCGGTGATCCCCAGCACAACCACGGCCGGGAGCATCTCGATCACCAGTGGATAGGCACCGAGAAGGGCCCCGACGAGCCCAACCACCACGAGCAGGACCCGCCTCACCTGAGCCTCCCCGTTTTCGTTCGCTCCCATCTGCTCATCTGCGCAAGCACCACGTCGAGGTTCCTGGACTCGAGTTTCAGCGTCGGCACTCCCCGATCGGCAAGCTCCGCGCTGGTGGCGGCGCGCTGCAGTCGCCACAGCCGGTGCGACAACTGTTGCTCGGGCGTTGGGCCGGGAGCGATGGCGGACTCGGTCAGGGTGTCGAGGACGACCAGCGCGAATCCTCGGGCCCTGAGGTCGGCGAGCGAACGAATCACCCTTGAGTCGGCGAGCGGGGTGAGCGCTATAACAAGGGCGCCGGCCGGCAGGGTTCTCTTCGGCAGGTAAGCGGTGTCCCGCCACGCGTAGCTGAACACCGCGCGCGTCTCGAGTAGGTAGTCCGCGATACGCAGGAACTGAGTCCGGCCCATGGCGGGCGTCAGCCATCTCAGGACTCCGCCCATTCCCACCAGCCCCACTCGGTCCTTGCGGTCGAGATAGTGGCGACACAACTCGAACGCGGCGCGGACGGTGACGTCCAGGCTGCTCGACCCCGCCTCACCGACGTCGGCGAAGGAGTCGAGCAATATGACGATCTCCGCGTTGCGCTCAGGGTGGTGGACGTTCACATAGAGGTCGCCCCGCCGGCTCGAAACGCTCCAGTTGAGGCGCCGCACGTCGTCGCCCGGCGCGAACGGGCGGACGGACGCGAACTCGATGCCCGCCGCCGCGGCTCTAGACACATAGTTGCCGACCAGCGCCTGCGTGTTCGGTGGGCGGATGGCTCGTCTGAGCCGCTGCACGGGAGGATAGACCCTCACTCTTTGCCGCAGTCCGAAGACCCGCTCGAAGCGCATCAATCGTCCGGGCCCGTTGACGCGAACGGCAACCGGCCCGACCACATGGACTCCCCAACGCAGCGCGCGCAGCCGTAGCGTGATTGTGGCCGGCTCTTGCGCGTCGATGGACAGGACCTGCCGGCGGCTTCCCTCGACGAGTGCAAAGGTCGAGGGCACACGCACGCCAACCTCGACCTCTTCGGCCCGTTCGTCGCAGGCAAGCTCGATCCACATTTCGAGCTCGTCGCCCTCCAGGCATCTCTCCGTCTCTACGTCGAGGGTGACTCGAACCTCCGGCCTACGAGTTGCGGCGAGGCTTGTGGTCGCGGCGACGATCGGGGGGGCGGCCAGGGCAATCAGCTCGACGCGCCCGAGCAGCAGCCCCCCGACGAGAGCGACGCCGGCAAGCCCCAGGTACAGCCTGAGCTTGGGCGTCGAGCTCGCCGTCATTGAACCGGGGGTGGTGTCGGCACGGTCTCGAGCAGGGACCTCACGATGTCGTCCCCCACGATTCGCCGCACCCACAACTCGGGGCGCAGAGTCAAGCGGTGAGCGAGTGCCGGAATCGCCACCGCCTTCACGTCCTCCGGCGTTACGAAGTCCCTATCGCTCAGCACGGCCCTGCCGCGCGCCATCTTCAGCGTCGCGAGCGCGCCGCGGGGGCTCGCTCCGACCTCGATGTCGGCGTGAGCCCTCGACGCGGTCACGAGATCGACTATGTAGCGGCCGATGGTCTCGTCGACGTGCACCTTCTCGATCGAAGCCTGCATGGTGAGCAGCTCCTCAGGGTCGACAATTGCCCTAAGCGGGATCTCGTCTTCGCTGCGATCGAGTCGCCGCTTCAGGATCTCCCACTCCTGGTCCTCGCTGGGATACCCGACCGCCGCGCGGATCATGAAGCGATCGAGCTGGGCCTCCGGTAGTGGATAGGTCCCTTCGAACTCGATCGGGTTCTGAGTCGCGATGACCGCAAAGGGCGGGGCCAGCGGGTAGGTCTGATCCTCGACGGTGACCTGGCCCTCCTGCATGGCCTCGAGCAGCGCCGCCTGGGTCTTGGGTGGGGCCCGGTTGATCTCGTCGCCGAGCACGAGGTTGGCGAACAAGGGACCACGCCGGAACTCGAAGGTCGATTTGCGCTGGTCGTAGATGAACGAGCCGGTGATGTCCGAGGGGAGGAGGTCGGGCGTGAACTGAATGCGGGAGAAATCGAGCCCGAGCACCCGAGCAAAACAGCGTGCCATGAGCGTCTTGGCCAAGCCGGGAAAGTCCTCGAAGAGGACATGGCCGCGGCACAAGAGGGCGATGAGCACGAGCTCGAGGACATCGCGCTTGCCCACGATCGCCCTTTCCACCTCATCGATCAGCGCGTTAGCGTGAGCGCGCGTTTCGTCAAGCGATGGGGTCATCTAGAGAGCCTCGATCCGAGCGACGACTGCGGCGATGTCGTCGGTTCTGATGGTGTCGCCCTCATGGCGCGCCACTCCGAGCTCGTCGAGCGACTCTCGCAGCTTCGAGGGCATCTCCTCGTCGGTTCCGGTTCCCAAGCGCGCCGCGATGAGCCGGTCGAGCAGCGGACGGATTCGCACCTCGAACTCGTCGGATGAGTAGGCGCCCCAACTGAAACGCCGTTCGATGTCGACGAGATCCTTGGGTCGTTGACCGGCCGGCTTCGCCGTAGTCATGAACTCATCGAACTCCGAGGGTCGCGAGCGCAGGCCCCCGGTTCCGCCGCTGATTCGAATCACCACGATGCCCAGCCACAGGATCGTTGCCGCCACCACCCAGGCGCCGCGCAGTGAGGGCACGAACGCACCCAAGATCCCCGCAATGAGCAACAGGAACAGAGCGGACTTCACCAGCTTTGGCGTCGTCAACGATCTCCTTCGAGCTCTCTCTGGACCGCGCGCAGCGCCCCCAGAGCCTCCCGTCGAGTGCTCTCGTCCACCTGATGATGGCTGAACTTCGCTCGTTCGAACAGCTCGGTTAGGCGCCGGGCGCTCCGTCCATCGACGTGCCGCGCGAGGAGCGCTCGCTCGAGAAGTTCGAACGGAGTGTCCGAAGGACGATGAATCACTCCCGCCCGGCCGAAAGCCGTGGTCATCGTCAGGTAACAGGCCAGCACGGCCGCCCTGGGATCGTCGATCGACGTGAGGTCGGCGAGACCGAGCTCGACGCCGCCGGCGACCTCATCGACGTCGTCGTCGGGCGTCGAGGCCAGGCCGGCAATGGCTCCGGGCTCCGGCATGATCAGGACGAGCAGTAGGGACAGCACCAGGGCGACGGCCATGCCGAAGACGAGCGTCGCCAGCCAGCCCACCAGGGTCGTGCCGCCGCCCTCGCCCGGTGGAGGCACTGCGTCCGGCCCCTCGGGAGGCGCGTCGCCAACCAACCCCCTCAGCACGTTGGGAAGGTCGAGGTCCGCCCGAATCACCAGCGACAACAGCCCGGCGAAGACCGCGAACGCCAGAAGCATCGCCAGGGCCCTGACCCACCAGGGTGCCCGCAACCATTTGAAGAGCCGGGAGTCCTTGTCCAGGGGACGTGAGCGTCGAGCCCTGATGGCGATCAGGACGGCGGTCACCGTCGACAGTACGAACAGGGCGATCAGGAGGTACTCCGCGGCCGCGGGGAGCTCGCTGCGGAACGGGCGCGTGGCGACCGATTCAACCAGCGCGAAACCCCCGGGAGTGGCCAGCGCAACGCCAATCAGCAGCACCATCGCGATGCCCGCCGCTATGGCGGGTCGGGCTCGGCCGGACCGCAGGCGAAAACGGGGTCGGGCTCTCATGGAGTCTCAGGCAGCCCGGTGATTCTCACACCGGCACGGTCGATCTTGTAGCGACGGTTGATACCAATCAACAACGAGGTCAACGGCTCGATGATGCGGGCCTGGTCGAGACTCCCGGCGTCGACGAAGCGCAACGACTCGATTGCCTCGACCAGCTCCGCGACCACCGGCTTGCCCCTCTTGGGGCCGCACACCAATACGTCGCCTTCGAGCGGAGTATCGATCTCGTTGACCGCGCCGGCAGCAAGCGTGTGGAACGCTCCCATCGTGGTCACGCCCCTGGGTAGCAGCGACTGGGCCTGTTGCGCGGCGCTGCCCTGCCACACGCCGAGGACTGTAGTCGCCCGGCCGCCGACCGCGGCCGACACCGGCACCGTGCCGTCGATCACGGTCGCACCCTCGGCTAACTGGCCGGCAATGGATTTGTAGATCGCGGCCTGTCCGGCGAAGGGAACCGTCACGACTATTACCTCGTGCGACGCGGCGGCCTGCTCGTTGGTGGCACCCTCCACGTTGGCGTCGGACAGGAGTCCGCGCAGCCGCGTCGCTGCCTCATTGGCTCGACCGGCGTCGCGCGACCCGATGGTCACCGCGATCCCGGCCTTGGCCCAGCGCAACGCGAGCCCGAAGCCCTCGTCCCCGGTGCCACCGATCACCGCAACCCGATCGACTCCCACTCACGCTC
>JBOGWU010000122.1:0-14757 GCA_050693935.1 Actinomycetota bacterium | reverse complement strand
TATACGAGGTCACCGTTGACCTGTGGGCGACCGCCAACCTCTTCCAGCCCGGCCACCGGATCCGCCTCGAAGTCTCCAGCAGCAACTGGCCCCGCTTTAGCCGCAACAGCAACACCGGCGGCACAATCGCCGACGAACCGCCCGAGGCGTACCGGCCTGCTACTAACCGCGTCTTGCACGACGCCGACCACCCGTCGAGACTCGTGCTGCCGATCATCAGGTATGACTCGACAACCTGGCCATCGGCTTGACGACACCGTCATCGAGGTCGACGAAGTGCCGGAGACGAGCGCGGTGAACGGGCCACTGGGACGGCTCGTCGTCGTGCGAGCGCGAGGACGCCTACGCCGGCACGCGAACATCTCCTGGTAGCCGTACCGGCCAGCCGGCGAGGGGCGCATCCGAGTCGACGGAGTCGCTACACGGCGACCTTCAGCGACGACGGAGGCACGATCACCGGACGCTGGGAGATTGCCGACGACAGCACCCAAGCACACGACCGACTTCGACCTCATCTACCGCAGAGTCGAGCCCTAACGAGTACGGACTCTGACGGTCAGCAACGGCCTCGACGCGTGCTCGAGTCGTCATCAGCCAGATGACATTCGCTAGATGTCGCTTCAGGCAGCGAGTCACCACCACGAAATAGAGCGCGTGATCGAGCTCTTTCATCTCGGCATCGAGGCGTCGGCATCGAGGCGCCGTAGGACTTGAGGTTTCGTTTTATCAGCGCTGCTCTCACGGATCCCTCGCAGCGCAACATCATCAGGTCTTGTGGATTGAACCATCGCGCTGCACGACGTCCTGCTCTTGTCTAAGAAATTGCTAATGACGTAAAGCTGCTCGATGACTTGGTGTGTAAAGGGTTGCCTCAGGCAACCACTCGCACGCGTTCATCGTCTCCTCCTCGAAACGCGTAGTTCAAAACCACCGAGCATGAGGCCCTGTGGGTGACGCCGTTTGCACGGGCTCATGCGGCAGATAGGAGGAAGGCATGGGGCAGGCGAGGGAGACCGGGCCGGCAATCCGTGGATGGCGTCTACTACCACTGCTTCTTCCGACGTTGCTGCTGGTCCCATCCCAACTCGTCATGGCAGGACCGACGCAGAGTTGCGGCGGTCGGACCGCGACCATCGTTGGCACCAACGGGCCCGACACTCTGTCCGGCACCAGAGGAGACGACGTCATCGTCGGCCGGGGCGGATACGACAGGATCAACGGTGGACGTGGCGACGACTCGATCTGCGGGGGCCTCGGAAACGACGTCATTCTCGCCCTAGGTGGGTCCGACCGCATCTTCGGCGGGCATGGCGAGGACACGATGTCCGGCGGCCTCGGCGACGACGTCCTCAAGGATGGCGCTGCCGTCCACCCTCCGTGCTGTCCAGACACGATGACTGGGGACGGAGGTAACGACGCCATCTTCGGGGGCCAGAGCGACGACACCATCGCCGGCGGTCCCGGAAACGATGAGCTGTGGGGAGGAGACCAAGACGACATCGTGTCGGGAGGCACTGGAAACGACCAGTTGCGCGGTGGCGTCCAGGACGACGTACTGATGGGTGGTCCGGGCGACGACGTCTTGTTGGGCGGTGTCGGGTCGCACGGCATCGACGTCCTGATCGGTGATCCCAAAGGAGTAAGCGGCAAGGACGTGCTCCGCGGCGGAGCCGAGGAGGACATCCTGAATGGTCGCGGCGGCAATGACTTGCTCCGCGGGCAGCAGGGGAGCGACTCAATGAGCGGAGGAGCGGGCGACGACCGGGTGTTCGGTGGCGGGGGGACGGATGCGCTCACCGGAGACCGCGGGTCGGACTGGCTCGAGGGCGGGAAGCACGACGACCGACTCAACTCAGTCGACGGTAAACGGCGCAACGATAGCATCGACGGCGGTTCGCACGGAGCGGGTGACGCGTGCACCTCGGATCCTGATCGCCGTCGACGCTGCGAACTCTAGAGATGGGAAGAGAGATGACTGCATCTATTCGCACAGCCCTCTTGGTCATGGTGATCTGCCTGACCGGCCCGACTCTACTGGTGGGAACGGCGGCAGCGCGACCCACATGCTTTGGTCGGAGCGCGACGATCGTGGGCTCGAGCAGAGCGAACACGATCGCCGGCACGTCGGGCGCCGATGTGATTGTGGCCCGCGGCGGGCACGACACGATCGATGGTCGCGGAGGTGACGACCGGATCTGTGGCGGAAAGGGAAACGACGCGATCGAGGGAGACGTCGGACGCGACCTCATGAGCGGGGGCCCGGGCAACGACACCCTTGTTGCTGCATGGGAGGTCGAGGCGACTCGCGGGGTCCACTACGGTAACGACCTCTTCATGGGAGGGGCGGGGAATGATGCCTTCTTTGGGGCGGGTGGAGACGAGACCTTCGACGGGGGCAGGGGAAGCGACGTCATGAGCGGCATGTACGGCAACGACAGGTTCCACGGAGGCCCGGGCTCAGACGACATCTCCGGAGTGCAAGACGCCGACTCCATCTGGGGCGGTAGCGGGGACGACACCTTACGCGGTCGACCGGGAGCGGACTTCGTCTCCGGTGGCCCCGGCGACGACGGGATAGCGGGGGGGCCGGAAGGCGATCGACTCATTGGAGGCTCGGGGAACGATGTGATCCTCGGCGACTTCGTCGGGAGCACCGGGTCGTCCGGAGGCTGTCCGTGGCAGTCGTGCGAACACGGCGCCGACTTCATTTCCGGTGGAGGGGGTGCCGACGGATTGTTGGGAACCAAGAAGAACGATCGGATCAAGGGCGGCTCTGGTAAGGACACGCTCTTGGGCGGGCCGGGCGCCGACTTGATGAGCGGAGGCGGCAACAACGACGCCCTCAGTGGAAGCTCCGGCTCCGACAGGAACGACGGTGGCCGCGGACGGGACTCCTGCCGGAGCCCCGGCGCCGGAACTTCGGGAGCGCGACGTTGCGAGCTCGAGGCCTTGCGCCGCCCTTCCGCGGTGCTCGATCGACTGTCCACGATGGTCGACTTGACATTCTGAGCCCAGGGGATCGAGTCGCTATCCAAGCCATGGGACCTCGCTCCTCGTCGCCGTCGGAACCCTGCTGGGTGGGAGCAGTATTAGTGTCAACTAATTCAAGAGTTAGAGGTGACTTGACTAACTAGCTTATCGAGCCTAACTTTCCTCCATGGTCGAGATAGGCACGTCTCGAGCCGCGCTGGCCTACCTGAAGGCCCTGTATGCGCTCGAGGAAGAGTCCCCCCGAAGCGGTGCCCGAGGACGGCTCGGCACCGCTCGGCGGGTGACGACCTCGGCGATCGCCGAGCGTCTCGCCGTCTCCGCTCCGTCGGCAACCAACATGCTCAAGCGGCTGGCGGCTCGTGACCTAGTGTCCTACGAGCCCTACAAGGGAGCCTCACTCACCAAGAAGGGCCGCGCCGTTGCGCTGGAGATCGTGCGCCACCACCGGCTGCTCGAGACCTACCTGGTCGAGGCGCTCGGGGTCCCTTGGGAGGAGGCGCATGCCGAGGCTGAGGCGCTCGAGAGCAACCTCTCGGAGTCGGTAGAGGAGCGGATGTTCGCTGCACTGGGTCGTCCTCGATTCGACCCTCACGGTCACCCGATCCCTGCCAGGAACGGAGCGATGCCGAAGACATCGCGGCGATCGCTGTGGGATGTGAGCGACGGCGACGCCGTCCTGGTCGCGGAGGTGCCGGACTCGCATCCCGACGCCCTTCGCTATCTCGCGGAAGTAGGCGTTCTTCCAGGTGTCAGAGTCACCATCCTGAGCCGCGGGCCCATCGGCGGCCCTCTGTTCGTGCGAGTGGAAGACAACGAGGACGCGCCGGTGGCGCTGTCCAAGGAGATCACGGAGGCGATATGGGTCCACTAGGAGAGTTGCCGTCGACATGGAAGAAGGCGAATCGCATCGACCGGCGCAGATTTCTTCGGCGGGTGGGCGCCACCTCGGCGCTCAGCGGAGCGGCACTGCTCGGGGGCCATGAGGCCCTGCACGGGTCGGGAATGTTGACCCATTCGCAAGCTCAGGAAGGTGAAGGGGCTCGGGGGGGCCATGGCAACAACGGCCATCTGGGCGGCACGGTCGGCGACGTTGACAACGAGCGCAACGGCTTCGACCCGCACGAGATCCTTACCGACTTCGACGGCGGTGAGGTCTCAAAGGACTCCCGAGGTCGCACCGTGCGCGAGTACGAGTTCGTGACAACGGACAAGGAGATCGAGGTCGCGCCGGGTGTGTTCTTCCCGGCCTGGACCTACAACGGGCGCGTTCCGGGGCCGACCATCCGGGCCACCGAGGGCGATCGCGTTCGAGTGAAGCTCGTAAACGCGTCCGCGCATCCTCACACGATTCACTTTCACGGGTTCCACTCCGCGACGGTGGACGGCATCCCGGGGGCAGGCGAGGCTCTCCCGGGCGAAAGCTTCACCTACGATTTCATAGCGGAGCCCTTCGGCACGCATCTCTATCACTGCCACTCGTTGCCGCTGGTGCAGCACATCCACCGGGGCCTGTACGGGGCGTTCATCGTCGACCCCAAGCAGGGACGTCCAGACGCAAACGAGATGGTCATGGTGATGAACGGCTTCGACACCAATTTCGACGGCGAAAACGAGGTCTACGCGCTCAACACCGTCGCCTTCGCGTATTCGAAGAAGCCGATTCAGATCAATGCCGGCGAGTTGCAGCGAGCTCACGTCATCAACGTGACTGAGTTCGATCCGATCAACTCGATACACATTCACGCGAACTTCTTCAACCTCTTTCGTACGGGGACGTCGCTGGAACCGGACGAGTTCACCGACACGATCTCCATGGGGCAAGCCGAGCGACACATGATCGAGTTCACCTACGACCACCCCGGCAACTTCATCTTTCACGCGCACGTAACCGAGTTCATCGATCTCGGCTGGCTGAGCGCATTCGAGGTGGTTTGAGTGGCTACCACTACTGCGACTAAAGGGCGCGCCGGCCTTCCCGCATGGCTTGGCTGGCTGCTCCCGGTCGTCGCAATCGCGGCGCTGGTCACACTCTTTCTGCTGTTCAATCCCATCGGCAGCCTGCGAGAGGTGCCCGCGGTTGAAGCGGTTGCGGTCGAGCGGACGGAGTTGAAGGCGGATGAGATCACGCTCGAGCTTCGCAACGACGGTCCCGATCCGGTCACCATCGCCCAGGTGCTCATAAACGATGCCTACACGAGCTTCGAGATCAGCGATCAGAAGCTCGATCGACTGGAGTCCTCGACGATTCGGATCTCGTATCCCTGGGAGGAGGGGCTTCCGGTCGGCATCGCTTTGGTAACCGCAACCGGCGTCACCATCGAGCATGAGATCGAGGCCGCGGCGCTAACTCCGGAGGCGGACGGCTCCACGATCACTGTCTACGCGCTGCTCGGCCTATACATCGGAGTCATTCCGGTTGCCATCGGATTGTTCTGGTACCCCGCGCTGCGGCGCGCTTCGAAGCGCTGGATCGGCTTCTTCCTCGCCTTCACCGTGGGGCTGCTCGGTTTTCTGCTCATCGATACCGTCGCCGAGGGTTTCGAGCTGGCCGGCGAGACGGCCGCCGCGCTCGACGGGCTGTCGCTGTTCATCCTCGGGGCGGTGGGAGCGGTGATCGCGCTGGCCGCCTTCGAGGGGTTCCTCGCGCGGCGGCGGGCGAGTCAATCAGGCGAAGACATCGGGAGAAGCCCAGTTGGCGGGCTCGCTCTCGCCTATCTGATTGCCGCCGGAATCGGGTTGCATAACCTTGGTGAGGGCCTCGCGGTCGGTGCCGCTCTGGCGGGCGGAGAGATCGCCCTGGGCACCTTCCTGATCATCGGCTTCGCAATTCACAACACCACCGAGGGACTTGCGATCGTCGCTCCGCTCGGGTCGGAGTCGAAGCGTCCTTCCCTGTGGCATTTCGTTGCGCTGGGCGCCGTGGCCGGTGCTCCCACCATCCTGGGAGCCTGGACGGGCGGCTTTGCGTTTGCGCCGGCTTGGGCCGCGCTCGCCTTTGGGGTGGCCGCCGGGGCCATCGCTCAGGTGGTGTGGCAGATAGCTCGGGGCATGACGCGCGACCACGGGCTTGCATCGGGGCTCGGCGCGCTGGGACTCATGGCAGGATTGGTGTTCATGTACATCACCGGATTGTTGACCGCTTGAACGCATTTACAAAGCTGGGGTCGGTCGTGCTAGTGATCGGCCTGGCGCTGGGAGCATGCGCGGGCGGCGACGGAGGCGACGGCAACACCGTCGCGATGCAGTCTGGGCAAAGCTTCGATCCGGGGACGCTGACTGTGAGTTCGGGCGCAACCGTGACCTTCGTCAACGACTCCGATGAGGGTCACACGGTCACCGCCTATGAGGAGGAGCTTCCCGAGGGAGCCCCTTACTTCTCCAGCGGGGATTTTGAGAGCGAGGACGAGGCTCGCGACGACGTCGCCGGCGGCCTCCTGTCAGCGGGACAGGAATTCGAGGTGACGTTCGACCAACCGGGAACCTACGGGTATTTCTGCATTCCGCACGAGAGCTCGAACATGAGCGGTCGTATCGTCGTCGAGGAGTGACCGCGGCGACCTCCGTCTACTGTTTACGAGAGAGCGGGAAGCTCGGAGTGAAATCGAGCGAGACGGAGGGTTCGTTTCCGAGAATCTCGTCGTCGGGCGAGGTGGCCTCGGCAACGTAGTTGATGAAGGGAGGCAGGATGCCGGCCGAGCGACGCCCCGGAGAGGACCTGTTGAAGTCGGTGCGGGCTTTCGTTGAAGAAGAGGTCAAGCCCTCGGTAAGCAAGCTCGACCTCGATGACGAGTACCCGCAGGCTCACGTCGACAAGATGAGGGAGCTTGGACTCTTCGGGACCCTCATACCGCAAGAGTACGGAGGGTTGGGGCTGCCGCTTCAGGATTACGCCCGCATCATCATCGAGCTGTCCAGGGGTTGGATGTCCCTGGCAGGAGTCCTCAACTCTCATTTCGTGAGCGCGTGGATGATCGAGCGCTTCGGCACCGACGAGCAGAGGACCGAACATCTCCCGCGCATGGCCACGGGCGAGGCGCGGGCCGCGATCTCGATGACGGAGCCGCACGGAGGCTCGGACCTGCAGGCGATCAAGACCGTTGCCCGGCGCGAGGGCGATGCTTTCGCCATCGAAGGCGAGAAGATGTGGTGTACGAACGGATTGCACGCCTCGCTCATCATGCTCCTGACCAAGACCGATCCAGACGCCGAGCCGCGCCACAAAGGGATGACGACGTTCGTCGTCGAGAAGCGCCCGGGCGTGCATCAACAACCGGGGCTGGAGATCCCGCCTCTGCTCGAAAAGCTGGGATACAGAGGGCTCGAGGGCACCCGGATGAACTGGAAGGGATTCAAGACGCCGGTGTCGAGCGCGCTCGGTGGCGAAGAGGGCGTCGGGCTGGGCTTCAAGCAGTTCATGGCCGGCATCGAGGTTGGGCGGATAAACGTGGCCGCCCGCGCGGTGGGAATAGCGCTGGCCTCATACGAGTCGGCGATGGACTGGGCGCGCTCCAGGACGACGTTCGGCAAGCCCATAGCACAGCATCAACTCATCGGCGCAAAGCTGGCGGACATGGCCACCAAGATCCGAGCCGCCTACCTGCTGACCATCGAGGCGGCGCGCAAGAAGGACGCGGGCGAAAGAGCCGATCTCGATGCGGGAGCAGCGAAGCTCTTTGCGACCGAGCTTGCCGAGGAGGCAGCCTTTGAATCGATGCGGATCCACGGAGGCGCGGGTTATCTCCAGGACGCAGACGTAGCTCGCTACTACCGCGATGCTCCCGTCCTCATAATCGGAGAAGGATCGAGCGAGATCCAGCGCATCGTTATCGCGCGCCGGCTCGTGGAGCTGGCGGAGGCCGGCGGATCCCTGATCTGACCTTTCGCAACTCGTTGAAACGGTGTCCTACGTCACGATCCACCATGGAGGGATGATTATGAGCGTCAAGGATGGATGGGTGGGGCGCTACTACGAGGACTTCGAGGTCGGAGACGTCTACCGCTTCGCCCTCGGGCGAACGATCACAGAAGCGGACAACATCTGGTTCACCCTCCTAACGATGAACACCAACCAACTCCATTTCAACAACCACTATGCGGCCAAGACCGAGTTCGCCAAGCCCCTGGTCAACTCAGGGTTCACGTTGGCCCTGGTGTTGGGCATGAGCGTCAGCGACGTGAGTCAGAACGCCATGGCGAACCTGGGATGGGATCGCATACAGCTGAACCACCCGGTGTTCGTAGGGGACACCTTGCACGTCGAAAGCCTCGTTCTAAACAAGCGCGAGTCGGAGTCTCGCCCCCAGGTCGGCATCGTTAAGGTGAAGACGCGCGGACTCAACCAGCACGGAGATGAATGCGTGTCCTTTACGAGATCGATCATGGTGTACAAGCGCTCGAGGGCCGAGGAGTTGAGCAGCTTTCCATACCCCCAGACCGCAATCGAGGAAGGCGAGGATGAACCGAGCTGAACGGTTGGTCGAACGGATGAGGACGGCTGAGAAAAGGTGAAGCCGCTTGAAGACGTGCGCATCGTCGCTCTCGAACAGTACGGGGCGGGCCCGTTTGGGTCGGTCCAACTTGCAGACCTGGGGGCCGAAGTCATCAAGATCGAGGACCCCCGCGCGGGCGGCGACGTAGGCAGGCACGTGCCCCCGTTCCAGGAAGGTGACAGCAGCCTGTTCTTCGAAACCTTCAACCGGAACAAGAGGAGCATCAACCTCGACGTCACCTCGGATGCGGGGCGCGGGGTCTTAGAGGATTTAGTGCGCTGCTCGGACGCCGTCTACTCGAACCTGCGAGGCGATGTCCCGGAACGTCTGCGCATCCGTTACGAGGACCTCAGTCACCTGAACCCAGGCATAGTGTGCTGCAGCTTGTCGGGATTCGGCATGACCGGCCCCCGCCGTGGGCAGCCGGGCTACGACTACATTCTGCAAGGCATCGCCGGCTGGATGAGCCTGACTGGCGAGCCGGGCGAACCACCCGCCAAGTCGGGCCTATCCCTGGTCGACTACTGCGGAGGCCTGGTGGCGGCGCTTTCGATGGTGATAGGCGTGCACGCGGCGCGTCGCGACGGGACCGGAATGGACTGCGACGTCAGTCTCTTCGATACCGCCATGAGCATGCTCACGTATCTGGGGACGTGGCATCTGACGAATGGCTTCGAACCTCAGCGGACGGCGCGGTCGGCCCATCCTTCGATTGTCCCCTTTCAGAACTTCCGGACCGGAAACGGCTGGATCGTTGTCTCGTGTCCCAAACAGAAGTTCTTCGAGGCTCTGGCTCGAGGCATCCTCAAGCCAGAACTCGTCGACGATCCGCGCTTCAAAGACTTCGAAGCCCGCAGGGCTCATAGGCAAGAACTGACAGCGATCCTCGATGGGGTGTTCGCTACGGATACAACCGAGGGCTGGGTGGACCGGCTGGGCCGGGCGGGTGTTCCCTGCGGACCCGTAAATTCCGTACAGGACGCGGTGCGCGATCCTCAGGTGGCAGCGAGGGAGCTGGTGGTCGAGACCGAGCATCCGATCCTGGGCGCGGTCAGCCAGATCCCGACCGCGGTGCGCGTCGGCGATCCACGTGAAGACCACCGGCGCGCACCCATGCCCAGCGAGGACACGGACTACGTCCTCTCGGCTCTGCTCGGCTACGAAAAAGACAAGATCGAAGCGCTGTCCGGGGCCGGGGCGTTTGGCGATCACAGCGACGTTGACCATTCCGAACAGGCTTCCGAGCGAGGGTAGGTGGAGATGGGAACCGAGGAGGAAAAGCAGCAGTACATCGACGACATGGTGGCCAAGCGAGGCTACGTGCTCGACTACCACAAGGTGTTGACCAATCAGGACTTCGATTTCATGAAGGCTGCCAACGACTTGATCGAGGCCGCCTACCTTCGCGAGCGGGTGCTCGATCGCAAGACCAAGGAGCTCATCTTCGTCGCAACGCTGACCGCGATGCGCGCCAGCAAGAACCATATCGAGGGCCACGTCAGAGTTGCGCTCGAAACGGGAGCGACTCCGGAAGAGATCCTCCAGGCGATAGAGATCGTCATGCCCGAGGCCGGCGTGGTGGCCTTCCAGGCAGGCGTGGAGGCATGGCAGTCGGTCGTGGGCGCGGACGGGATTGAGCCCACCTCCCGAGCCTAGGAGAAACGTCAGTCGGGGTCGGCGTCGAGATCACGGCCCGATCGCCGCGCGACGAACGGAACCATCGCCGTGTGGTCGTCGTCGGCGTGACCGTGCGCAACCGCGGCCGTCCACAGGACGTGGACGGCCGACAGCACGTCGACGGCAACCCCTTCGTTCCAGCACACATCGAGGGCGATTCGCATGTCCTTGAGGTAGTTGGCAATCGTGAAGCCGGCGTCGAAACGTTTTGTCAGAACGTAGTTTGGGATCTTGACCTCGGTCGCGTTGGAGCCGCCGGTGCTGCAGTTCAGCACCTCGATCAGGCGCTCGAAGTCGAGCCCGCCCGCGCGCGCCAGCGCCAAACCCTCGGCCGCCGCGGTGAGGTTGATGGCCGACAGCATGTTGTTGATGGTCTTGGCGAGATCACCGTCGCCCGGATGATCCCCAACGTGGATGATTTGCTCACCCATCAACTCCAGGAGCGGTCGCGCCCGCCCCAGAAGTTCTCCCTTGCCCCCAACGATGATCGTGAGCCGCCCCTCCCGAGCTCCCTTTACGCCACCGCTGACGGGCGCGTCGAGTAGTCCCGCTCCCCGTTGGGCGGCGCGTTCGGAGAGGTCTGCAGTGATGCTCGGGTGGGAGCTGCTCATCTCGAGCCACAGGGCACCGGGCTGCAGTCCCGCAAGCACGCCGTCTTCGGCGCGGGCGGCCCCATCTACGGCGGCCGGGGTCGGCAGCATGGTCAGGACCACCGCACAGCTCCTGACTGCCGCGGCCGCGTTCGGCGCAAGCTGAGCGCCGGCCGATCGTGCCGCTTGTTGGGCGCTTTCGCTGGTGTCATAGGCGACGACGTTGTGTCCGCCTTCGATCAGGCGGGTTCCCATGGGGCCGCCCATGCGGCCCCACCCAACGAGCGCAACTCCCACAGGATCCGCGCCGGAAGACGTCATCGCGAAGTGCCTACTCGCACGTCGTCGGCCCGGAGATGCTCGATGTGCTCTGCCACTCGGGTACTCAAGTCTCGTCCGAAGTATCGCTCGACCAGCCAGAGCGCGAGGTCCAGCCCGGAGGTCACTCCTCCGGACGTGATCACGTCACCGTCGTCTACGACCCGGTTGTCGCTCCACGCCGCCCCCGATGCGACGAGGTCGTCCCGCGCCGAGTGGTGCGTTACCGCCGGTCGTCCCTCGAGGAGCTTGGCGGCCGCAAGCAGCATGCCTCCCGTGCACACCGCCGCGAGTGGCGTACCCGATCGGTGAAGCTCGGCAAGTCTGGTTGGAAGCCCGCCTCTCTGGGCCTCGCCCCAAGCGCCATGTTCGGAGCGTCCGCCCCAGCCACCGCCCGCCACGACGACGAGATCGGCGTTCCCGTTCAGAACCCCGTGTGGTTTGACCTCTAGTCCGTGGGACGCGCTCACCAACTCGGCGGGCTCCAGGGTGACCAGACGAGTCGAGAGGTCGGCTCCCATTTGGGCCGCCTGAGTGAACACCTCGAACGGCCCGATAGCATCGAGTTCGTCGAAACCTTCATAGATGATGATGTCTATTCGCATTCGACCCCCAAGGCAGCTCGGTGCCATCCTAAGCGTGCCCGACGATCTCGACGAAGGAGGCTCGACTTGCCGCCCGCGAAGGTAGCAGAGGTGCGCGAGGCCACCGTGCCCATCCGATCCGACATCAGGAACGCGTACATCGACTTCAGCACGATGACCGTGTCGGTAGTGGCCTTGATTACCAACGTGCGCCGGGAAGGGGAGCCCGTCGTCGGCTTCGGCTTTAATTCCAACGGACGCTACGCCGCATCCGGTCTGCTGCGCGAGCGCTTCATACCCAGGCTCATCGACGCTGGAGAAGAGATCAGCAACGATGAGGGCACCAATCTAGATCCGCACCGCGCGTGGGCGGCCATGATGTCAAACGAGAAGCCGGGTGGGCACGGCGAGCGCTCGGTTGCCGTGGGCGTGCTCGACATGGCCATTTGGGACGCAGTCGCCAAGATCGATCAAAGGCCGCTTTACGAGGTCATTGCCGAGCGATACGGAGATGGAGCCGGGAGCGACCGGGTGTTCGTCTATGCCGCGGGGGGTTACTACCAACCCGATGGCGGCGTGGGCGCTTTGCAGGATGAGATGCGTCGGTACCTCGACCTCGGCTACACGACCTGCAAGATGAAAATCGGTGGTGCTCCGCTCACCGAGGATCAGCGGCGGATCGAGGCGGCATTGGAGGTCGTCGGCAGCGGTGAATCGCTCGCCGTGGATGCGAACGGACGCTTCGATCTTGCAAGCGCCCTGGCCTGCGGCAAGATGCTCGCCTCCTATGGACTGCGCTGGTACGAAGAGCCAGGAGATCCACTCGACTACGCGCTGCTCGCAGAGGTGGCCGAGAGCTACGAAGGCCCGCTCGCAACGGGTGAGAATCTCTTTTCGATGCAGGACGCTCGCAATCTGCTCCGTTACGGAGGTATGCGTCCCTCGACCGATGTGCTCCAGTTCGATTGCGCGCTGAGCTACGGACTCGTCGAGTATCTGCGAACCATCGACACCGTTCGGGCCGAGGGCTGGTCCCCCCGGCAGATGATTCCTCACGGCGGCCACCAGATGTCGCTCAACATCGCGGCGGGTCTGGGACTCGGCGGAAACGAGTCATATCCGGAGGTCTTTCAGCCGTTCGGAGGATTCGCCGACGACACGCCCATAGAGGACGGTTACGTGCGACTCCCCGACGTTCCCGGGATCGGCTTCGAGGCGAAGTCAAATCTCCGTGAGGTTCTGAGAGGGCTGCTCGACTAGAGAGTCCAATTCCCCAAGCTAGAGACAAAGTAATCCAAGATTTCTTCTGCGAGGGGCCGTTCAGAGCGCGTTTGTGTCACACCTCATCGTCATGATGAGGGCATGGAGTTAAGTCATGTCGACGAGGCCGTTGCTCAGCTCGAGAAGGCCAACGCCAATCTCGAGCCGGAGTTGCTGAGCCTGGCCGTGGCCCGCCAGCAACTCAAGACCTATGCGCGCGTCCAGCGGCTGGCGGCTTTCGGGGTCGCCGCGCTGGCCCGCAGGATCGACGACGCATCCGAGATCGCGCAGGCGACTGGCAGCTCCACCGGCAAGGCCAAGGACACCATTGCCACCGGCAAGGTGCTTGGTGAATCTGCGCCTCTGTCTGACGCGCTCAAGCACGGCGAGGTCTCCCTGGACCAGGCCAGCGAGATCGCCAAGGCCGAGGAGTCCGCTCCGGGGGCTGCCGGCGAGCTGTTATCGGTTGCTCAGGCTGAGTCCTTTCACGTGCTCCGAGACAAGGCCCGCAAGACCAAGCTGGAGGCCGAGCAGCATCGGGGACTTGCTGAGCGTCAACACGCGGCGCGCAAGGCGCGCAGCCACGGCGACGAGCTGGGGATGGTCCACCTCCATGTGGAACTGGAACCTCACATCGGGTCGCCCATCGTGGCGCGCGCCGAGGCCGAGGCGCAGCGGCTGGCCCGCAGGGCGAAGTCAGCCGGGACCAAGGAGCCCTTCGAGCGCCACCTGGCCGATGCCTATGCGGTGCTGCTATCCGGCTCCGGCAAGGGACGGGCCAAGCGACCCGAGCTGGTGGTGCTGGTGAGCCACGAGGTGGCCAAGCGCGGTTGGAAAGACGTGCGCGAGGGCGAGGTGTGCAAGATCCCCGGGGTGGGTCCGGTGTCACCGCAAGTGGCCAGGGAGATCGCCCAGGACGCGTTCTTGAACGGCGTGTTCTACGACGGGGTGGACCTGCGCAACTTCAAGCGCTGGTCGCGCGATCCCTCGGTCGAGGTTCGCACCGCCCTTGAACTGGGTGAGCCCCCCGAGTTCGACGGCGTCTGTTGCGTGGATTGCGGTAACCGCCTCAGGCCAGAGTTCGATCACGTCGAGCCGCGCGTCGCTCTCGGTCCCACGTCGCATAGCAACCTCAAGCCGCGTTGTTACGGCTGCCACAAGCTAAAGACCGAACGGGATCGAAAGGCGGGCAAGCTCAGGCCCCCCGAGCCCTGACGTAAAATTGATGATCGAGGAGCCACTTCTCGACTAACGCCTACCAGATCGGGCCGGACGGTCGAGAGAACGACCTCATTCAGTCTTGAAGGTTCAACGCCGGAAGGACCACTTCGCCAAGCAGTCTGATGGAACGCAGCGCGAGGTGTTGAGGAAGTCCGGGCCACTGGACGCGAAACACCAGGAGGTCCGTGTCCAGACGACGAGCGTAGTCGGCGATCTGGTCTACACAGGTCTCCGGATTCCCCACGATGAACCGGTCCCGGGCGAGGTTCGCAAAGTCAAGATCGAGCGGATCATCCTTCGGCAAGGCACGATCCTGCCCCCACGACACATAGGTGGCGTACTTGGGCCCAAGAAACTCCCGCGCGGTGGCAACCGCCTCCGCCTCGTCTTCTGCCACGCAGGCTTCTCGGAAGACCGGTAACTCCTTGCAGACCTTTCCGTGCCCGGCCAGCTCTTTTCGATAGAAGCGCGCCTGGTCCTCGAGGGTGCCGAGACGCGCATGGGGGTTGACCAACCATGAATCCGCGACGCGGGCGGCGCGCTCGATTGCCCGTTCATTGTTGGCCGCGAGCCAGATGGGGGGCCGGGGTTTCTGCACCGGAAGAAGCGAGAGCTTGGCGCCGTCGA
>JBOGWU010000121.1:0-16445 GCA_050693935.1 Actinomycetota bacterium | reverse complement strand
CGACGTGCAGGACGTGTATGCCAACTTCGATATCTCCGACGATGTCCTCGCCTCCCTCGCTTCCTGAGCACCCCGCTCTCCGCGAGGTCGCCGAGCAACTCGAGGCGACCGGCTGGGCGGCCGAGATCTTCGATTCAGACTGGCGGCTGGTGTGGGTGTCGTCCGGAATTCTCGACCTGATCGGCGAGACCGACCCGGACAGGATCGGTTACGGCCGGCACATCTTCGAGCACCTCCGGCACGACACCTGGACCAAGCTGGTCACCCCTGAGAGCCTGGTGTCGATGCTCGAGGTCGAGCTCCCGATGATTCTCCACGACATGCCCGGGGGCAAGGAAGAGCTCAAACGCATCGCCGGGCCGGAGCTCGAGGACTTCATCGAATCGATCGAGGAGAGAACTCCACCTCCGATCTGGGCGTCGCAGATCGAGTTCGTCCAGGGTGACCTTCCGCCGATCGACGTCAACCTGCTCGTCGTGCGCGCCTACTCCGTCGAAGGCGATCAGATCGGTCGCTTGTTTCTGTATGGACCGACGCTACCGCCCGCGATCATGACCCTGGTGGCGCGCGGCGATCGCGACATGTTCGAGCGGACGGCGCGACTGGTCGAACCGGGCCGCAGGCCGGCGGCGATTCTCTTTGCCGACGTTCAGGATTCCGGTGTGCTGTCGCGACGCCTTCCGAGCGCGACCTACTTCAGCCTGTTGCGAACCGTGATCACGTCGGTCGACGAGGTGATCGGTTCCTACGGCGGCATCGTCGGTAAACACGCGGGGGATGGCGCCACCGCATTCTTCCTGGCCGATGATCTCGGCTCTCGCTCGGCCGCGGTGAGGGCCGTAATCGAGGCCGCTCGCGAGATCTCCGTCGTCGCCCGAGAGGCGGCGAAGAAGCTGAGCGAGAGCGTGGACTCCCTCGATCCCGATGACGTCAACGTGAACGTCGGTGTCCACTGGGGAGGCCAGCTCTACATGGGGCAGCTGGTCACCGGTGGAAGGCTCGAGGTCACCGCGCTCGGGGACCGCGTCAACGAGGCCGCACGCATCCAGCAGTCGGCGCGCGACGGGGACGTGCTCGCGTCCAAGTCGCTGTTAGAGCACCTGAGCGACGAGGATGCCCGGAGCCTGGGCCTCGATCCCGATACGGTTGTCTACCGGACGATCGAAGAGCTATCCGGCGCGAGCGACAAGGCCAGGCGCGACGCGGGAACCATTCCCGTCACCTCGCTCTAGCCGGTCGGCGTTAGCTCGAACTCCCTGCACACCTCGAATCCGAAGTCTGTCGCGAGGCGCGCGGAGTCCTCAGCCACCTCGGCGGACTCGGCAATGCCCACATCGATGCCCTGCTGATCGAGAGCCTCGGCGGCGGGAACCGTCTCCCGCATGATGCGGGCCGAATCGTCCAAGGTCTCGAGGTAGCTCTCGAACACGTCCGCGTCCTCGTCGGGTGTTCCGATGGCGCGCAGGTCCTCAGAGACTCCTTCGGTGAGGCCGGCGAAATTCGCCACGAACTCTCCGGGCTGCTGGCCGTTGAAGCCGACGAGCTCTTGCCCGGCGTCGTTGCAGATCTCGTCGCCCTCGGCGATGACCTCGTCCTTCTCGACGCCGCCGCCCCCCAACGTCCCCAAGGCGAACAAGGCGACCACCACCAGAACCAGCACTCCGGCGACGGCGGCGATGACTATCAGCGCGGTCTTGGAGTTGTTCTTCGGGGGAGGAGCGTAAGAACCCGGATAGGGGCCGGTTGCCGGGCCGGGCTGCATGGAGCCCATGGGGCCGGTGCCGACCGGCTGCTGGGGAGCGGTCGGAGCGCTCACCGGTGGGGGAGCCGCACTCGGCGACGCGGGAACGACCGCGCCCGGTGGGCTGATCATGGTGCCGCTGCGGTCGTTTACGACTTGGCCCGCCGACCCGCCGAAGCGCACCCGGTCCCCGGGCCGAATCACGGTGGGGCCGGCGATGCGAATGTCGTTGACAAAGGTTCCGTTGCTCGAGCCGAGATCGTGGACCTCTATGCCCTCGTCGTGAGGTCGCAGGCGAGCGTGCGAGCGCGAGATCTCCGGGTCCATGACGGTGATGTCCGCGCCTTCGCGGCCCAGGACCTGCTCTGTGGTCACCTCGAACTGACGGCCCGCGGCGGGGCCACTGACGATGTTTAGAGTTGGCACTTCGGATCCCCTTCCATTTGGCCGGCGTCCGGGCCGGCCCAGCCCGCGTAGCATCCGCCTGCGTGATGCTAAGTAGCCCATGGTCGCGTTACAAGGGGTTTGAGGCCAAAAAGGCGGGTTTGGGAACAAAGGCATCACTGGTTATAGGCATCCGATGGTTAGGGTGAAGAGGCATGAGTCCTAGTGTTCGGCGCTCACTTCTGGTTATGGTTGCTCTCGGAGCGCTCGTCTTCGCGCCTGCTTCCGAGGGCATGACTCCCAATCACACGGCGGCGGAGCCCGATCTCTCGGCCCTGGTCCTCCTACCGACCGTTGAGAGCGCGATTGGGGTGGGTGCTCACGACCGCACTCCAGTGCCCGATGCCCTTTCCGATCCTTGGACTACCGCAGGCATCTTGACGGCGGGTGCCCTCCTGCTCCTCTTCGTCGTGCGGGCTTCAAGCGCTGCCGCGCCGACTCTTCCAATCGCCCGAGTCCGCTGGGACCGGGCACCTCCTTCGCAACCGTAGCCGCATTGGAGCCGCCCCCTCGGTGGGTCGGCTTTCGCTACGAACGAAGGAGAGTTGCTTGTCGGTACACGAGGAAGAGTTGCCGGGCATTGGCCGCAAGTTTGAGATTCTCGTCGGACGGGGGGACCGCGTGGATGTCGTCATCCACCATTCCGGCCGGCGCGACATCTACGTCTTCGAGCGCGACGCCGAGGAACCCAGAACCGTTCTGAGGTTGACCGACGATCAGGCGCGCCGTCTCGGCACGGTGCTTAGTGGTGCGTACTTCAAGCCGGCAATGGTCGAGGAGATCGAGGCGCTGATTGGTGAGTTCGCCGTGGACTGGGTGACCCTCACCGGCGAGAGTCCCTCAACCGGCAAGTCGATCAACGAGTTGCAGGTGCGGAAGCGAACGGGCATGAGCGTTATTGCGATCCTTCGTACCGGAGCCACCATTACGGCTCCGGACCCCAACGAGGTCTTGCGTTCGGGCGACCGCCTCGTGGTCGTCGGTCCCCAGGCAAACCTCAACGGGTTTCTCAGCTTCATGTTGGGCTGAGTCATGGGCAATGCACTCGTCGCCCTGGGCGGGGCTTTCCTCGCCGCCGGATTGCTTGCGCGACTGGGAAGTCGCGTAGGTCTGCCTACGATCCCGTTCTTCATGGCCGCGGGGATTCTGTTTGGCCCGAACACTCCAGGACTCGTTCTCGTCGACAGGCCCGAGGATCTCGAGTTGTTCGCCGCCGTCGGACTGATCATGTTGCTGTTTCATCTCGGTCTCGAGTTCTCCCTCGGCGACCTCGTAAGCGGCGGGCCGCGTCTGGTGGGCGCGGGCGCCATGTACATCGGTCTAAATGTGGGAGGCGGCCTGGCCTTTGGGCTCTTGCTGGGATGGGGGCTTGCCGAGGCTTTGGTGATCGCGGGGGCGGTTGGCATCTCGTCCTCGGCGATCGTCACGAAGGTGCTGATCGATCTCGAACGGCTGGCCAATTCCGAAACTCGTCTCATACTCGGAATCACCGTTGTGCAGGACCTCTTCCTCGCCCTCTACCTGGCCCTTCTCCAGCCGGTGCTGGGAGAGGTTTCGGGAGGGATGGAGGCGTTTCTGCTCGTCGGGCGGGCCTTTCTGTTCCTACTGGCTCTGTTTACGATCGCTCGCTTCGGTGCGAGCTACGCGGGCAAGTTGCTCGGGAGCGGAGACGACGAGGAGCTGTTGACGGTCGTCTTCGTTGGTCTTGCCATCGTGGTGGCCGGGCTCGCGGCGGAGATTGGAGTCTCGGAGGCCATCGGTGCCTTCATGGTTGGGCTTATTCTTGCCGAGACGAAACAGGTCGGGCAGATTCAGCGCCTCGTCCTTCCCCTGAGAGACGCGTTCGCCGCGGTGTTCTTCTTCGTGTTCGGACTCAGCATCGACCCGAGCACTCTCGGCCCCGTCGCCCTTCCCGTTGCCATCGCGGTGGGCTTGACTCTGGTTCTGAACCTGGTTGCCGGGGTGTTGTGCTCTGCGATCAACGGCTTCGGGAGGCGCCAGGCCAGCAACCTCACCTTCACGCTTCTGGGCCGTGGCGAGTTCTCTCTCATTCTTGCCTCCCTCGCGGCCGCGGCCGGACTCGACGGTCGCGTCGGACCCTTTGTCGCCCTTTACGTGCTCGTACTTGCGTTGGGGAGCCCGATCCTGGCGTCACGCTCGAGATGGCTGGCGCGATTGCTCCCGAGCCGGATGTTCCCGCTGAGGACGCGTATGAAGGAGGTGCGCGCATGAGGAAGCTGGGTCTGCTGGTGCTGTCCGTGCTGACCTGCGCTCTCCTCGGTGGATGTGCCGAGACGGAATTCGTCGAGCGTGTCACTATCACAAACGAATCCGCCTTCCCCGCACGAGTCGAACTGCGGGACGCCAGCGACGGTGCTCGGGTCACACTCGCAACCGTAGGAGCCGGCGATGAGCGCGCCGTCGAGCAGGTCATCGATCGCGACGTCTGGATATTCGTGTTCTCCTACGCACGGAACGAGGCGGGCGAGGTTCGCATGGATCGCTCCGATCTCGAGGGCCGGGGCTGGGCCGTAGAAGTGCCCCCCGAGTTCGAAACGGAGTTGCGCGAGGCCGGCCTGGAACCTCCGGGAGGCGAGCCGTAGATGCCGTTCGGGAGGGCGGAAATACCGGCCGGCGACGCAGCGGCGGGCTAACCTGTGGCGAACAGGCGTTCGATAGGAGTCCACGGACGACACCGGGACCACGAGAAGGGAGGCGCGGTGCGGGTGCTCGGGATCGATCCCGGCGTTGCCACCATGGGCTACGCGGTGGTCGAACGGTCGGGAAGCAAGCTCGCGCCGGTCGTCTTTGGCGTCGTCCGGACGCCCCCCGACCAGCCGCAGGCCCGCCGGCTCGTGATGCTCCGCGGGGCGCTCGAGGTGATCGTCTCGGACCACCGTCCGGACGTGGCCGCGGTCGAGCGGCTGTTTTTCACCACCAACGCCAAGACCGCGATGGCGGTCGGCCAGGCCTCCGGGATCGCACTGGCGACCGCGGCGGAAGCGGGGCTCGACGTCAGCGACTACACGCCGAACGAGGTCAAGCAGTCGGTGTGTGGCTACGGCGGAGCCTCAAAGGCCCAGGTCCAGGCGATGGTCGCCGCCCTTCTGGGACTAGCGGAACCGCCTCGGCCCCCGGACGCCGCCGACGCCTGCGCACTCGCAATCTGTCATCTGAACCGAGCCGGTCTCGTCTCCGCCATCAAACGGAAGCTCGCATGATCGGCTTTCTAAGCGGCGCCGTGGCGGGACGCACCCTCGACGGTTGCTTCATCGAGGTCGGCGGAGTCGGCTATCGCCTGACTTGCTCGGCTCGCACGCTCGCGTCGCTGCCCGCCGACGGCGAGGCGGCGAGACTCTTCACTCACACCCACGTTCGTGAGGATGCGCTCGCTTTGTTCGGGTTCTTCTCCGAGGCGGAGCAGCGGATCTTCGAGCTCCTCATTGGTGTCGGCGGCGTCGGCCCCAAGGTGGCTCTGGCGGTGTGTTCCGCGTTCTCGCCCGACGATCTCCGCCGCGCGCTGATGTCCGACGACGTTGCGGCGATCTCGTCGGTTCCCGGTATCGGCCGCAAGACGGCCCAGCGCATCGTGCTGGACCTCAAAGAGAAGATGTCGCTACCCGATCTCGACATCGTCGGCGCCCAGCCTGACATGGCGTCCAAGGCGCGCTCCGCGCTCGAGAATCTGGGTTATTCCGCGGGTGAGGTTCGCGTCGCCCTGAACGAGGTCCCCATCGCCGACGGCGATGGGCTCGAGGACGTCGTCAGGCAAGCACTTAGGGTCTTGGCGTGAACGAGGAGATTCTCGCGGTCGCCATCGATCCGGTGGATCGCGACAACGAGACAACCCTGCGACCTCGCAGCATCGACGAGTTCGTCGGCCAGCCCGAGATGAAGGAGCACCTGGATATCGTACTGCAGGCCGCCGCCGAGCGAAACGAACCTGCCGGTCATCTGTTGCTAAGCGGGCCGCCCGGCCTCGGCAAGACCACGCTGGCCCATGTCGTAGCCAAGGAGATGGGGGCGAACCTCCGCCAGACCTCGGGTCCGACCCTCGAACGGGCCGGGGATCTGGCGGCGATCCTCACCAACCTCGAGGACTCCGACGTGCTGTTCATCGACGAGATCCATCGGTTGCCGCGGGCGGTCGAAGAGGTCCTGTATCCGGCGATGGAGGATTTCGAGCTCGACCTCGTCATCGGGAAAGGTCCCAGCGCACACACGATCCGGCTCGACCTCCCTCGCTTCACGCTGGTGGGTGCGACGACCAGAGCCGGGCTCATCACCGGCCCGCTGCGCAGTCGCTTCGAGCTCACCGAGCGGCTCGACTACTACCCCGACGACGACCTCTTCGAGATCGTGAAGCGCTCGGCGGCCATTCTCGGTGTAACCATCGACGACGACGGTGCCGCCGAGATCGCAAAGCGCTCCCGCGGTACGCCCCGCATCGCCAACCGGCTGCTGAGACGCGTTCGCGACTATTCGCAGGTCCGAGCCGGCGGCTCGATCGACCAGGCCATCGCCATCAAGGCCCTCGAGGTCTTCAAGGTCGACCACAAGGGCCTCGACAAGGTCGACGCCGCGCTACTCGACACCCTGGTGGTCAAGTTCGGCGGGGGACCGGTCGGGCTGTCCACCCTCGCGGTGTCCGTCGCCGAGGAGCCCGACACTCTCGAAGACGTCTACGAGCCCTATCTGATGCGGCTCGGTTTCCTCCGGAGGACTCCCAGGGGGAGAGTCGCAACCAGGGCCGCGTTCGAGCACATCGGGGCCCCGCTGCCCGAGCAAGGCAGCACGCTGTTCGACTGAGCGGCGGCCAAGCTGCCCATCATGTCGGGTTGCCACCCGGCGGAGGTAGGATTTCGCCTGAGGAGCCGCCCTTGCGGCTTCGCTCGCGTAAAACGCGCGGGCCTGGACCTAACCGACAACATCGCACGAAGGACGTGAACAAAGTGGAGTCAGCAATCCCCCAGTTTCTGTTTCTAGGGCTCTTGATAGGGGTCTTCTATTTCATGCTCATCCGGCCCCAGAAGAAGCGAGCCCAACAGCACCGCAACTTGGTCGACAGTATCGGCGTGGGCGACGAGATCGTCACCATCGGCGGTCTGCACGGCCGGGTCACCCGCCTCGGGGAAGATGACTTCGAGATCGAGGCGTCTCCCGGCACGAAGCTTCGGTTCGTGAAATCGGCCATCGCACGCAAGGTGACCGAGGACGCGGACGAGGAGATCGGCGCCACCTCAGAGGAGGAGTAAGTCTTGGACCATTCGGCGAAAGCCGAATCGGTTGACGAGGTCGTGGCGGAACAGGTCGGCGAGCTGAGCCGCACGCCCAAGGAGGCCGCAACCGCGGCCCCCGACGGCGAACCCGTTTCCCCCGAACCGTCCACCGGTATCACCATCGATCAGGTCTCGACGCACGAGGGCGTGCAGACATTCATCTCGCTTGCGGATCGCTACCTCGGCGAGATCGGCTACACGGAGCACGGGTTTCGTCACGCGGGGCTGGTCAGCAAGATCTCCTACAACGTGTTGCACCGTCTCGGATACGAACAGCGCATCTCCGAGCTCGGCGCCATCGCCGGCTATCTGCACGACATGGGGAACTTCGTGTGCCGTTCCATGCACAGTCAAACCGGCTCGGTGATCACCTACGACATCCTCAAAGACATAGGGATGTCCTACAAGGAGATCGGCATCATTCTGGGCGCGATCGGGAATCACGAGGAAGAGTTCGGCAATCCCGTTAACCCGGTGGGCGCAGCTCTGATCGTGGCCGACAAGTCCGACGTCCATCGTTCGAGGGTCAGGATCAAAGACCCCCAGCTCTTCGACATTCACGACCGAGTCAACAACGCCGTCGAGCGATCCTTTTTGCGAGTGGACGACGGAGCACGTACCTTGACATTGGAGCTCGGGATCGACACCGAGCTTGCGGGCGTCATGGAGTACTTCGAGATCTTCCTGTCGCGCATGATCATGTGCAAGCGCGCCGCGGAGCACCTCGAATGTGAGTTCAAAATCGACATCAACGGCACCAAGCTGCTCTAGTGGAAAGAGGACAACCGATCCATGTCACCTAAGCGTCAGAGGACCTCGTTGGTCCTCATCTTGCTCGTGGCGTTTGGGAGCCTGGCCGCGGTGCTGGCTACGAACACCTCCCCACGCCTCGGCCTCGACCTCGAGGGCGGGACGAGCGTCATCCTCTCTGCGAGCGGCGAGGGCGTCAGCGACGAGTCGGTGGCCAAGACGACCGACATCATCAGAGAGCGCATCGATGGGCTCGGTGTCGTCGAGCCCGAGGTCACCTCGCAAGGGGGCGACACGATCCAGGTTCAGCTCCCCGGCATCGAGGACGAGAACCAGGCCTTGGACGTGATAGGCACGACCGCCCAGCTCACCTTCCGCCAAGTGCTCGAAGTGATCCCGGCCGACGGCAGCAATCCGACCCCGTCGCCGAGTCCCACCGGCAAGGACAAGAAGGGGAAGGGTAAAGGCGGCAAGAACGAGGACCGGGCCAAAGACGCGGAGGTTCCCGAGATAACGAAGCTCACCGACCAGTCGGTGAACGACCAAGAGGTCGTGTATCCGGACGTAGCCGACCCCAACATCCTCTACCGGCTGGCTCCCGCGGAGCTGACCGGCGATGTCATCACCAAGGCGCAGGCGGTGACCGACCCCCAGTCGACGCAGTGGTCGGTGTCCCTGGACATGGATAGCCGTGGAGGGGACAAGTGGGCCGACTTCACGAGCGAGTTGGCCTGCCTTCGCGACAAGGGCGAGCAGATCCGCAGCCAGGTCGCGATCGTGCTGGACGGCCAGGTCCAGACCGCCACCGGTATGCGAGACCCGGCCCAGGGCGGAGGCGGCGTCGAATGTGGACAGGGCATCACCGGCGGCCAGAGCAGCATCGACATCGGGAACCAGAAAGAGGCCAAGGACCTCGCGCTGGTGCTTCGCTATGGATCGTTGCCGATCACCCTGACCCAGGAGTCGATCTCGAAGATCTCCCCAACGCTCGGCGAGGAGTCTCTCCAGGCCGGTCTGAGGGCCGGACTGTTGGGTCTGGCGCTGGTGCTCATCTACGTCGTGGTCTATTACCGGGCTCTGGGCTTCGTGGTGTGGGCCGGACTTCTTGTGTTCGCGGCGCTCTCTTACGTGATCATCGCGGTGCTGGGATCGGGGGCGGGACTGGCGCTGAGCCTGGCCGGCATCGCCGGATTCATCGTGTCGATAGGTGTCACCACAGACTCTTACATCGTGATCTTCGAACGGCTCAAAGACGAGCTGGCAGGTGGGCGAAGCACGCGCTCGGCCATCGATCGGGGCACCAAGCGTGCCCTGAAGACCATCCTGGTGGCGGACTTCGTGACGGGCTCGGCCGCGGTCATCCTCTTCTTCCTTGCCGTCGGGCCGGTCAAAGGTTTCGCGCTGACCCTGGGGCTGGCCACCCTCACCGACGTGTTCGTGGCCTTCTTCTTCACCCGCCCCATTCTCCTCATGATGGGGCGAACGAAGGTGTTCGAGTCGCGCGGTTTCATGGGCATCAAGAGCACGGTTGGGGCGCAGGCATGAGTTCGTTCGGTCGTCTGTACAGAGGTGAGAGCGAGTTCGACTTCCTCGGCCGGCGCAACCTGTGGTTCGCGATCTCAGGGCTGCTGGTGCTGATCAGTATCCTCGCCATGTTCCTCATGCCGGCGGAGACACCCTGCCGTTCGCTTCCTACCAAGGGGCTCAACTGTGGGATCGAGTTCAACGGTGGACTGAACATCTCGGCGGCGCTTCCCGACGATGGTCCACTCGGGAGCACGACCGACATCGATGTGCCGGCCGCGGTGCAGCAGGAACTCGCCGCGCTGGGCGCCGAGGATGCCCAGGTTCAGGTCGCCACCACGGACGGAGAGCGTTCCGTCCAAGTGCAAACGCGCGAGGCGGCCGACCCCGAGCAACGTTCCCAGATCGTCGCCGCAATTAGTGAGGCCACGGGAACGCCGATCGAGGACACAACCAGCGAGTCGATCAGCGCGAGCTTCGGTGGCGAGATTACGTCTGCCGCACTGCGAGCCCTGGTGGTCTTCGTGATCGTAGTCGTCGCCTTCATCTCGTGGCGCTTCGAGTGGAAGATGGCGGCCGCGGCCATGGCCGCTTTGTTCCACGACTTGATCATCACCGCCGGGATCTACGCCATCGTGGGTTTCGAGGTCACGCCGTCCACCGTCGTGGCGCTTCTGACGATCCTGGGGTATTCGCTGTATGACACAGTGGTCGTGTTCGACAAGCTCGAGGAACAAACCATTGCCTACGCCGTCACTGGCCGCATGACCTACCGTCAGGCGGCCAACCTCGCCCTGAACCAGGTATTCATGCGCTCGCTAAACACGTCCCTGACGACTCTGCTCCCCGTATCGGCCCTTCTGTTTGTGGGCGCAGGACTGCTGGGGGCCTCGACCCTCGAGGACCTGGCTCTGGCCCTGCTCGTGGGAATCCTCGCGGGAACGTACTCGTCCATCTTCTTCGCAACACCGATTCTTGCGCTGCTAAAGGAGCGCGAGCCCAAGTACCGAGCCGCACGCGCGCGGGTGGACCGCGTCGAGCGCTCCAGACGCTCCGCCGACGAGGACGCTCCCGTAGCCGCCCCCGTGCCGTCCGCCCCGGAGGGGGAAATGAGCGCGGCCTCGACCCCAAGCAGACCATCGACCCGGACCGGGCCGGCCACCAAGCCTCGCGCCGGCGACAAGAAGAAGCGCAGGCGCAAGCGCTAGCATGACTGCCATGGATTCCACGCAGCACGACTGGCTCAAGGATCACATCCGGGATATCCCCGATTTCCCGAAGGAGGGTGTCGTGTTCAAGGACATCACGCCCCTTCTCGCACACAAGAAGGCGTTCAGCTACACGATCGACGCGATTGCTCACAACTTCGACCGCGACGAGATCGACAAGGTCCTCGGAATCGAGGCACGCGGCTTCATAGTCGCGGCCCCACTCGCGTACCGCTTTACAGCGGGGCTCATACCCGTTCGCAAGAAGGGGAAGCTCCCGTTCGCGGTCCAGAGTCAGGAGTACGCACTCGAGTACGGTTACGACCACCTCGAGATTCATCAGGACGCGATCGCTTCGGGTGAGCGCATCCTGATCGTGGACGATGTGCTTGCGACCGGCGGTACGGCAAAGGCGACGGCAGAGCTGACCGAACGGTGTGGAGGCAAGGTCGCCGGGATAGCGACGATTATGGAGCTGGGTTTCTTGTCGGGACGGGACAAGATCCCGAGCTACGAGTTCTTCAGTCTTATCTCTTACTAGCCATTCCTCGCGTATCACCGCGGTGTTCACGGATGACAAAAGCCGCAATTGGTCTTTCCTACTGTCCGGTGGTCGGGCGGCTCCATAGTGTGCGCTTCGTGGAGGAGGAACGAGTTCAAACGAGGCGCTCGCTGAAATACATCCGGTTGGCCGCGTACCTTGCGGACCAGCCGACCAGCGTCACGCGCCTCGAGATGACCGTCGCCGAGATCGAGTCGGTGGTGGGCGAGGACCTTCCTTCGAACGCGAGGTTCCCGTCGTGGTGGCGCAACGACGACCGCAGGATGCACGCGCGCGCGTGGCTCACCGCGGGGTGGGTGGTCAAGGAAATGGCTGGTGCGCAGGAGAGGGTCGTCTTCTCCAGAAGCAGTGACGTTCGGTAACCGCCCCCTTACTCGTACAATCATCCAATAATGGGCTCGACTCAGGAGCACACGCAGGCGGAGCAAGCTCCTACCCCCTCCACGGAGGCTCAGGCTAGGGGCGTCAAGGCGGTGCTCAAAAAGGTCAGACCGGCCCGCCAGCCGCTCGATCCGGCGCTGGACAGTCTCCTCAAAGAGGTACGCAAGCGGCGGCCGAAGGCCGACCTCAAGATGATCGAGCGAGCCTATGCGACGGCGGAGGAGTGCCACAGGGGGCAGCTGCGTAAGTCGGGAGATCCCTTCATCACCCACCCCCTGGGCGTCGCTTCGATCGTCGCTCAGCTCGGGCTCGACGAGACCTCCATAACCGCGGCGCTGCTACACGACGCCGTGGAGGACACCGAGCTCACCCTCATTGAGGTCGAGAAGTCGATGGGCTACGACGTTGCCGCCCTCATCGACGGCCTCACGAAGCTGGACAAGATCAAGTTCCGCTCGAAAGAGCAGAGCCGCGCCGAGAACATCCGCAAGATGATCATCGCCACCGCAAGAGACATCCGGGTGCTGCTCATCAAGCTCGCGGATCGGCTCCACAACATGCGGACCCTCGCTCCACTGCGCCCTGAAAAGCGCGAGGTAATCGCGCGCGAAACGCTAGAGGTCTACGCTCCTCTGGCCCACCGGCTCGGAATGTACGCGATCAAGTGGGAGCTCGAGGACCTCGCGTTCGCGACCATGCACCCGAAACGTTTCGAGGAGATCTCCTCGCTCGTGCAGCAGCGTGAGCCTCAACGCGAGCGCCTTCTCGAGGAGGTTACGGGAGGGATCGAGGGGAAGCTCCGCGAGGTCAAGATCAAGGCCGAGGTGTCGGGCAGACCGAAGCACCTTTACTCGATCTACGAAAAGATCATCGTTCGAGGAAAACAGTTCGACGAGATCTTCGATCTCATGGGGATTCGGGTCGTCGTAGAAAACGTCAAGGATTGCTACGCAGCCGTCGGAGCGATTCATACTCTGTTCACTCCCGTGCCGGGACGTTTCAAGGACTACATAGCAATGCCCAAGTTCAACATGTATCAGTCCCTGCACACGACGGTCATGGGATCCACGGGGCGTCCCATCGAGATCCAGATCCGGACCCACGAGATGCATCGAGCCGCGGAGTTTGGAATCGCGGCGCACTGGCTTTACAAGGAGAAACAGAAGGGCAAGGTGCCGGAGGAGGAGATCGCCTGGCTCCAGCGGGTGATGGACTGGCAGCGCGAATCCGCGGACCCGCGCGAGTTCATGGAGTCGCTGAAGATCGACCTCTACTCCGACGAGGTCTTCGTGTTCACCCCCAAGGGCGACGTCATCAATCTCAGTCGCGGGGCGACCCCCTTGGACTTCGCATATTCCATTCACACCGAGGTCGGTCACCGCACCGTGGGTGCGCGCGTGAACGGCAAGCTCGTCGCGCTCAACCACGAGCTTCAAAGCGGCGACTCGGTCGACATCATCACCAACAAGGGCCCGGCCGGGCCATCGCGTGACTGGATGGGACTGGTCAGGACGCCGCGAGCACGGAACAAGATTCGCCAGTGGTTCGCACGCGAGCGTCGCGAGGACGCGCTGGCTCAGGGCCGCGAGGCCCTGGTCCAGGCGATGCGCAAGCAAGGTTTGCCGGTGGACAAGATCTCAAAGGGCGAGGTCCTCGTGACGATCGCGACCGAGCTCAACTATCAGGACCTCGACGCGATGCATGTCGCGATCGGCGGGGGCCGGCTGTCGACCCAGTCCGTGACATCCCGAGTCATCCGGCTGTTCGAGCCGGAAGCGGTAGAGGAGGCCGACGAGGAGGTCGAACTCCAAACCTCGGCGCCGCGCCGTATTCGCCAGCGCCAGGCCCGCGGCAAGGGTGTGATCGTCGAGGGGCACGATGACCTGCTGGTACGACTGGCACGCTGCTGCACGCCGGTGCCCGGCGATCAGATCGTGGGGTTCCTCACTCGCGGCCGCGGCGTCTCCGTCCATCGCTTCGATTGCCCGAACGCGCGGGCGCTCCGGTCGAGTAACGAGGAGGGCCGCATGATCGAGGTGTGGTGGGACAGCCAGCAGCAGGGCACCTTCATCGCGGCAATCCAGATCGAGGCCCTCGACCGGGCCAAGCTGTTGCGCGACGTCACGGCGGCGATCTCCGATCAGGGCATTCATATCCTGTCGTCCTCGACTCGCACGGGCCGAGACGGCATCGCCGCCTTGTCGTTCACCTTCGAACTGGGCGATCCCAACCACCTCGAGTACGTCTTGCAGAGCATCAAGGGTGTGGATTCGGTCTTCGACGCCTACCGGGTCGTCCCCTCCGCGGCAAGGGGCTAAGGCTTGCGGTCGCACGGGCTTCCCTCGCGCGGGGGCATGCTCGTGGCCTTGCTGGTTGTGTTCGTGGCGGCATGCACGAACAGTGGAGCGGATGTACCCCAGGTGCCGGACGCCTCCGACGCGGCCGCGGGCTTCGTCGAAGCCTGGAACGAGGGCGAGGCCACCGCGATAGCAGATCTGCTCGTCAGCGGATCCTCGCTGAACGGCGCCGAGCTCGACAGGATCCTTTCGAGGGCCCCGGGCAAGGGCGTGGCCCAGGGTTACGTGGTCTCCCTTACCGAGGAGGTAGAGACTCCGAGCGACGAAGAGGTCGCGGAGTCCGACGAGGAGGTCACGGTCGAGGCACCGTTCGAGATCCGCTACGACGTCGAGGGCTTTTCCGACACCACGCTCGAGGGTCAATTCGAGCTGGCCTACGACAAGGAGAGTTCCGATTGGAGAGTTGAGATCGGCAGGGACCTGATGTTTCCGGGCGTGGACGGCGCGAAGCGGCTCGATCTCAAGGCCGGCTGGCCCGCTCGCGGCAAGATCGTGGACCGCAAGGGAAGGACGCTCGCCGGGGGGAAGGGCCTGGGGCGCAATTACCCCTTCGGGTCGCTGGCGGGGAGCACGATCGGACACATCGAGCCGCTGACGCGCAGGGCCCTGAAGGATGCCGCTCCCGGTCACGAGATCGGGGACCTCGTGGGCGGCTCCGGCCTCGAGGAGGCTTACGAGAAGCGGCTCGCGGGCAAGCCGAACCTGGTGCTGCGGGTGCTCGACAAGAAGGGCAAGCCGGTGCTGGTGATGGGGGAGCAACCGGGCGCGCCGTCACGCAACGTGCGGACGACGCTCGACATCGAGGTGCAGCAAGCCACCTCGAACGCGTTCGGCTCGACCGTCGGCGGCGCCGTGGTGCTGGATCCCAAGAGCGGCGATCTGTTGGCCGCGGTCAGCTCTTCCGAGATCGATCCGAACGGCTACGTCGGAGCCGTCGGGATCGAGCCATTCAACCGGGCGCTCTCCGGCAACTACCCGCCGGGCTCATCGATGAAGGTGGTCACCGCCGGTGCCGCTCTCGACACGGGTGTGGTAGAGCCGTCGACCCAGCTCACCGGGCCGGCCGAGTATCAGGGCGTTCGTAACTTCGAATCGGGCGCCTACGCCAGCCTCGACTTCGCGACCGCCGTACGCTTCAGCGTGAACACCGCGTTCGCCCAGGTGGCCCTGGATCTCGGTGCGAAAAGATTGAGTAGATACGCCGAGCTGTTCGGCTTCAATCGTCCTCCCGCAATGCAGCTCGAGGCGGCCGAGTCCTCGTTCCCATTCCCCGAGGACCCCGGTGATCTGATGTGGGGATCGATCGGCCAGGCCCAGGACCTAGCGACTCCGTTACAGATGGCCTCGATCGCGGCCACGGTTGCGAACGACGGCAAGCGCATGGAGCCGCGTTCTTCCTTGACCGAACCCACGAAAGGCAAGCGCGTGCTGAAGAAGACGACCGCCAGCGAGCTGGCGGTGCTGATGGAGGGTGCGGTCAACGGTGGCACCGGCACCGGCGCGCGGATCAGCGGGGTGCGCATCGCGGGCAAGACCGGCACCGCCGAAGTCGACGTTGGAGGCAAACGCATGAACCACGCGTGGTTCATTACCTTCGCTCCGATCGGTTCACCTCAGGTCGCAGTCGCGGTGGTGTCCGAGTACGGAGGGATTGGAGGCCAGGTGGCCGCGCCGATCGCCAGGAACATCTACATCGGCGTTCTGCCGCTCACGTAGTGAAACGCTCGCCCCGACGGTTGCGGAGGTAGGTGGTCATGCGGATCGTCGCGCAGCGAGTTTCGTCGGCGAGCGTCGAGATCGACGGCAACGTCACCGGGGCGATCGGGATGGGCCTTCTGGTGCTGCTCGGTGTCACCCATGAGGACGGACCCGCCCAGGCGGAATGGGCTGCCGACAAGGTCTGCAACCTGCGGATCTTCGCCGACGCCGAGAGGAAGATGAACCTCTCGCTGCTCGAGACCGGCGGCGAGGCACTACTGGTGTCCCAGTTCACCCTTTACGGAGATGCGCGCAAAGGTAGGAGACCGTCGTTCGTTCACGCCGCCCAGGGTGACGATGCGGAGGCGATCTACGAGGCGGCGATCGCGGCCGTCGAAGCGCGGGGTGTCCGGTGCGCGAGGGGCGTGTTCGGCGCCGATATGAAGGTAAGTCTCGTCAACGATGGGCCCGTAACCATCCTGTTGGATTCGTCGAAGTCCT
>JBOGWU010000120.1:0-34518 GCA_050693935.1 Actinomycetota bacterium | reverse complement strand
TGTTCGGAATCGGCGGGTGGTGGCCCGAGGCCAGCGGCAGGATGAGGCCGGGCTTCTGGGTCGAGGGCATCTCGGATTCCAGGGGCGTCCGCAAGATCGAGTACATGACCGGCTGGTTCATGTCCTTCAGGCGCGAGGTCTTCGACCACGAGCGCTTCGATGAGGCGCTATCCGGTTACGCCCACAAAGAGGACGTCGACATGACCTACCGCGTGTCGAGGCGCTATACCCTGCTGCAGACACCGAACGCCAGGTGCGAGCATTTCCAGACGATTACCGACCGGCTGTCGTCTCATCAACTCATGAGGATGAATCTGGCCAACCAGTTCTACCTGCACCGCAAGAACATGCCTCAGACTTTCAAGTATCGGTTTGCGTTGTGGTGGGGTCTGCTGGGACTGTTCCTTCTCAACGTCGGCCGGGCGACGTTCAAGGGTGACCCGGGCCTGGTCACCGGAATGATCGTCGGTGCGATGGAGCAGAGCCGGGGGAAAGGATTGGTGGACCCGACGCACGAGAAAGCGAGTAAGTGAGCGAGGTAGCCGGCGTTGCCAGCGGAGCCAAGAAACGCGACTACTGGTGGACGGTGCTCGCGGTGGACCCGATCGCGCTGCCGATCGTCCGGCTCCTCAGCCGCAGGAGGATATTGACTCCCGATCAAGTGTCGTTGATCTCCTTGCTCATCGGGGTCTTGGTGGGCCCGGCGTTCGCGACTGCAACGCGCGCCGGCCTCATCGCCGGAGGGGTGCTCTTCTACCTGTCGTTCATGCTCGACTGCGTGGACGGAAAGCTGGCGCGTGCCACCGGCGTCTCGAGCCCCAGGGGGGAGTTGCTCGAGCGCATCGGCGACGGTGGACGAAGGGCCAGTGCGGGGTTCGGTTTGGTCTATTACCTTTCGGAAACCGCAACCGGCAGTGACTTCCTGCTTGCGGCGGCGTTCGCGATAGCGGCCGCATACTTCATGGCTATTTCGGGAGGGACCGAGCGCGGAGAGCCCACGGGGCGCATCGCCCGATCGTTGGCCAAGCATCGCCTCCTGCCCAACCCCGGGATGCCGGATGTATCTGCAGTCGCGTACGTTTTGGGTCCGGTTACCGGCTTGGTGGTGCCCGCTCTGTGGTTGGGCACCGCGCTGGTCCTGATGGGCATTGCGCGCGTAATCATCAAGGTTGTGACGACGTGAGTAAGACACTTCTATTGGGTCTCGACGGAGTTACCTTCTCGATACTCGATCCGGCGTTTGCGGCCGGGCACATGCCCAACCTCAAAGCGCTGCTCGACCGGGGCACCTCCGGAGTCCTCACCTCGACCGTTCCTCCGTACACGCCACCGGGATGGACCTCGATCTTCACCGGCGTCAATCCTGGAAAGCACGGAATCTTCGGTTTCACCTTGGGCAACGCTCAGCGCAAAGAGGGTCTGGTTCGCCTCGACCGGGTGCGGGCTCCGGCCATTTGGAACGCGGCGAACGCACAGGGCGCGCGCGTCGGCCTGTTCAACATTCCGATGACCTTTCCCCCTCCCTCGGTGGAGGGGTGGTCGGTATCGGGGATGCTCACGCCCGAAGGTGGGGGGCAGACGCCGCAGGACTACACCTACCCAGTCGCCCTTGCGAAGACGATCGAGGCCGCCGTCGGCGACTACGAGATCGACATCGAGGTCAACTACGACGAAGACTGGAAGTCCACCGCGATCACCGAGCGCCTCTCCCGCAACCTCGACCGGAAACGCAGGGCGCTGAAGGCGCTGCTCGAGGCCGACGGCGAGCTTCCGATCCTGTTTACGGTCTTCGAGGCGCCCGACCGGTTGATGCACGTTCACTACAAGTACATCGATCCGCGCTGCGAGCATTTCGATCGCCCGGAGGCACGGCCGATCCGCGAGCGAGCATGGGCGTTCTTCGACGAGATGGATGCTGCGATGGGAGACCTGATCGAGTGGGCCGGGCCCGATGGCAACGTAATCACGATGTCCGACCACGGTTTCGGCCCCAAGGACGCTGCGGTGAACGTCAACCTTGCCCTCCACCAGTGGGGAATGCTGGGTATCGCCGGCGCCGGCTCGGTGGGCCGCTCCGCGTCGTTGAGAAAGGTCGCGCGCAAGATCAAGAAAGTGGCTCCAAGGTCTCTGTGGAAGAGAGCGAAGCTCGCGGCTCACTCGACCATCGACTGGTCGAGCACGGTTGCGTTCTCGGCGCCCAATCCTCAGCAGGGCATCTACATCAATCTCGAGGGGCGCGAGCCCCACGGCATCGTGGCCGAGCGCGACTACGAGAGGGTGCGCGATGAGATCATCGAGCGGTTTGGTGAGCTCGAGGATCCCGCCGACAACAAGCCGGTTCTCGATCGCATCTACAAGCGCGAGGAGGTCATCACGGGCCCGGTCGCCGGGGGGGCGCCGGACCTCTTCCCGGTGTGTCGCGACTACTCCTACGAGCTCTCGGACGGCTTGTTCTCACCGTCGATCCTGACCGACTACCGGCACCTTCCCCGAGGCTTTCATCACATGAACGGCATCTTCGGCATCGCAGGGCCTGATGCTCTCAAGCGGTCCGGAGCGCAAGCTTCGTTGTACGACATCGCGCCGACCGCGCTGCATCTCGCGCACCTCAAGGTTCCCGTGCTCGATGGGAGGGTGCTGGAAGAGTTCTTGACCTCCGAGCGCCGGGTGGAGATCGAAGACATGGACCTGCCGGTTGCAGGGGCCGGCGCCGAGGCGGCCCCCTATTCGGATGAGGAAGAGGCGCAGATCGAGGAGTCTCTCCGCAACCTCGGTTACCTCTAGAACTCCGCTAGAGGCGTGCGGTGAACATGATGGCTAGCGGCACCAAGAACAGACACGCGGTGAAGGCAAACAACGTCGTCCGGTTGCTCACCACCTTACGCTGGAACCTCCAGATCGCTCGGCGCGTCGGCACGTAGAGGAAGGTCAGAAGGAAGACGCTCACTATCGTCGTGCCCACGATTCCGGCCAGAACAATCCTCACGGACTCCGGCGAGTTGAGGAGAAACGCCGCCAGAAGTGTGTCCCCGAGAGTGGTTATGTTCGCGCCCATTATGTAGGGAACGATCGCCTCCCTCTTCACGTAGCCCTTGACCACCAAAGGCACCAGGATCGTCAGCGCCACGGACACCGACATGGTGATCAGGGCGACGGCGCAACCGATTCCGAACATCGGCCACTTGCGCTTCAACAGTTCTAGCCGGGAGCCGGACAGCGATTCGTCGGTGACCTTGGGAAGGACGGTGTCGATCAGCTTGAACGATGCCAGCAGGACGAGTAGCCCGCCTATGAACAGCACCAGCGCGGGCAGATCCTCCATCCGCTCCAGCAGCCCTCCGTACAGCACCGACAGGAGGTCGTTGAACTGCCCTGGAAAGCTCGGCGCGAGCCGGTGGAACGGCTCCCACTCCAGCAAGGCGTATCCGATCAGGGCGCCCGGCACGTAGATCACGAAGGTGGTGGTCAGCGCCATTACGGCAGTCGATAGAGGCTTCCGGCGCTCCTTGCCCCCGCTTCCGCGCACGGCGTAGATCACGGCGACCAGCAGAGCCACGAAGGCGGCGCCGAGCCTCGAACCCGTAACCATCGTGAATCCCTCGATTTCGCTGATGGTGCCACCCTTGACGAGGGTGAGGGCCGAGGCGGCGATCGGGGAGCCCGACAGGACCAGCAGGGCGCCCAGCCACCCGAAGCCCAGCGTAGAGGCCCAGTTGCTGATCAACAGGCCGTCGTCCTGAAGGCTGCTCAACCCGGCGGCCCCCGATTTCATGATCTGAAGAGCCCCCATGAACAGGTATAGCGCGGCGACGAACCGAAGGGCCCACCAGGCTTTGGACATCACCATGGGGAGTCGCCCGGCACGGGGCGCGCGCGGCGGAGCGGTAGTGGTTTCCTGACTCATCAGGCACTCTTATAGCACTCTCAGTGGAGTGTCAACCGGGACTACAGATATCCCAGTCCCCGCAGGGACTCCTCTATCTGTTTTTCCTCCTCCTCCGAGTAGGGGGAGGACCCATCTCGGGAGCCCCTGGAGGGTGGAGAGGTGGTCTGGGGCGGGCGGGCCGAGAGCGCACCGGGATCGAAGGCCGCCTCGAGCAGCCCCCCGTCCAAGCCCTCGGGTATCGCCAGGTCGCCCAGGTAGAGCATGGTCGGAGTCACGTCCATGACGGAACCTCGCAGTTCCGGCGTTGGTCGTATCCCCTGCCCTCGCACCACGACGATGCCGTCGGGATGATGAACCCCGCGCGGCAAGTGCCCGTAGTCGGTGAACGGCTCTCGGTGAAAGAGCTCGTCGTCGAGTTCGAAGCGGTGGTCTCTCATCACCGGAAGGAGATCGGGCGCTCCATCGAGTGCATCGCCATCGAACACGTCCTCGGACAGGTGCACCCGGTCGGTGACCGGCAAGCCGTCGGGGCCCCGCAGGTCTGCGAATCGCCCCGCGATCTCTTTCTTGAGCTGCCCCAGCTCGCCGGGGTCGACGATTCCATGCTGCTCCCGGCCCCTCAGGTTGACGAACACGCCCTGCTGCGGGACGGGAGAAGAGAAGGCCCGCGTCTTGGCCCAGTCGACGGCGGCGAAGGTGCGGTTCTTGGCCTCCCTCGCGACGCGCGCCGGGAGCAGTCGCTTGCCGAGCGGAACGACCTTGCGGGCGACGGAGGTCTGCATCAGCGCCGCGCCCGGCTTGAGCTTGAGGTAGCCCCATCGTTGGAGCAGGGCGTTCGTGTGCACGCTCGCTTCCCAAGCGGTGAACCCGTGATCGGAGCACACGATTGCGCCGCCGTCGGCTCCGGCATAGTCGTCGAGGAGTCCGACGATGCGATCCATGGCCTGATAACAACGGATCACCTCGGGCCTCAAAACCCTGCCCTGGTCCGAGTCGTACAAGGGATCCGACGGGTCGAGGTACCGATAGTAGACATGCTGTAGGCGATCCGGGGTCTCGAGAACAGTGAAGAGCACGTCGGGCGGATCCAACTCGAGAAGCTGCTCTAGCACGGTGAAACGCTGGCGCAGAACCTCCAGCGCGCGCCCGCACAACGAGGCGTCACGCCAGTCCCTCTCCCAGTCGGCGCTCATGTCGACGACGTAATCGGGTGCCCAGCTGAGAATCTGGGCTTCGAGATCGACGTCCCCCTTATCCCAGGATGCAAAGCCCCTTTGGCTCTCCCCCCACCCCGGCGTCATCATCCCCGAGACCATCCAGCCATCCATCGCTTGGGGTGGGTAGGTCAGCGGAACGTTGTACATGCCCGCGCGCACGCCCTGGTCGTTGGCCATCTCCCAGATCGTGGGCGCTTCGATTAGACCGGAGTGGACGAGGCCGCGGCGGTCGCTCTGGGCGTTGCCCTCGATGAATCCGTAGATGCCATGGCGTCCTGGGTTGACGCCGGTGATCGCCGAGGTCCACGCGGGTGGGGTGTAGGTGGGGACGGTTGACTCGAGCACACCCCACGCTCCCCGGTCTCGCAGGGATGCCAATCGGGGCATGAACCCTTCGGCGATCAGTGGATCGAGAACGCGCCAGACCACGCCATCCAGGCCTATGACCACAGTTCGTCGACTCATTCGCCAACCCTACCGGCACGCCGTTAGTGCAGCGGAATGCGCAAGGTCCTCCGGGGATAGGTGATGATCGCCCGCCTGATCTTGTAGCGCATGCGACCCCTCTCGAGTTCGAGGCCGCGAGCCGAGAACAGGTCCTCCCACTCGTCCAGCAGCTTCCCAACCTTTCTGGGTTTGGGTGATCCCTCCCACTTCACGTTCACGCCCTCCATCCACGCCGAGGCGCGCTCGGCCAGAGCACCAAAGGGGAAGTCGGTGCGACCGACGTCGTAGGCGCGTTTAGCGGTCGCGCCCGGCTCGGGCCGCCAGCCGAGGTCGGCAGGACTCAAGCAGAGGGAAACGCCGTCGCCGGAGAAGCAAGCGGGCTCTTGCCTGAGCTTCGCGCCTCTTTCCTCGAGCTTGGCCTGTACTTCGGTCAAGCTCAACCCACTCACGTCGTATCCGGCAACGGTGACTCCGCGATGTACCTGGCCGGCGCTGACCCCGAACTCGACGACGAGCAGAAACGCGATGCTCCCCAAAACCCCAACGACCACGAGGAGCAGCCGAGTGGACCGAGGCAGGCCGCTCACGGTTGGAGAGCTCCACGCAGCCGCTTCGCACGGTGCTTGATGCCCAACACCGTGACCAGAATGAGTGCCTCGAGGACGATCTGGAAGGTCATCTTGGAGCGGCCCGCGACGCGCTCGACGAACGTGATGGGCAACTCTGTGATCGCTCCGCCGGCGTCTCTGACCCTGCGTGCCATCTCGATCTGAAAGCCGTAGCCCTGGGCGCGAACGTCCGAGAGGTCCAGCCTGGACAGCATCGGAGCCCGGTAGGCTCGAAAGCCCGCGGTGGAATCCCTCACCGGGAGACCCAGCATCAGGCGGACGTAGAGGTTGGCGTAATAGGACAGTAGTCGACGAGGTGCTTTCCAGTTTTCGATCCGACCTCCGGCCACGTAGCGTGACCCGATCGCAAGGTCGGCCTGGGTCAGAGCCGCGAGGAGCCGGGGAACCTCGGCCGGGTCGTGGCTGAGATCTGCGTCCATCTCCACCACCGCCTCGTAGTGGCGCTCCAGTGCCCACTCGAAACCGGTGAGGTAGGCCGAGCCCAGCCCTAGTTTTCTACTCCTCTCGATCAGATGTATGTCGTCGCGCTCGTGGCCGAGCGCTTTTACGACGCCGGCCGTACCGTCGGGAGACGAGTCATCGACCACGAGCAGATGGGCTTGGCTACTCGTCGCGTCGAACAGGCGGCGAACGACCTCCTCGATGTTCTCGCGCTCGTTGTAGGTGGGCACGATTACGAGGGCCGGACTCAAGTCGCTCCCGACCGGTGATCACAGAGCGGCCTCATTCTTCCCACGACACCTCGAGTTCGGTGTCCTTCGTCAATGGTCGCTGGAAAACCAGCGTGTCACCCTCCCTCTGGAACCCCGGGGCGCGGATCGAATGCGCCCCCTGAGGGACGAGCATCCTGACCACCAGGTCCTCGGGCCTGACCTTCGGCTGGCGCTGAACCAGAAGGCTGTAGACGCTACGATCACCGCGCGACCGGACGGCTCCGGGAATTCGGTAGTCGACGGTGAAGCTGCCCTGTTGTTGCGCGGGGATCTGGAGGGTGGCAGACCACACCTTCTTGCCCCTCTCCGTGTGCTGGGCGGGAGAGGCGCCCGACCAGGCCGCGGGGGCAGGCGTGTTCAGCCGTCCGTTGCACTCGAGCGCCGATGAAGCATCCGCGGGGCACGGCTCTGCGGTTTCGGCTCCCAGCAGTTCCGCGCTGTTGGGCACGTAGATGTTCACCATGGGGCGGTGGACGGATTTGGAGTCGCCGAGCACCCAACGCGGCTGGGGCAGGATCACGTCGTTGCTGATCGTGACCTTTGTCGAGACGCGCGCGTCTCCGCTCTCGTCAAGCTCGACTTCGACCTCGTTCGTCTGGCCTGCGGAATAGTTGAGCTTGTTGCCACCGACGTTCTGCTCGACGACGAATAGATAGTCGCCGTGCTGGGCGCGTTCAATTGCCCCATCCCAATTCATGCGCTCGACATAGGCCTGCTCGGCATCGTCGGCCATCCAGACCTGCATGTGCTTGGTGGTCAGCGAATCACCAATTCCGTTCACGAGTTCGGTGGGTTGCGCGGGATCGAACATCCGCTCAAAGAACATGCTGACAAGATCGCCGAGAAACTGCCGGCGGTCGGAAGGGATCGGATAGACGGCGTAGGCCTTGCTCAAGAGGACATCGACGACCGTCGAGCGCGTCACGAAGAAGGCCTTGCGAGGCTGAAACGGCCCCACCCCCGGCATCAGGTTTTCAACCGTCACGGGATCGACGGCGATCATGCCGTCGACATCGGGAAAATCAGGGCACTCGTTGTCGCCGTCCGGATCGCACAGCTCGGCGCTCCGTTGTCCGTAGGTGATGCCGAGCTTCGCATCCAGCGGCCAGTCTGGGCTCCAGTTGAAGTTGCCAAACCGCTGTGCGTCGATGATCTCTCTTACGTACCAAGCGTCGGGCGGCAAAGGGATGTCGATCGTCTGACGATCCTGGTCGAGCTTGTAGACGGAGCCCACCGAACCCTTCGAGCTGCTTGCGAGTCGTGGGCGCCCATCGTCGATCGTGAGGAACTCGAACTGCAACAAGGCTCCTCCTGAGCCTCTGAGCTCCGCCGAGTTCTGAAATCCAATGATGTAGGTGCGTGGTTCGTCACGGCCCAGAATCTCCGGCAACACCTCGAATCCAGCCTGCGCTCTTCCCAGCACCTCGTCGGTGGACACGGCCTGCTCGATGCCGTCTTTGACCTCGTCGTGCAGTCGCCGGGGGAGGTTATCTAGATCGATGGCCTCGAACTCGGCCCCTGCGGCGGTGATATCTGCTCGGACCTGGCGGAGGGTGTCGCCCAACGCCTCGATGCGCTCGATGCGGATGATCGACCCGCCCTTGTCGTCAGGATCCGGAGCCACGATCTTGTTGGGTCCCCGCAACGCTCCCAGGCCGATGTCGAGGGTGCCGGCGGCGGCGTCGGTGGCGAACCCAACCGCGTTCAGGATTCGAGGCACCTCGATCATCGCATCGTCCACGGTGGGAGAAAGCGTTGCTAGGTCCATTAGAGGGCTGTCCGCATCGAATCCCCCCTGAGCTCGAGCCAGGCTCCCCCGAGCCGCGTAGGTTTCATAAACCGCCTTCTTGAAAGCGGTGTTCTCCAAAGCGCGCTGAGCCCTGCTCAGATGGGCGCGCGCATCGAGCAGGCCGGTCCCGAGGTTCACGGGCCCGGCCAGCATGGTCAGCCACAGGAACACGCCCCCAAGTGTCAACAGCAGCGCACCTCCGCCTATGAGCCCCGAGGGCGTGTCGTGTTCGGTCATCGTGCTCATTCTCCGGAATTTGCAACGATAGCTGGACGACCCTCAGAGAATCCCCAGGGGGTAACCCAATCCAGCAACGGTACGTCCTACGAACACCACTCGGGTGGCTGGGTCTGATGCGACTCCGGTTCTGCGCCCTACGGAATCCGTGAGACCTGCTGCCTTTTCAGGTATTTGTCAGTTGAAAGAAGCACTTGTAGTCGAAAGGGGAGACGAATGTCTACTGCAGCAAGCACCAAGACCCCCGGACAGTTGTTCGGTCTCGTGTTCGGAGCCGTATACGTCCTGGTGGGACTTCTTGGCTTCGTCGGTCCGCTCGTTACCGAGGGAACCGGTGGCGATCCCGACACCTTGCTCGGCATCTTCGGGATCAACCCGCTGCACAACATCGCGCATCTGCTCGTGGGTGGCCTCCTGCTGATCGGTTCTCGCACCGCGGCCACTGCAAAGACCGTGAACCTAGTTGTGGGTGCGGTCTACCTGCTGCTGGCGATCCTCGGTTTCGCGGGTGGCGTGATCGTCGATGACCTGATCGCGAACAACCCCGCGGACAGCGTGCTTCACCTTGCGACCGCCGTGCTGGCGATCTACTTCGGAACCGCGGGCGCCGGCGTTCGCGCCGCTACCGCTTAATCGTCTCAGTAGTCCTGCGCTACAAGAGGAGGGCTTCACCGTTGGGTGGAGCCCTTCGCGCGTAAGCTACGCGGTGGTGGCAGCCTCGAGGTTGTCAACCGCGAACACCAGCTCGGTCTCGCCACCATTGCGATGAGCCAGATACACCGACGAGATCGAAACTCCAGCTTTCGAAAGCCTGCGGCAGTAGCGTCCTAGCTCGCCGGGACGGTCGTCGAGGGTGACGCTGATGACCGGCCTGCTGCCCTCGACCTTGAATCCATTGGCGGCCAGCGTCTCGGCCGCCTCCTCACCGTCGTCCACTACCAGATGGATGATGCTACGGCCGTCGTGGCTGGTCGCCGCGAGCGTCTCTATGTTGACGCTCTGCTTTCCGAGGAGCTCCCCCAGATCGGCGAGGAGGCTCGGTCGATCGTCGACCGTGACGATGATTTCCTCCAGCATGAGATCAGAGTAATACTTCGCGGAGGGTCTCGCCGCGTTGCTTTGACCCTTGGGTTTAGTGAGCCCCTTCGGCCGACAGAACGGCTCTGAGCGTGCGCCAGAGGATCCAGAGGTCAAGGCTCAGAGACCAGTTCTGGATGTAGAAGAGGTCGTAGCGCACGTAGTCGTCGAAGCTCGTCTCGGCCCGGCCACTCACCTGCCAAAGACCCGTCATTCCAGGTTTTACGCGCAGGCGGTTTCGGACCCAGTCGTCGTACTGCTCGACCTCGCTCGGCAGCGCGGGGCGCGGGCCCACAAGGCTCATCTCACCCCTGAGCACGTTCATCAGCTGAGCGAGCTCGTCGAGCGAGTATCGCCGCAGCCACCGGCCGGCGGTCGTGACCCTGGGGTCCTCCCTCAACTTGAACAGCAGACCGGGGCCCTCGGAGAGGTGCTCGAGCTCGCCTAGTTTGCTCTCCGCGTCCATCACCATGGTGCGGAACTTCCAGCACACGAAGGTCTTGCCCTCACGACCCGAGCGCACCTGTTTGAAAACCGCGGGCCCCTTGGAGTCGCGCCGGATCCAGATCGCTATGCCTGCGAGTAGAGGCGAGAGGACCACGATCAGGCTGAGTGAGCCGGCGATATCCAGCGTGCGCTTCATGATCTGCTGGAGACGGCTGATTCCGGTTCGGCGCACGTACAGGAGCGGGACCCCGGCCACCGACTGCACCGTCATGCGCGAGGCGATCAGGTCGACGGTTCCGGAAGTGATCTGCATGTCCACGTCACAATCCTGCAATTCCCAGAACACCTTGTTGAGCTTCGACGTCTCGAACGCGGTCGCAGCAATCAGAATCAGATTCACTTGGAGGTCGGAGATGACGCCCTTCACGTCCCCCATCGAGCCCAACACGGTGCGTCCGTCGTCGACCTCTTCGCCGATGGCCCTGTCATCGTCGAGGAACCCGACGATGCTGTAGCCCAGCCAGCCCTCGCGCTCCAGCGTCCTTGCTACCGTGCGGCCTTCTTGGTTCGCGCCGAGCACCAGGGTGCGGGTGACATCGCCGCCGCGGCGGCGTAGGAAGTGAAGTGACTTTCTGACCGCAAGCCTTTCGCCACCAACGAATACGAAGCCACTGACCATGGCCAGAAGGGCCCACCCGCGCGCCAGGTTCAGGTTCAGGAAGGAGTCCGTGATCAGCAGCAGGACGGTTCCTGCGACCACTCCGTGGAAGACCTGTTTGAATTCGTTGACCGGACTCAGAACCTGTCGCGGCTCGTAAAGCCCATAAATCCAAAAAAGCATCAGCCACACCGGCGTCGATACGAAAGTAAGCCCGGCGTAGGTCCATCCGTTTTGAAGGGCCGGGCTGCTGTCGAGGATCTCGAAGCGAACGATCGAGGCGCTGAACAGCGCAACCATGACCGCCACCGCGTCGATGAGGACGCGCAGCCCTATGCGCCTGGCGCTTTGCAGCTGCATCGGCTTGCGCTCGGGGAGGCTCTGCTGCTCGGGTTCGACCTCGGCGGTCCTAGCCATCTGGGATTAGATGATAGGGCTCGGGGGGCGGCACAGGGCAGATCCGCCTCGCCGAGAGCGGCGAGGATGACTCTGCCTCAGAGCGCGACTCACTCGGCCCAAATGCGGCGGACTAGCTCGACGGCGCGCGCTTCGTCGAGGTTGGCCTCCTCGATGATGGTGAAACGACCCGGCCTGGTCTCCGGAGCGGCCAGCAGCACCCTCACGACGTCGTCTTCGGTCAGCCCGAGTTGGCGGCGATGGTGGAGGAGTCCGACGCGAGCCAGCTGACGCCTGAAAGCGGCGACATCGTCGCCGTATAAGGCGACTGAGATGATGCACCCGAACGCCACCTGGGCGCCGTGGAGCGCTCGACCCCCAAAGATCGTGTCGATGGCGTGACTGATCTCGTGCTCGCCGCCGGATGCCGGCCGGGATGTCCCGGAGACGATCATCGACATACCCGAAAGGACGAGGGCATCGGCGAGGTGGCGGAGGAACCGCTGATCCGTCGCCACCTCCTGCGAATCGTGCGTCAGGTAGTCCTGGACCATCTCGAAGGATTGAGCCGAGAGGTCCCAGGCTCGTTGGTCGACCGACGCGAGTCCCCGCTCGGCCGCAAGTGCCCAGTCGCGCAGCGCCAGGGGGTTGGCCATGAGATCCCCGAGCCCGGCTCGTACCGATGCGACCGGCGCTTTGACCAGGGTCGGCATCGACAGATAGATGCTGCGCGGGGGGATGGCGGCGAGGCTCTGGGTCGTGCCCGAATCGTCGGGCACGACCGCCACGGGTGATGAGATGCCGTCGTGGCTGAGTTGGGTGGGCACCGCAATGACGGTCAACCCGGCACGAGCAGCGGCGAGCTTGGCGACATCCAGCACCCGCCCTCCGCCCACGGCCACGACCGCATCCGTACCCGAGCGCCGGATTCGGGCCCCGAGCTCGGTTGCGTAGTGCTTGTTGGCGCCTGGCGGCGGGATCACGACATCGCGGGTCGACTTGATCGCCGCGGCGAGCTGCGTGCCGTGAGCGGACCCGATTACGAAGGGGGCGGTGACGCCAAGCTCGCCGACGTGGCCGGCGAGATCGACGGCCGCATCGGCCTCGTCCTCGGTGGCCTCGAAGACAAAGACCTCGGGCGACTCCACTCGCGCTGCCTTCAGGCCGGCTGAGGCTGGCCGGAACTGTCGTTGAAGGCTCCCCGATGCCGCTCGATGACGTCGATGGCGGCCCGAACGTCCTCCGGGGTGTCGATCTCTGCGTACTCGCCGGGGCGGACCTCGGCGGCGCGGGCGTCGACACGATCGAGCATCTGCTTGTAGATGTCCTCGTAGTAGATGGACGATGAACGTTGCCACTCGACCGAGGTGGACAGCTCCCTGTAGAGATCCTGCGCCGCTCCCCGAATCATCGACACTCCGCAGAACTCGCCCCCGCTGAACTGCTTCTCGAGGTCCTTGCCGATGTCCGCTACGCGACTCCCATCGAGCCTTACCCGCATGTCCTCCTTATCGAGGCCGAAGCGCTGCTCGACTGCCAGAACGAGGTCGCCCTCGGTAGAAGCCACCCGCTTGAAGACGTCGGGGTGGATCACGATGTCGCAGTTGACGACCATGAGGTCGAAGCCGGGCGACTGGTCGGCCGCGAGTCGAGCCGAATGGAAGTTCCCCCACGACGCGTAGCGAGGATTGAACACGTAGCTCACGTTGTCATCGCCCCAGTGTTCGGAGGCGTAAGCGGTGACCGCCTCGTGCATGAAGCCGGTGATCACCATCAGATCATCGACTCCGGCGGCGCGCAGGCCCTTCAGGATGTAGTGCAGCATCGGCTCGTGATCGCCGACCGAGATCAGCGCCTTGGGCTTGTCGCCGCCCATGCGCACCCCGCGTCCCGCTGCGAGCACGGCGGCCCTCAGTTTCGCCACGAAACCTCCATTAGAGAACGTCCTACTTCTCCGACCAGTGTGAGTTGTATCAGAAGTTGACCTGCACCCAGGATCCCACGGGGCTCCGGAACCGATCCGGACGCGCCGGTGTAGTTGGGGTGATGATCACCTCGGTGGAGGGCCGACCACTGGGTGACGAGGAACTCGTCGACCTGGCAAGAGGCGGTGACGCAGACGCCTACGTGCAGCTGGTTGAGAGGTACCAGCGCCTGGCTCAGCGCGTCGCGTTCGTCGTCACCCGCTCCGCCGCCGAGGCAGAGGACGCCACTCAGGAGGCCTTCGTGAAGGCGTATTACGCGCTAGGCCGCTTTCGTAGCGGAGCGCCGTTCAAGCCGTGGTTGCTGCGCATCGTGACCAACGAGGCCCGCAATCGCGTTCGCTCGGCTTCGAGGCAGGCGCAGCTCGCGCTGCGAGTCGAACGGCTCGACCGTCCCTCGGGCGATGCGGCCCCATCTCCCGAGGCGGCGGTCGCGTCGGCGGAGGGCCATCGAGCGCTGCTCGAGGCGGTCAATCGCATGGGTGAGAAGGACCGGCTAGCGATCTCGTGCCGTTACTTCTTGGAGTTGACGGAACGCGAGACCGCCGAGGTGCTGGGCTGGCCGCGCGGCACCGTCAAGTCGCGTCTGGCGCGCGCTCTTGCTCGCCTTCGCAAGGTGATGGAGGAAGACGGATGATCGATTTCGAACGCAGCCTGACGGAGCTGGGCTCCCACATCGACTGGCCCGCGGAGACCGATATGAGCGAGCCGGTGCGTGCTCGGATCGAGGGTCGTCAAGCGCCTCGCAGGACGTGGGGCCCGGTGTCCGGCCGGGCTCGCATGCTCGCCTACGCGGCCATCGTCGTGGCGCTGGTTGCCATCGGAACCCTCGCCACCTTCCCCGGCGTCCGTACCGCGGTGGCCGACTTCCTGGGCCTCGGCGGCGTTCGCATCGAGCGGGGTGGGCCGCAGCCGGCTCCCGCAGACGAGTTGAACCTCGGGGAGCAGGTCTCGCTCTCCGAGGCCTCCGAGCGTGTCGAGTTCGACGTGGTGGTGCCCGACCAACTTGGCGAGCCGGACGTCGTGTATTTCGACCCCGCCGTCTCCGGTGGCCAGGTCGCGCTTGGCTACGAGGCCGGGCCCGGCCTTCCCGCGGCGCCCGGCACCGAGCTCGGCGCGCTGGTGACGCAGTTCTCCGGCGCGCGTGCCGATCCGGATGCGCTCAAGAAGGTCACCGGCAACGATCCCGGGACCAGGGTCGTGCCGGTGATCGTCGATGGGACCCAAGGGCTGTGGATCTCGGGCGAGCCCCACACGATCGCCTACCTCGAGGCCGACGGGGACATCCGCACCGACACCGTGCGGCTGGCCGGCAACGTGTTGTTGTGGGAGCGCGACGGCGTGACGCTTCGACTCGAATCGAGGCTGTCCCGCTCCGAAGCGGTGGCCGTCGCCGAGTCCATGGACTGACCTTCGCTACACGCACGCCGCTGGGCGACGGGGGTGTAGCAAAACCCAAAGCGGCATCGACGGGATCTTGGCTGCTTCTTTCGATGAATGACCCCGCTGAGCGGGGCTGTGGCTCGAAAGATCGTCGTTCCTCCGCTCGGCTGGCGACGCCGGCCCGGCCGATCTGCGACCAGGCAGTGACTCATCGACGTGGCGGTAGGAGATCGGGGGCGGACCCGATGGGGCGGAACCACCTAGCTCTCCGCGGTGTAGCAGATGCACGTGCCGTCGAGACAAGGAGTCGTGTCATGCGCCGCCGGATGGTCTTGTTAACACTTGCGGTCACCCTGCTTGCGGGAGTCGCCGCGTTCGTCGGTCCCGCTCAGGCCGGGGGCGGCTGTCATAACCCCGCCACCACCAAGGAGACCGCCGCCATCGAGCTCTGGGAGGCTTGCTTCGGACCCACGGTGGCACACGTCGAGCCCGGACGCGAGGTTGCGTTCATCAACAAAGACTCCTACGCGCACAACGTCGTGGGCCTCGGTGTTCAGTGGGGTGACTTCGAGGAGATCAAGCAGGGTGAGGTGCGCCGATTCAGCTTCGCCGAGCCGGGGGTCTATCCCTACGCTTGCTACATCCATCCCGGCATGGTCGGGGCCGTGGTGGTCGGCGGTGACGACAAACAAGCGGGGGACGCGGGGTCCGTAGGCTACGCGGGCTCGTCCGACGACGGTGGAACCGGCTCGGGAGACGGCGCTGCTGCCGACGAGACGAGCACGACCCCGGCGAGTGAGAGCGACGAATCGCCCTGGACCGAGGTGACCACCGTGCTCCTGGTCGCGCTTCTGCTACTCGGTCTAGCGATCGTCTTGACGATCGCGCCAAAGAAAATGCTCCTCCTGTCTAGGTCGCGGAGGTCTGCGCTCCGATGAGATCGGCGATGCTCCCGATCATCTCAGTGAGATCGAAGTCCCGAGGGGTGTAGACCTGGGCGACCCCCAACTCCTTTAGCTTGGCCGCATCCTCGTCGGGGATCACCCCGCCCACGATTACCGGAACCGCTGCGGGGTCCACGCCCTCGGCCCGCAGGCGCTCCATGACGTCGGGGACCAGCAGGCCGTGGGCCCCGGAAAGGATGGAGATTCCGATCACGTGTACGTCCTCGTCGGCGGCGGCCCGCGCGATCTGCTGGGGGGTCAGCCGGATGCCCTGATAGATGACCTCGAAGCCTGCGTCGCGGGCGCGAATGGCGACCTGTTCCGCCGCGTTGCTGTGGCCGTCGAGACCGGGCTTGGCCACGAGCATGCGGAGCTTGGCCACGCCCTTGCGCTCGGCGGCGGCCCGGACGCGCGCACGCACCTCCTCCAGGGTGGCTACATCGCCCGAAGCCGAGGTCGCGCCCATGCCGGTCGGCGCCCGGTACTCCCCGAAGGTCGCGCGCAGAGCGTCGGCCCACTCTCCCGTGGTGGCGCCCGCCCGGGCGGCGGCGATGGACGGCTCCATGAGATTGGCCCCTGCGTCGGCGGCGCGCCGAAGCTCGTCGAGCGCGGCCCGCGCGGCGGAGTCGTCGCGCTCGGCTCGCCACCGTTCGAGCGCCTCGATCTGTTCCGCCTCCGCGGCCGGGTCGATGCTCTCGAAGGCCATCGCGCCCGATTGGGCCATGCCTTCCACGAGAGGTGAGGGCTCGGTCTCGACGTAGCGATTAACCCCCACGACCACCTGCTCACCGCTCTCGATCGCCCTGCGCCGCTCGGCGTGCGCACCGACGAGCTGCTCCTTCATGAAGGAAAGGGCCTCGACCGAGCCCCCCCGCTTGAGCACCCGGTCGAATTCCTCGGACGCCAGGGTCTCGATCTCCGTGGTCTTGGCCTCGATCACCTTGGAGCCGTCGAAGATGTCTTCGTACTCGAGCAGGTCGCTCTCGAGGGCGAGAATCTGCTGTGCCCGTAGCGACCACTGCTGGTCCCAGGCGCGCGGCAGACCGAGGGCCTCGTTCCACGCAGGCAGTTGCACGGCACGAGCGCGCGCCGAGCGGCTCTGCGTAACCGCCACCATCTCGAGGAAGATCCTGTAGACGTTGTTCTCGGGCTGTGCCGCGGTGAGTCCGAGCGAGTTCACCTGGAGGCCGAACCTGAAGCGTCGGAACTTCTCGTCGCCGACGCCGTAGCGTTCCTTGGTGATGCGATCCCATAGTCGTCCGAAGGCCCGCATCTTGCAGGTCTCCTCGATGTAACGAATCCCCGAGTTGCAGAAGAACGAGATGCGTCCGACGAGGCGCGGGAAGTCGTCATCGGAGACCTCGCCCGTGGCCTTGACCGCGTCGAGTACTGCAACCGCGTTGGCGAGCGCGTACGCGACCTCGAGCACCGGCCCCGCTCCCGCCTCCTGCAGGTGATAGCTGCACACGTTGATCGGGTTCCACATCGGAGTGTTGTGCAACGTCCACGTGATGACATCGGTGGTGAGCCGCATCGAGGCCTCGGGCGGGAAGATGTACGTGCCGCGCGACAGGTACTCCTTGAGGATGTCGTTTTGAGTCGTTCCCGTGAGAGCCGCGCGCTCCGCTCGTTGTTCGTCGGCAACCGCGATGTAGAGCGCAAGCATCCACATAGCAGTGGCATTGATGGTCATCGACGTGTTCATCTCGGCCACGGGGATGCCGTCGAACACGCGCTCCATGCCGCCGAGGTGCGAGATGGGAACGCCCACCTTGCCTACCTCACCGCGCGCCATCAGGTGGTCCGAGTCGTAGCCCGTCTGGGTCGGAAGATCGAATGCCACGCTCAATCCGGTCTGTCCCTTCGCTAGATTCGCTTTGAACCGGGTGTTGGTCAGAGCGGGACTGGCGTAGCCGGCATAGGTTCTGAAGATCCAGTGCCGGTCCTTGGAGGGAACGCTCATGGCGCAATGTTACGGCCCCGCCTGGGTGGCTCACCTGCCCACGCGTTTAGGCTCTGGACCTACTTAGACCCCCAAATAGGAGTTCATTCGAGTGACCATCGATATCAAGAAGGTCGGAGTGGTGGGCTGCGGCACCATGGGCTCCGGGATCTGTGAGGTCGTCGCGCGCAGCGGCTTCGACGTCATCTTCTCGGAGATGGATGACGCCGCCGAACGAGCGGGCCGCGAACGCATCGAGCGCAGCGTCGGACGAGCGGTGGCGCGCGGCAAGCTCCAGCAGGCCGAGGCCGACGAACTGCTCGGCCACCTCTCGTCCACGACGGAATTGGCCGACCTCGGCGATTGCGATCTCGTCTTCGAGGCGGTACCCGAGAAGCTCGAGCTGAAGAAGAAGACCTTCGCTGCTCTAGACGAGGTGTTGAAGGACGAGGCCATCCTCGCGACCAACACTTCGTCGCTGCCGGTGATCGACATGGCGGTGGCCACCGGGCGTCCCGCTCGCGTGGTCGGATTCCATTTCTTCAATCCGGCGACCGTGATGAAGCTCGTCGAGCTCGTCCACACCGTTGCGACGGACGAGGAGGTGATTCAGTCCACCAAGAGGTTCGCGGAGGGTCTCGGCAAGGTAGCGGTACCGTGCCGCGACCGGGCCGGGTTCATCGCCAACCTCCTGCTGTTTCCGTATCTCAACGCGGCGACGCGCATGTACGACCAGGGTTACGCGTCGCGCGAGGACATCGACGCCGCCATGCAATTAGGGTGCGGGCATCCGATGGGCCCCCTCGCGCTGCTGGACCTGATTGGACTCGATTCCGGATACGAGATCTGCGAGGCGCTGTGGCGTCAGTGGCGCGATTACGCGGACGCGCCGCAGCCCCTGCTCAAGCAGTACGTAACCGCCGGCTACCTGGGCCGCAAGACGGGAAGGGGCTTCTATCGCTACGAGGCACCCGAATCCTCGAAGGTGGTCGACGCGGCTCCCACGGACACGGATATGGCGTCCTCGGAAGTGGGCACGGTGGGCGTCGTCGGCACCGGTTTGATGGCGTCGGGCGTTGCCGAGGTCATCGCCAGAAAGGGTGGCGAGGTCGTGCTGCGGGGGCGCAGCGAGGCCTCGATAAAGAAGGCGAAGTCTGCCGTTGCCAAGAGCCTCGACAAGGCCGTTGACAAGGGCAAGCTCTCCCGCACCAATGCCGAGGCGACGCTGGCGCTCATCACCACCACGCTCGACTTCGAGGACCTGGCGGAGTGCGATCTCGTCGTCGAGGCGATCGCCGAGGACCGGGCCACCAAGTGCGCCGTCTTCAAGGAGCTTGACGCCGCAACCAAGCCCGGTGCCATCCTGGCGACCACAACCTCGTCGCTGCCCGTGGTGGATCTGGCGGCGGCCACCGATCGTCCGGACAAGGTCATCGGATTGCACTTCTTCAACCCGGCTCCCGTAATGAGGCTCGTGGAGGTGGTTCGTACCGTCGCCACCGCCGACGACGTGGAGAATCGCTGTCTCTCGTGGGTGCGCGCGCTCGGCAAGCGACCCGTGCGCTGCCGGGACCGGGCGGGCTTCATCGTCAACTTCCTGCTGTTTCCCTACCTGAACGACGCCGTTCACATGCACGAGGAGGGCTACGGCACCCCCGCAGACATCGATGCCGCCATGAAGCTCGGCTGCGGGCACCCGATGGGGCCGTTCGAGCTCTTGGACATCGTCGGACTCGACGTCAGCTACGCGATCCTCGAAGCCCTTCACAAGGAGTTCCGCGAGCGCCGCTACGCTCCCGCCCCCCTCCTCGAACACATGGTGCGGGCCGGATATCTCGGACGCAAGGCCGGGCGCGGCTTCTACGACTACACGGGATAGCTTTTTTTGCCCCAAGGGGCTTGAGGATTTTCCGTCGGGGAGTAGCTTCTCGACAATGGCGCGGACGATCACTAGTGCAACCAAGTTCATCGCGCCCATCGCCGCGGTTTTCGTGTCGATGGTGCTGTTACCACCACCCTCCGTCGAGGCGCAGAGGCGCCCGCCGAATGGCCGGATCGCATCCGGCGTCTCGTATCGCTTGTATCGCTTGACCAAGCCGAGGAACAAGGTGCGGGTGGTTACCTTCTCGCCATCCGCACGGGCGACGATCGACACGGTGCTGGCAAACAACGTGCTCCCCGGACGCGAGCGAGTTAGATCGATGGCCAACCGCAGCAACGCGATCGTGGCGATCAACGGGGACTATTCACGGCCCAGTGGCCGCCCCGTCTTCACCTTCGCACGCGACGGCTCACTCGATCAGGACGCGGATATCGACCCCGCGACGGCCACGTACACCTATGGACGCGGCTTCGCCCTCGATGTCGACGAGCGGCGGGCATTCTTCGACCACCCCACCACGAAAGCCTGGGTCTGGGATCGTAAGTTTGGTGCGGCCGGCTCTTATCGAGTGGATCGGGTCAACGACGATTCACTCATGAACGGGTCGCGTGGCAAGCTGCGCGCCTACACACCGGCTGGGGGGAGGGAGGAAAGGCCTCCGAGTTACGGGTGCTATGTGCGCTTGGAAGCGTCGGGTCCTCCCCGTCCCATGAATGTGACCCACGCTCCGAGCAACCCTCAGGGCGTACGGATCGCCTCGGTCGGAGTCGAGCAGCCTCATTTCGTCACCAGGTCGAAGTGCGGCCAAGGCCCCGTTTATCCCAGGGGTGGGATCACACTGTTCACGCGCAGGAGTGGCACCTACGCGGATGCTCTCAGGTCCATGTCCTCGGGTGACGAGATCCTCTACGGCTGGTCGTTGGGCTGGCCGGGCGTCCTCGACACGGTAGGTGGGAACCCGACGCTGATCGAGCGCGGTCGAATGCAGTATCAGAGCATCAGCGACGGCAGCTCCTTCGCCGGCGGCAAGCACCCCCGGACCGCGATCGCCTACAACGCGCGCCGCGGCAAGCTCTTCCTCGTAACGGTGGACGGGAGGCAGCGAGGTTACAGCGTGGGCATGTCCCTGTGGCGGCTGACGAGGTTTCTGCGGAGGAGGCTCGGCGCTACCCACGCCCTGAACCTCGATGGCGGCGGTTCGACCACGATGGTGGTAAGGGGGAAGGTCAAAGGACGCCCCTCCGACGGCAGCGAGCGGCTCGTCAGCTCGGCGCTCGTGATTCTGCCTGGGAGGGACCCGGGTGAGAGGTTCGGCGGCTATTCGAGCCCGCCCGCGTCCAGGTTGCAGCCCGGCTCGGCGGCCCTCGAGCTTCCCGCACCCCCGGGCGAACCGCCGGTGGAGAGCTCCTACGAGCTCATGGTCGAGGATCCTGCATCGATCGGGGGCCTGTCGGCGTATCTGGATCGTCAGGGCCACGAGCTGCCCGGCTACCTGGAGCGCTCGGCCCGGGAGTTTCGCGCCACCAAGTAACAACCGGGAAGCGTTTCGAGGGCCCTCGTAACCTGGGTACCGCTGGACGGTAGTCAGGTTGCGAAGTGTTTCTCAAGCGTCCTCTGCGCCGCCGGCGGCGGGGAGCAAGATGCGGATGGTGGCGCCGTGGCCGGGCTCGCTGATCGCGTCGACCATTCCGCCGGCCTGCTCCACGATTCCGTAAACGCTGGCGAGTCCCAATCCGCTTCCCTCGCCGCGGGGCTTCGTCGTGAAGAAAGGCTCGAACATCTTTGAAAGCACATCCGGCTTGATCCCGCGGCCGTCGTCGGCGACCTCGAGCTGAACGTATCTACCCGGCCCGAGCGCGGCTTCGTCCAGCGGCTCGTCGAGGACGACGTTCGAGGTTGAGAGCTCGAGGTTGCCGCCTTCGGGCATCGCGTCCCGCGCGTTGACGGCGAGGATGACGATGATCTGTTCGAGTTGCGCGACGTCCATCAGGATGTTCCACAGTTCGGGCTCGAGTTTGGTCGTGAGCTCGATGTCGTCGCCGATGGTACGTGGAAGGAGCCCCAGTAGTCCCTCGGTCACCTGATTCAGCGACACTAGCTGTGGCTGGACGACGTCTATCCGGGAGAAGGCAAGCAGCTGTTGCACGAGCCGCGCCGCCTTGCTTCCGGCCGTGACGATCTCGTCGAGATCCTCTCGGCGAGGGTCTCCTTCCGTCATGTCGTCTCGGAGCATCTGCGCGTAGTTGTTGATGACCAGAAGCAGGTTGTTGAAGTCGTGCGCAACGCCTCCGGCAAGCCTCCCGACCGCATCCATTTTCTGAGCCTGGATGAGCTGTTGTTCCAGCTCTCGCTGCCGGCTGATGTCCTCGAGTTGCGCGATTGCGAACCGCGGTCTGCCCTCGGCGTCGCGCACCAGCGATGAGTTGAGGCGGCACCAGATCACGCGTCCGCTTTTGTGGAGGTAGCGCTTCGAGAACTGGACGACGTCTTGGCCTTCGAAGGTCTCCTCTTGCCGTTCCGTGCTGGCGGCCAGGTCGTCCGGATGGGTGAGGTCCTGCCATCGCATTCCGAGCAGCTCCTGTTCGCTGTATCCGAGGAGGCGGCACAGCGCGGTGTTCACCTGCAGGAAGCGCCCATCGCGGCCGGTGAGATCCATGCCGAACGGCGCATTGCGGAATGCCTGTTCGAAGATCGCCTTGAATTGCGAACTCGGAGAGGGGTCGTCTGAAGCCGCCGTTTCGTCGTTGCCCATGGGTCGGCACAGGCTACGAGCCGGCGCGGAAGCGAGAAATACGCTCTTTCTACTAGGGCCGCGGGACGGGCTCGGCCGGACCGCCGACTAGAGCGGGGTGGGCTCGGCCGGACCGCCGACTAGCGGGGTGGGTTTTCCGCGACGACGCATCGAGGTCAGCCGGCGGACGAAGCTCCAGCCCAGCCGATGGTAGAGGCGCTGGGCCACGGCGTTGTCCTCGTCCACGGTCAACCAGGCCTGGGAGACGTTGTCGAATGACAGCATCCAGTGGGTGCCCGCACGCACCAGGTCCTCGCCGACGCCTCGTCTCCGCGCCCCCTCGGCGGTGCCCAGGTACTCGACGCCCGCCGCGCCGGTTTCCTCCTGGACCTCCAAATAGACGTAGCCCTCGACCTCGCCGCCGGAGATCTTGACGAAGCAGGCCTTGTGCGCCCCGAGTCCTGCAACCATGCGGGCGCCCGGCAGGTGGGTGTTGGGAAAGAGACGGTCGTGAAGGACGGCCAACTGTTCGTGGTGCTCGGGATCCAGCTTAGAGGCGGTCCCCGGCGCCAGCGATGCCAGTTGCGAGCGATCGAAGCGCATGAGCCGCACGTCCTTGTAGGACTCGAAGCCGAGCGAGCGGCCCAGCCCGGCAAGGTTGGTGTTCTCGACGTCGAAGAACAATTCGAGCAACCGGGCGGCGGCCTCAGGGACCAGCGCCAGGCACTCTGCGACCAGCCTCAGGGGGAGATCCGGCCACCGCGAGGACTCGGCTAAAGGACCGTTGAGGTACGAACGTCCCATCACGTCGTCCACCTCGATCCCCATGAAGGCAACTATGTCTCCGCCACGATCGCGAGCGACCAGCGCACGTTCGATCGTTCCCCAACTGATCAGCTCGTTCGCGATCTCCTCCGGAGTGTCGCCGAAGTAGCCGATTCGGTGTTCGGGAATTGAGTTGAGGCGAGCGACGAACGCGGCCACCTCGCCCGCGTCGGCCACGGAGGCACGCTCGGCACGGGTCATCTATATGGCCTCCGGCCAAGAGAGGAATAGGGATTTACTTGGCGTCGCCGCGTCCGTTCAGTCCTGGATACTCACGGCCGCCGAACGGAAAACGCGCGGACAGCCGCCAGGCATCCGCCGAATCGAACCGGTCCCTGTAGTCGCTCATGCCGAGCCTTCGGCCTTGCGAGCGCGACGCGCGCCGCCAGATGGAAGCCGCTCTGGCCCGGTGCTCGCGTTCGATGACGTCTTCGAGCGCCGCGCGAATGGCAGCCCGCTGTGCGTCGCTGGGGTTCCCCGCGATCGAGGTGATCTCGACGTCGCCGGGTTGGTCGATGTGCTCCGTCATTCCTGTCCTCTTCTCGGACTAGAGAGGCACGTTTCCGTGCTTGCGTTGTGGGATGGTCTCGCGCTTACTGCGAAGCATCTCGAGGCTCTGTAGCAGGCGAACCCGGGTGTCGCGCGGATCGATGACCGCGTCCACATAGCCGCGCTCCGCGGCAACGTAAGGATTGAGCAGGTGCTCGGAGTAGCTGGTGATGAGCTCCGCGCGCTTGGCATCGGGATCGTCGGCCGACGAGATGTCGCGCCGGTGGATGATGTTTACGGCGCCCTCTGCCCCCATGACCGCGACTTGAGCCGAGGGCCACGCCACCGACACGTCGCTGCGGATGTGCTTGGAGTTCATGACGACGTAGGCGCCGCCGTAGGCCTTGCGCGTGATGACCGTCATACGAGGCACGGTGGCCTCGCTGAAGGCATAAAGCAGCTTGGCGCCGTGACGGATGATGCCTCCATACTCCTGCTCGGTCCCGGGGAGAAATCCGGGCACGTCGACGAACGTCGCGAGCGGGACGTTGAACGCGTCGCAGAAACGCACGAAGCGGGCGGCTTTGGTCGACGACTCGATGTCGAGGCATCCCGCGAGCACCTGTGGCTGGTTGGCGACGATCCCAACCGGATGCCCGCCGAGCCGGGCGAAGCCCACGATGACGTTTCGAGCCCAGTGGGCGTGAACCTCGAAGAACTCGCCGTCGTCGAACACACTCCCGATGACCTGGTGCATGTCGTAGGGCTTGTTGGGTGAGTCGGGGATGACGTCGACGAGCTCGTCGCAGAGCCGTCCCGGGTCGTCGGTAGGTGCGAAGAAGGGCGGCGATTCGAAGTTGTTGGACGGCAGGAAGCTCAGCAGGTAGCGAATCTGCTCGAGGCAGTCCTCGTCGGTCTGGGCGACGAAGTGGGCGGAGCCGGACTTGCTCGCGTGGCTCATGGCGCCGCCGAGTTCCTCCTGAGTGACCTCTTCCCCGGTGACCGCCTTGATGACGTCGGGACCGGTGATGAACATGTGGCTTGTCTTGTCGACCATGAAGTTGAAGTCGGTCATGGCCGGCGAGTAGACGGCGCCCCCCGCACACGGCCCCATGATGGCCGAGATCTGAGGGATCACGCCCGAGCTACGCACGTTGCGGTCGAAGATATAGCCGTACCCGGCAAGCGAAGCGGGACCTTCCTGGATGCGAGCCCCTCCCGAGTCCTTGAGTCCGATGAGAGGAGCTCCGGTGGCCAGAGCGAGGTCCATGATCTTGCAGATCTTCTCGCCCATAACTTCGCCCAACGAGCCTCCGAACACCGTGAAGTCCTCGGCGAACACGAACACCTTCCGGCCGTCGATGGTGCCCCATCCGGTCACCACCGCATCGGAGTAGGGACGCTTGTTCTCGATCCCGAACCCGTGGCTCCGGTGACGCATTAGCTGGTCGGTCTCGACGAAGGTTCCCTTGTCGAGGAGGCTCTGGATGCGCTCCCTGGCGGTCAGCTTGCCCCTGTCGTGCTGGCGGGCGATCGCCTCCTCGCCGCCGGCAACGAGCGCGGCCTCCCTCCGGCGATCGAGCTCACCGATCCGTTCGGGGACGTCCGCGGACTGTGCTGCTTCGGCGTCGCCGGGCGCTTCGAGGTTGGTGGCTTCGGGGGTGGGCTCAGATGGGCTCGTCGGCATGCGCCAAACAATAGCCGCGCACCCGGGAACGAACGCCGGCCAATCGAGTTGACCGGGCAGTCCAGAAAAAGCACGTCCATGAGAGGGAGGGGAGCAGTGCGCGGAGGCGAACCAATCACCTATGTGGATGGGGCGGCTGCGGCACGAGATCAAAGAGCTGGATCGTCAATGTGCGCGCGCTGCCAATGACGAGGAGAGGGCCAGCTTCGAGCTGACCCGGTCGGCGCGGGCATTCTCTCGCCGCACTCGCGAGGTCGCCGAAGACAAGCTGGCGTTCTCGGCGACGCTGATGCGGGCGGGTGAGGTCGAGGCCGCGAACCGTTTGATCGTCGATCTCGAGGCCGATGTCAGAACCGAGGAGGCCCTCTTGGCCGAGCAGGTCAACGAGGTCAAGATCGTGCGTGCAGCGCGGCGCGAGAAGGTGACCCGGCTCCGGCTTGCTCGCAGTCTTGCCGCGGCGACCCTGTCGGCAGGACTGCTGATGCTCTCGGTCGCGGGCGTAGCCGTTGGCGCTTTCATCGAGGACCTTATTGATGGTTCGTCGCCCCGGCGTCCCACCCTCTCGGCAATCGACGAACCCACGGGCAACGACCGTGACATGAAGAGGATCCGGTTCGCCGACGGGACCAGGATCGCCTTGAGCCGCGAGCAGTTCAAGGAGCTCAAGCGACTGACCCGAAGCGGTGATTTGAACCGGGACGAGCTCGAGCGGCTGCTGGCCGACCTGGTGGGACCCAAGATGGCCGGCAAGCTGGCCGCGGTGCTCACCGAGGTCACGAATCTCGCTACCGGCGGCTTGACGAATGATCTCGATACCGCCGATCCGAGGGCCACCACGAAGGACCTCGATTCGAACGCCAAGGACGCCGGCCACGAGCCCTCGTCCGGCTCGCCCTCGTCAGGCCACGACGACAACGTCGACGAGGAGCCGGTCCAGGAGCCCGACGAGGGGGCCCCCGACGACGACGGCATCATCGACACGCAGCTCGGTGGCGGACGGCCGGGCGAGGTAGACCCGGCTCTCCCTTAGTCGTAGCTCTCTCTACATGGGGCGGAAGGCGCCGTCTCCTTCGTCGTTGGGGCCCCCGACGAGGCCGTACTGCGGAATGCGCACCACATTTGCCTCCGATGTGACCGTTCCGATCCGTGCGGCGCGATGCCCACTCGACTCGAGGGATCCAAGCGCATTGTCGAGCTGCGATTCCGAAGTGATCACCACCATGCCGACACCCATGTTGAAGACGCCGAACATCTCGGCCATGGCGACCTGTCCCCGCTCTTGAATGAGCTTGAAGATGGGTTGCGGATCGGGGAGGGCGTCGAGCTCGTAGCCGACCTCGGCTTCGAGGCGAATCAGGTTGGCGAAGCCGTCTCCGGTGATGTGCGACAGCCCCCTGGTCTGAATGCCCGCTTCCCATAGCCGGGTGACGGCCCGGACGTAGATGGCGGTCGGCTCGAGCAGCTCCTCCCCAAGCGTTCGCCCGAGTGAGTCCACCCGATCGTTGAGCCCAATCCCAGCGTCCCTCATCAACACCCTGCGGGCCAAGGTGTACCCGTTCGAATGAAGTCCCGACGACGAGATTCCGATGATGGCGTCGCCGGGCTCCAGCGCCCGTCCGAGAATGAGGTCGTGCGGATGCAGCGTCCCGATGCACGTGCCCACGAGATCGAAGGCGGTGGCATCTCCGGGCGAACGCCCGTCCGAGCCGATGACCTCCGGTAGCTGGGCGACCTCCCCCCCGGGGATCGCGACGACGGCTTCCTTGGCGGCTGCAGCCAGTCCACCGAGCAGCTCGTCGCTTCGCCGGGCGTCGAGCGTATTGACCCCGAGGTAATCGACCATCGCCAAGGGCCGAGCGCCCACGCAGATCAAGTCGTTGACGTTCATCGCGACGCAGTCGAAGGCAATGGTGTCGTAGCGGTCGAGCAGCGACGCCACGATCGTCTTCGAGCCCACGCCATCCGTACACATGGCCACGGCAAGGTCGTCGCTCAGCTTGATGACGCTCGCATAGTGCCCGAACTCGGTGAGCACCTCGCCGTTGCTGGGGAAGTTGAAAGTGGGCCGGAGGTGGCGCTGGACCGCCGTCAGTGCCTCGGTCTGGCTCTTGACCCCCGCGTCTGCATAGTTCGGAGTTTCCACGTCGATCACATTAAGCCGTAGTGCCCGCCGTCCGATGCATCCGCTATGACCGGAATCAATCTCGATAACACCAGCAACGACACCAACCGCACGCGGACCGTGCGGCGCGTCGCCCCCTTCGCCGGCGTGGCACTGGCTGCTCTGCTAACGATTCCCGTGCCCTCGGTCGAAGCGCATCCCGAGTCGGCGGTGGCGGCGATCGCCCTCACCGTCGTCATGGCCCTGTGTGGGCTCGGTCTGCCCTGGAACCGGTTGCCCGCTCGCGCCAGGATGGTGCTCCCGCTGCTGTTCTACGTGGACGTCGCGCTGCTTCGACACGCCGAGGGCGGCGGTCGGTCGGGATTCGGCCCCCTGGTCCTGCTACCCGTGGTGTGGCTGGCCCTCTACGGGAGTCGTCGTCAGCTGACCGCCGCCCTCGTACTCATGGGTGCCACGCTGATCGGTCCCATCCTTTTGCTGGGCGGCGACGCGTATCCCGTCTCGGAGTGGCGAAGGGCGGCTCTGTATCTGATGATCGGGCCGATGATCGGATTCGTCATTCAGCACTTGGTGGAGAAGACTCGCATGCGTGCCGACGACCTCGAGTTGCAAGCTAGATCGATGAGGATCGTGGCGTCTGCTATGCGGGAGCTACCTACGGACTCCGATGTTCGCCGGCGCATCTGCGAGGCCGTGCTGGAGATTGGGAACGCCGACTTCTGCTTTCTCATGGAGGCCGACGGAGAAGGCGGTCTTGAATCGAGCGCCCAAGCGGGTCCCGCGATGGAGCAGATCGTCTTGAGTTCCAGCGACGAGACGTCGGGAGCCATCAACGCGTTCCGGTCGGGCAAACGCCGGTTCGTGACCGATACTGCATCGGATTCGCGCGTGTCACGACGGCTCGTGGAAGCAACCGGCGCTGCCTCGGTGCTGTTCGAGCCGGTGTTGCTCGGCGATAAGTGCGTCGGTGTCCTCTGCGTCGCCTGGTGCACGCAGGTGCGCTCGCTCAAGAGCTCGGCCGTCGAAGGCGTGGGATTGCTGGCGGCCGAGGCCGGTGTGGCGATGGAGCGCGGTGACCTGGTTCATCGAGTTACGGAGCTGGCGAGAACCGACCCGTTGACCGGCCTCGCCAACCGGCGTACCTGGGACGAGGCCCTGTGGCTCGAGCAAGAACGCGCTCGACGGACGGGAGTGCCGCTGTGCGTTGCGCTGCTCGACCTCGATCACTTCAAGGCCTACAACGATCGTCTGGGTCACCAGGCCGGTGATCTCCTCCTCAAGGAGGCCGCCGCCGCTTGGCGGGCGCAGCTGCGCGAGGTCGACACACTGGCTCGCTGGGGCGGCGAGGAGTTCGCACTGCTCCTGCCTGCGTGCTCGCTCGAACAGGCTGAGATGGTGATCGAGCGAGTTCGATCGTCCACTCCCGGTGACATCACGTTCTCGGCCGGAATCGCTCGCTGGGACGAACAGGAGTCCGCGCTTCATCTCATGCAACGAGCCGACTCCGGTCTGTACACCGCCAAGCAGAACGGCCGCAACCGAGTGTCGATCACCTCTGCCGGTTACCCGGCTCAGCCGACGACGGTGCCGGGCTCGACGGCCTCCGGAGCCGGGGTCCGCTGCTCGGCCCTGTAGTTGGGGAGTGTCATGGCCCACAACAGGACCAGGGCCGCGGGAATCCCTCCCACCAGGTAGGCCAGGGGAAACCCGTTGTTCTCGGCGATGAATCCGATGATCGTCGGTGACAGCAGATAACCGAGGTCGCCGGCCATCTGGTTGACTCCGACCGCCGCTCCCGAGCCCCCCTCCGGGATTGAGTCCGCAAGCAGGCCGCCCGCCGCGACGCCGCCCGCCGCCACCCCCGCTCCGATGCCCACCATCAGCGGAAAGTACGCCCACGGGGCACCGGTGATCTGGCCGAGCATTGCGACGGCCACCGTGGTGAGCGCCAGTGCCGGCACCATGACCGCCTTTCGACCGTAGAAGTCCGCGGCTCGTCCCACCACCAGCAGGATGAGGATCTCGCCCACGGCGAGCATCGTCACCGCCAACCCGATGACCTCGCTGCTGAAGCCGAGCTCTTCCTTCGCGAACACCGGGCCGATGGTCTGGGCCGGCCCGGACAGGGTCCACCACCCGACCAGCGTCGCGGCCAGCGCGAGCACATAGCGGCGATCCCTGAACAGGGGAGCGGCGGCGCGCAGCGCCTCGAGCGGCTTCTTGCGTTCAGCCGACCGTTGCATGACCTGCGCGCGCATCACGAAGAAGGCGATGACCGTGGCGACCAAAAGGCCCGTCGCGTAGAAGTGGAAGGGCGCGGCGATGCCGAAATATTTCGCGACCACGCCCCCGAGGAAGGGCCCGACGCCGATGCCCACCAGGAAGGACGCACGGAACTGTCCCGTCGCTCGTCCCATGGCCGCGGGTTCGATGGTTCGTATGATCCGATTCATCAAGCCCGCGATGAACAACGCCGACCCGGCTCCTCCGAACCCGCGCGCCGCCACCAGTTGAACGAACGTCGTCGAGAATCCGGCCGCGTATGAAGACAGCGCGACGATCAACAGACCGGCCATGACACTGGTTCGGTCGCTGAAGCGATCGACTATTAGTCCGCCGACGATCCCAAAGCTGAAGCGCGTAAGCCCGAAGACCAGTTGCACCAGACCGATGGCGGCGAGCCCAACGCCAAAGCTCCGTGCGTAGTTGGGCAACACAGGGATAACCATTCCGAACCCGATGGCGACGGTTATCGAGATCGCCAGCAGGTTTCGAAAGGCAGGGTTTCGTAGCGGAGACGGGGCCGCCTCCGCGGAAGCGGGGGCAGCTCGAGGCGACCGCGCGGCCTTTGACTTGTTTGCGGGACGCAAGATTCCTCAGTCGCTCGGTCGCTGGATCAACTCAACGAGGAGTCCATGGTTCGACCGCGGGTGAACGAATGCGACCATGTGCCCCCGGCCTCCCAACCTCGGCTGCTCGTCGATCAACTCGATGCCCTTGTTCTTGAGCTCGGCCAGCGTCCCCTCGAGGTCGTCGACCGCGTACGCGATGTGGTGCAGGCCCTCGCCCCTTCGCTCCAGGAACTTAGCGACGGTGGAGTCAGGAGTAGTGGAACCCAACAGCTGCAGGTGGCAGTCGCCGAGCGGCAGCATGGCCTCGTCGACACCCTGGTCGTCGACGCGCTCACGGTGCGAAACCTCGAGGCCCCAGACGCTCGCATAGTGAGCGATGGCCGCGTCGATGTTGGCGACTGCAAGGGCGATGTGTTCGATCCTCGCGACTCCCATTAGGTACCCCGCACTATGGTTTGTGGAAGCCGAGGATCTTGCCGATCCGCTCGCCCTTCTGCCTCCATCGCACCGTGTAGCTGCCGGAGCCTTTGTTGGGAAAGTTAGTGCTCCAGCGCAACCTGCTGGCGAAGACACCATCGTCGTTCCCGTCTCTGAAACGATCCTTTACGCAGGATCGGGTCTCGTCGGGAGCGTTCACGCACACCTTGACTTTGCCGCGATGGACGAAGCTGCGAACACGAGGTAGCGGACGCCCTTGAGGTTCTTGGTGGCGAACTGACAGAAGTCGCCGCTCTCGCTGCAGAACGAGTTGGGACGATGCCGCGCGATGGCGGTTGGGGCAAACCCGGCACACAGCGCGAGCGAACACACCAGCACGAGAACCGATCGGCCAATTCGTGTCACAGAACCCCTCCTTGGTCGGCAGCGTAACGCGATTCCCTGCCCGCTCGTTGATCGACAGAAGGTCGCGCCAAGTGTGACGCAACCAATAGAGGAGGAACATGAAGACGAGAGTGGCTGCAAGCGTGGTGGGTGCCTCGATGCTGTTGACCCTCGCCGGTGCCCCGGCCCAGGCGGGTGACGATCGGGAGAGGATCAAGAGGACACGATGCACCGAGAACAGCTCCTCCAAGCTGAAGGTCAAGACCGACGACGGCCGGCTCGAGGTCGAGTTCGAGGTCGATCAGAACCGTAGCGGCCACAAGTGGAAGGTGAGGCTGCGGAACGACGGCAATACCTTCTTCCGAGGGAAGCGCACGACCGGAGGGGCCAGCGGCTCCTTCAGCGTGGAGAGGAAGACCTCCAACGGGCCCGGCAAAGACAGGATTTCCGGGAGGGCCCGCAACCTGAGGACGGACGAGGTGTGCCGGACCAGCTTCAACTTCTGAGATCCAGTTACGCCGCCAGTCGCTCCGCCCGTGCGAGCGCTTCACGCACGGGCGGAGGCGGTGGGAACATCGCTTTGAGCGATTTCAGCAAGGCGATGGTAGTCGCCCGCACGACCGGAGTTGCGGGCGGCGGCCACGGGATCCCGTATAGGTCTCGGATGGGGCCGGGAAGGATCGCGATGGCGGCGGCCGCGGGAATCCCCCACAGCGGCCTGAGCAGTAGGGGCATCGGCGGAGACAACACGAAACTCATGCCCTCGCGAGCGGCGGGGGTGAGCGCCAGTCCCTCGTAGCCGATGAGATAGTCGTCGACCTCGGCGAACGTGCGCGGGACGTCGTCGGCGCTGAGCCCGACCAGCTCCGCGTGCCGCACCATCTCGGTCACATATCGGTCCGCTTCGGCAGGGGTCACAGGGCCTCCGTAAGCGCGGTACCCCGCGAGAAACGAGTGCACCTCTACGTTGTGAACCCACAGCAGCAGGTCGGGGTCGTCGGCCCGGTAGCCGCGCCCGGTAACCGGATCGATGCCGGTGATCCGCCGGTGGATGGAACGAAGGCGGGCGGCCGCCGTGGTGGCCGTCTCGGTGTCTCCAAAGGTGGTGACCGTTAGGTACTCGGAGGTCCGGGTCAGCCGCCCCCAGGGGTCGTCACGAAAGTCGCTGTGCTGGCTGACCGCCGCCATCGCCACCGGATGAAGGGCCTGAATGAGCAGACCTCGCAGACCCCCGATCAGCGAGGCGGGATCGGCCTGTACGCGCCACACCATGCTGTCGGGTCCGAACAGGCCGATGTCGTCCATGTCGGGCCAGCGGCGCTGGTAGCTGGGGCGCGGCACCTCGATCCTCATGCCCCCATAATCGCCCCTTCGCCTGACTAGAGGACCCTCATGCAACATGAGTACCGGCGGGGCGGGCTGGGCCGGACCGCAGACTAGACGCGGGGCGGGCTGGGCCGGACCGCAGACTAGACGCGGGGCGGGCTGGGCTGGACCGCAGACTAAACTGGCCCCCGAACCGATTACTCACGAGTACGACGGGCCCTGGATGCCCGCAGGCTCTCGAAAGGAGCTACCAAAATGACTCGGTCGGTCATCGTCTCAGCCGCCCGTACCGCGATCGGGAAGTTCGGTGGAGCCGTCTCCGGCATCCCGGCGACGGACCTCGGAGCTCACGCCATCAGGGGAGCCCTGGAGCGCGCCGGTATCTCCGGCGAGCAGATCGACTACGTGATCATGGGGCAGGTGCTCCAGGCCGGGACCGGACAGATCACCGCCCGTCAGGCCGCGATGAAGGCAGGAGTGCCCAAGGGCGTCCCCGCCATCACCATCAACAAGGTCTGCCTCTCGGGACTCAACGCCATCGCTCTCGCAGACCAGCTGATCCGAGCGGGTGAGGTGAGCGCGGTCATCGCCGGCGGAATGGAGTCGATGGACCAGGCGCCCTACCTGTTGCCCAAGGCGCGCACCGGCTACCGAATGGGCGACGGCAAGCTGGTCGACTCGATGATCCACGATGGGCTCTGGGACGCCTTCAACCACAAGCACATGGGCGACCAGTCCGACGACGTCAACGAGGAGTTCTCGGTGAGCCGCGCCGACCAGGACGCTTGGGCTTCCCGCAGCCACGAGCGCGCCGCCGCGGCGATCGAGACCGGAAAGTTCGCGGAGGAGATCGTTTCTCTGGAGGTCCCCCAACGGAAGGGGGATCCGATCGTCTTCGACACCGACGAAGGTGTTCGCGCCGGCACCACCGCCGAGTCGCTCGGCAAGCTAAAGCCGGTGTTTCAGTCGGACGGAACCATTACCGCGGGCAACGCGTCGCAGATCTCCAACGGCGGAGCGGCGGTCGTCGTGATGAGCGCTGAACGCGCCGAGGAACTCGGACTGACTCCGATCGCCGATGTAATCGCGCACGGCATGTCGGCCGACGCGCCTCCATACCTTCACACGGTTCCCGCGCTCGCAGTCCAGGCGGCGCTCAAGAAGGCAGGCCTGTCGGTTAACGACCTCGACCTCCTCGAGATCAACGAGGCTTTCGCCGCGGTCGCGCTGCACTCGACGCGCATGTTGTTCAACGGCTCCGGTGCGGGCGAGGAGAAAGTCAACGTCAACGGTGGAGCGGTCGCGCTCGGGCACCCGATCGGATGCACCGGCGCCCGCCTGGCGGTCTCGCTTATCTACGAGCTGAAGCGCCGCGGCGGAGGCACCGGTGCGGCGGCACTGTGCGGCGGCGGGGGCCAGGGCGACGCGGTCATCTTCGAGGTAGCGGGCTAGCCCAACCCCGCCGAACTTTCGACCTGCAGCCCCGCTCAGCGGGGTCATTCCTCGAAAGAAGGCAGCCAAGGGACGAGGGGGCGGCGGATCGGCTCTGCGCGAAGGGTCGATGAGGGGCTTCGAGAGGCTTCCGCAACATGGCTACCGCTGGGCAGTACTCAGGTTGCAAAGGCCTCACCCGGCTCGATGCGAGCGGGCCCGATGAACCGCGCGCCCTCGTTTCCCCCCTCGCTGCCGGATTTGGGGTTTCTTAACCTGAGAAGGAGTTGCTAGTCGCTGAACTTCCGGAAGCAGCGCATCTTGTCGAGGTGCCGCTCGCGCAATTCGGGGTCGCTTACTCCGAGCCCGTCGGTCGGTGCAAGGACCCGGATGCCGAGCTTGCCGCGATGCAGGTTCTGGTGCACTCGATTGGCGGCCTCGCCCACCTCGTTCAGCGGATAGGTCTCCGACAGGATCGGATGGATCTTCCCGAGGTAGGCGAGGCGGTTGGCTTCCCACGCTTCCCTGTAGTTGGCGAAGTGGCTACCGATGATGGTCTTGAGATGCATCCACAGGTAGCGGTTGTCGTACTCGTGTAGGTAGC
>JBOGWU010000119.1:0-33226 GCA_050693935.1 Actinomycetota bacterium | reverse complement strand
ACGAGGTCGCGCACGCCCTCGAGGTAACCCGGTTCCGGCCCGATGATCCCGGCGTTCATCATGATCGGCTCGAGGATCATTCCGGCGATCCGACCCTCGTGCTCCTCGAATACACGCTCGAGCATGTCCAGGTCGTTGTAGGAAACGATGATCGTGAGATCGGTGATGGCGCTGGGCAAGCCCGTGCCCGCCAGCGCAGAGACCGGGCTGACCGCGGGGCCGATCTCGTCCTCCTCGTTGGCAACCGAGACCATTACCGAGTCGTGGTGACCGTGGTAGCAACCCTCGATCTTCACGATGAGGTCGCGCCCGGTGAACGCGCGCATCAGATGCACGGCATCCATGGTCGACTCGGTACCGGAATTCCCGAAGCGCCACAGCGGCAGGCCCCAGCGCTCGGCCAGCATGGTCGCCACCAGGATTGCGTCCTCGGTCGGCTGCGCGAAGTGCGTGCCCTTGCCCACGCGTCGGGACACGGCCTCGACCACAGCGGGGTGGGCATGGCCCATGAGCCCCACGCCGTAGCCACCGTTGAAGTCCGAGTACTGAATCCCGTCGGCGTCGTAGACCTTGGAGCCCTCGCCGTGGCTGATCCAGATCATCTGCGGGCGGGCGATCTGCCAGCTCGACGTGGCGCCGCCGGCCAGGACCTCCGAGGCGCGCTCGAGTAGCGCTGCGGAGCGCGGCTGCCGCTCGACGAATGCAGCTTCCTGCTCCTCGATCAGCCGATCCAGCCGGGCCAGATCGCCGTCGCTCCAATTCGCTCTCACTGCCTCACTCCTTTGAACCGTCGTTCAACATCATAGGGGCCGCGCCCGGTTCGGTCACTGGTGCTCCAATGGTTATCGGCGCACCTCGGAGAAATGCGGCACCGGGTCGCGCACCCCACCGCTGAGGTAGCCCTGCGCCACCATGAGGTCGAACTCGTAGACCTGGATCTCTTGCTCGCTGTAGGGGGCCTGCCGGTAGCCGGGCCCCGCGCCACCCCGCTGCACCGATTCGCAGGCGTTCCAGTCCTGGCGGTTGGTGACGTCCCAGAAGTCCGCCGCGAACGAAGGATCGAAGCCCGGGTGATCGCGCGACTCCGGAGGAAACAGCCACTGGCATTCGACGAAGGTGCGGTCGGGGGCGAGCGGCTCGATGCGGTGCGTCATCACGTAGTCGGGGTGAGGACTCAAGAGCAGATTCGGCCACAGCATGTAGTACCCGACATCGCGGGCGGCGCGGTCGTCCAGCCCTCGAATGCGCACTCCACCACTCTTGCCGTCGAGTGACATGGTCTCGACTCCTTCCCGCAGCTCCATGGTCCCGCCCACCCAAAGGCCGGTCGGATCCATCCCCTCGCCCGATGTCGGCGAGCTCACGGCACACAGTTCCGGGTGGATCTCGGAGCAGTGGTAGCACTCGTGGTAGTTCTCGATGATCACCTTCCAGTTGGCGGCGATCTCGTAGCTGTGCTCGGCTCCCACGAACATGCGCTCGGGCTCGTAGGGAGCCACTAGATCATCGAGGTTCCCGACGTGGTTATCGAAGTCGGGCGCCCCTCCGGAGGGGTTGACGAAGATCCAGCCATGCCACTCACGCACCGCGGCGCGGCGCAGGCTGTGGTCCGGGTCGCTCTTGTCGAAGCCGGGCTGCGAGGCCATGCCCGGCCCCCCCTTGAAGCTGCCGTCGAGTCCGTAGGTCCACCGGTGATAAGGGCATTGAACGGTGTTGCGGTTGGTGGAGGCGCCGCAGACCAGGAGCTCGTGGCCCCGGTGGCGACAGGTGTTGTGAAAGGCCCGCAGCTCGTTGTCCGAGCCACGCACCAACAGGATGCCGAGGCCGCCGGCATCCATGGCGCGCTGGCTGCCCGGCTCCGACAGCTCGTCGGACCGACCCGCGCAGATCCAGGAGGCCGCCAGAAAATGCTCGCGCTCCCAGGCCAGGACCTCGGGTGAGTGATAAGCGGACGCCGGAAGCGTCCGGGCCTCGTAGAAGGGCTGCGTGGTGAGTCGGACCAGCGAGGCGTCTATCGGTGCCGGATGAATCATGGGTACTCCTCGGACGGGGTGCTTACAACCGAGAAAAGAGCCCCTCGACGAGACCCTCTCCCGCTGCCATCATAGTCTCATGTTGAATGGCCGTTCAGTTTTTCAGCCCCCGGAGGTGTGATGACGGACCTGATTTTACGCGGCGGCTGGGGGGTGTATCTCGGCGGAGGTCGCCGGGCCGACGCGGTTCTGGTGCGGGGCGACCGGATAGCCGCGGCCGGAACCTTCGACGAGGTCGCCGAGCGAGCGGGACCGCCGGTGCGCTCCGTGGACCTCGAAGCCGGCATGGTGCTCCCCGCCTTCCAGGACTCGCATGTGCACCCACTGTTCGGCGGGCTCGCCCAGCTGGACTGCGAGCTCCACGACACCTCGCCCGCGTCCGAGGTGCTGGCCACGATTCGGCGTTACGTCGCGGAGCATCCCGACGAGCCCTGGATCACCGGATCGGGGTGGCAGCTTCATGACTTTCCTGGCGGACCCCACCGCTCGCAGCTCGATGCCATCGAGTCGGACCGGCCGGTCTACCTGGTCGACAGCAACGTCCACACCGCGTGGGTCAACACGCGCGCGCTGCAGCTCGCAGGAATCGACCGCAACACTCCCGACCCTCCCGACGGCCGCATCGAGCGAGACGCCGACGGGGAACCGACCGGCGTGCTGCACGAGGGGGCCGAGAACGCGGTGCGAGACCTCGTGCCCGTGCCGACCAAGGAGCGCTATCTGGAGGCTTTGCGTCTCGCGCAAGGCCAACTCCACGCATTCGGCATCTCGGCGTGGCAGGACGCATGGATCGAGCCCAACACCCTCGAGATCTATCGCCTGTTCGACGAATCGGGTGAGCTCACCGCGCGGGTGGTGTTGTCCCTGCTCTGGGATCGTCATACCGGCGAGACACAGCTGGACGACCTGCTCGAGCTGCGCAAGCTTGGAACGACGGGACACCTCGATGCGAACACGGCCAAGCTCTTTCTCGACGGTGTGATCGAGACGTTCACGGCCTCTGTACTGGAGCCTTACCTGGACGCGTCGGGGGCGGCGACGGAAAACACTGGCATCGACATGTTCGATCCCGTCGACCTCAACCGCTTCGCCACGTTGCTGGATCACGAGGGCTTTCAGCTGCACTTCCACGCGATCGGAGACCGGGCGGTTCGGCTGGGGCTGGATGCGTGCGCCGCGGCTCGCTCGGCGAACAGTGCACGAGATTCGCGTCATCACATCGCCCACGTCCAGCTCGTCCATCCCGACGACATCGCGCGCTTCGCCGAGCTCGGAGTCGTGGTCAACGCCCAGCCCTACTGGGCTCAGAACGACTCGGCCATGGAGGAGCTGACGCTCGCGTTCCAAACCCCGCAACGACGCCGGTGGTTTTATCCGTTCGGCGACTTGCTCCGCTCGGGTGCCCGGCTCGCACTGGGAAGCGATTGGCCGGTGACAACTCCCGACCCCTTGCACGAGCTGCAGGTCGCGGTATGCCGCACCCCCGTCGAGGATCCCGACGCCGAGGTGCTGCTCCCCGATCAGCGACTCGATCTTGTCGATGCACTGGACGCGTTCACCGCCGGCTCCGCCTTCGTCAACCGCGACGATGAGGGGGGAGCCATCGCGGAAGGGCTTCGCGCGGACCTGGTAGTGGTGGACAAGGATTTGTTCGAGCTCGAGGGGCGTACGAGCGAGGCCCGCGTCCTGTTCACGATGGCGGGCGGGAGGGTCGTGCACGACGAGGGATTGCTCTAGGCGGTGCGGCTACAACCCGATCAGCCGGTTGAGGAAATCGACGCGCCGGTCGACGGGTTTGCCCTTGCGGCGTTCCGCACGGTCGGCGCTCTCGTACATGTGAGTGGCGAGGTTGATACCGATCCAGCGCAACGGCTCGGGTTCCCAGCGTCGAGAGCGATGGTTGACCCAGGGCAGCCTTACGAGATCGGTGTCCCTCTCCAGAAGCAAATCGGCGAGCGTTCGCCCGGCGAGATTCGTGGTGGACACACCGTCTCCCACATAGCCTCCCGCCCAGGCGAGCCCGGAGACGCGATCGAAGCCGACCGAGCTGTACCAGTCGCGCGGCACGCCGATCGGTCCGCCCCACTCGTGACTGATCGCATAGGGGCGCGTCGCAGGCCACAACTTGTGCATCACGCCCCGAAGGTCGGAGAACACCTCGGGCCGCCGTTCGAAATCGGGTTGCACTCGCGAACCGAAGTGGTAGGGCGCACCGCGGCCCCCGAGCGCGATGCGATCGTCGGCCGTGCGCTGCGCGTAGATCAGCAGGTGGCGGCCATCGCTCAACGTCACTCGGCGGCGCCACCCGATCTCCTCCCACACATTCGCCGGCAACGGCTCGGTAGAGATCATCAGCGAGTAGAGCGGCACCAGCCTGCGTCGCATTCCATCGAGCGCGGGCGTGTAGCCCTCGGTGGCGCGGACCACCCGCGGGGCCCTGACGACTCCGCGCTCGGTCTCCACGCGACCGGAGGCGATCGCGGTGGCGGCCGTCCCCTCATAGATCGTCACGCCCCGGCGTTCGACGACCTCGGCAAGGCCGCGAGCCAGCTGGGCGGGATGTATGGCGGCGCAGTGGGGTGTGAACGCGGCGCCGTGGCACTCGGATACGCGCACGTACTCGGCCGCCTCGCGTGGCTCGAGCCAGCGGATGTCGTCCTCGCCGAAGCCCCAGGCTCGCTCCTCGGCGATCTCGTCCTGGACTCTGGCGAGTTGGGCAGGGGCCGTTACGAGGGTGAGCGTGCCAGCCTTCTCGAAGTCTGCATCGATTCGCTCATCAGCGGTGACGCGCCCGACCTCGTCGACCGTTTCGAACATCGCCCTCTGCATGGCGACCACACCGTGACGACCCGCCGTGCGCTCTATCTTGCGGTGGGCGGCGGCGAACAATGCCGAGCACCATCCACCGTTGCGGCCCGACGCACCGAACCCGGCGATCTCCTTTTCGACGATCGCGATCCGCAGGTCGGGTTGCGCGCGGCTCAGGTAGTACGCCGTCCACAACCCGGTGTAACCGGCCCCGACAATTGCGACATCAACATCGATATCGCCCGGCATCGAGGGCCGAGCTACGATCTCGCCGGGCACCGTATCCATCCACATGCTGATGCGGCGTGTTTGTTCTGCGGTCCGGCCGAGCCCACCCCGCGCGTCGAACGGTTGGCTCTTCTCCCCGTGACTAACCGCTCGTTTGGCGTCCACGGCCGCAGAGTACATTTGAAACGTCCATCAGAGGAGGACGCATGACGGCACCGAAAGCCACGCACAAAGCCACCAAGCACGTTCTCGAACAAGAAGTCGCTCGCTACGAGTCCCGCACTCCCCAATCCGCCGCCATGTATCGGCGAGCCGAGGCCCTGATGCCTTTCGGCGTTGCGTCGTCGTTTCAGGTCGGCGATCCCTATCCGATCTACATGGCGTCTGGAAACGGGAGCCACGTAACCGACATCGACGGGAACACCTACGTCGACTATCACAACGGGTTCGGCGCCATGGCTGTGGGTCACGCCCATCCCAAGGTGCGAGAAGCGATCGAGCGCGCGGCCAAGTCCGGCACGCATTTCGCCGCCACCACCGAGGACGACCTTCTGCTCGCCGAGGAGCTCAATCGCCGCTTCGGTATGGAGAAGGTGCGCTTCGTAAACTCCGGCAGCGAGGCCACGATGGATGCCGTGCGCCTGGCTCGCGCCGCGAGCGGAAAGGACGTGCTGCTCAAGATCGAGGGCAGCTACCACGGCCACCACGACGCGGTCATGTACTCGGTCGTTCCCACGATGGATTCGGGAAGCAGCGAGGAGCGAGCTTGGTCAATACCCTTCTCGCGCGGCATTCCCCGCGGCACCGAGCAGCACACCATGATCGTCCCCTTCAACGACGTCGGGGCGCTCGAGAAGATCCTCGCCGAGCACGGCGATGTGATCGGAGCCATGATCATGGAGCCGGTCATGATGAATCTAGGGATCATCGTGCCGCAGCCCGGCTATCTCGCCAGGGTGCGCGAGTTGTGCACCAAGCACGACGTGGTGATGATCTTCGACGAGGTGAAGACCGGGGTCACCATCGCAGCGGGAGGAGCCACCGAGTATTTCGGGGTCCAACCGGATCTGGTGTGCCTGGCAAAGTCGATCGGCGGAGGGACTCCCATCGGAGCGTTCGGGGGCCGCGCCGACATCATGGACGAGATCGAGCATGGCGTTGCCGCGCTGGGGACGTTCAACGGAAACCCCCTGTCGGTGGCCGCGGCGCTTGCCGCACTAACGGAAGTGCTGACGACGGACGCTTACGAGCACCTCGCCAAGATGGGAACTCGTCTCGCCCAGGGTTGCCAGGCGGCTCTCGACAAAGCCGGCGTCGGCGCACACACGACCGATCTCGGGTGCAAGGGCTCGATCACCTTCAGCGAACGCAAACTGGTGCACTATCGGGACTTTCAGACGATCGACGGTTCTTTGTTCGATGCCTCTTGGTACTGGCTCATCAACCGCGGCATCTTCCAAACTCCGGGCAAGGAAGAGCAGTGGACCATCTCGGTTCAGCACACCGAGGACGACATCGATCTGTTCGTGAACGTCTTCGACGACTACTGCCAATCCGTAACGTCCGCATAGACACAGGAGGATCAGCGACGCATGGCCCGGAAGCTCCAGAACTTCGTAGACGGTGAGTATCGAGACGCCGCCGACACACAGACGCTAGACCTGATCAATCCAGCAAGCGGCGAGGTTTTCGCCACCGCACCCGTGTCCGGAGGTGCCGACGTCGACGCGGCCTGCCGGGCCGCCGCGCGGGCCTTTCCGGGATGGCGCGACGCGACCCCCGGTGAGCGCAGCCTCGCTTTGATCCGCATCGCGGACGCCATCGAGGCCAACGCGGAAGAGTTGGTGCGCCTCGAGGTCGAGAACACCGGCAAACCCACCGAGCTGACCACCAGCGAGGAGATCCCGCCGATGGTCGACCAGATCCGCTTCTTCGCCGGCGCCGCGCGCGTCCTCGAAGGACGCTCCGCGGGTGAGTACATGACTGGATATACCTCCTTCGTCCGGCGCGAGCCGGTCGGAGTCTGCGCCCAGGTCACGCCCTGGAACTACCCGATGATGATGGCGGTGTGGAAGTTTGCTCCCGCCCTCGCGGCGGGGAACACCGTCGTTCTGAAGCCGTCGGACACCACTCCGGTCACCACTTTGCGGATGGCCGAGATCATGGCCGAGTTCCTGCCACCGGGTGTGTTCAACGTCATTTGCGGCGACCGCAGCACCGGGGCCGCACTGGTCTCGCACGAGGTCCCGGACATGGCCTCGATTACCGGCAGTGTGCGAGCCGGCAAGGAGGTTGCGATCGCGGCCGCCGACGACCTCAAGCGCGTACATCTCGAGCTAGGGGGCAAGGCTCCCGTTATCGTGTTCGACGACGCCGATCTCGCCGCCGCATCGACCGCGATCGCGGAGGCCGGCTACTTCAACGCCGGTCAGGATTGCACCGCGGCCACGCGCGTCCTCGCGGGACCCGGCGTGCACGACGATTTCGTCAGTGAGATCACCGCCCGAGCCAAGGAGATGAAGACCGGCGACCCGAACGATCCCGACACCTTCTTCGGTCCACTCAACAACTCGAGCCAGCTCGAGCGCGTCGAGGGCTTTCTCGGACGCTCTCCCAGCAATACCGAGGTCACGACCGGCGGCCACAAGATCGACGGTCCCGGGTTCTTCATGGAGCCGACCGTCGTCTCCGGGCTTCAGCAGACGGACGAGATGATCCAGAACGAGATCTTCGGGCCGGTCATCACCGTCCAGCAGTTCGACGACGAGGACAAGGCCGTTGCATGGGCAAACGACGTCGAGTACGGGCTTGCTTCGAGCGTCTGGACCAAGGACCACGGCCGGGCCATGCGCGTCTCCAAGGCGCTCGACTTCGGTTGCGTCTGGATCAACTGCCACATCCCGCTGGTTGCCGAGATGCCACACGGAGGCTTCAAGCACTCGGGCCACGGCAAGGACCTCTCCATGTACGGGTTCGAGGACTACACCCGCATCAAACACGTCATGAGCAACATCGAGGCCTGAGTCCGCTCCATGGGGCTTCTTGAGCCATCCTCAGATTGCGGCTCTAGAAGCCAAGCCTGCGGATTAGGCGAGGGCACGCGCGAAGCGGAGGACCCCACGGGTCCTCCGCTTGTTGTGACTGGGATTACTTCATCAGCGATACGTTGATCGCCTCGAGACCCTTGTCGTTCGTACGTGACTCTCGCGTCGATCGGTAGCGTCGTGACGTCGTTGCCCAAGATGTTGCGCTGGTGCACGAAAAGATCCTTCGTGCCGTCGGTGGGAACGATCCAGCCGTAACCCTTGGAGTCATCAAACGACTTAACGGTTCCGTTCAACAATAAAAACACCTCCCTAACCTAATGAACGAAGGTCAGAGAGGCGCTACTACCCAGACTCGATTTCAACGCTCGGTTGATCGTGCTTCTGTTACAGCTATACCCCATGTAAGCAGAAAGTAATCCTTATCCGGATGCAGGCACGTAATGAGCAGCGTCGAGGCCTGACTCAATCAGGCAAGTCTCGAGGTTCGGCCGACACCTGACCCATCTCATGGTCACCATGCGGTCGAGTGATCGCTGAGGGTGCCGTTGCTCCATTTGCCGTTCGTGTTGAAATCAGAGCCGGTGTCGTTCGTAGGTGGGTTTCCCAGGCCGTCGTCATCATCGTCCGACACGCCATATACGTCGCTCGAGTCGTCGTTGCGACGCACGACCTCGTCATCCCTGGTAAGCGCGAACTCGCCCGGTGCGAACGCAGTCGTGACCAACGCCGCGAACGCCAGCAGCGCCACCAGCAACAGGATCAGGTTCCTGCCGACCTTCAGCATCTCCGCCTCCTAGTCGATTCCGCGGTGCGCCGAATCTCCATGAGGATGGTCAACCGCGATTAGGCCACCATGAGAATCCGGTGAGAAGGTTCTTAGGGACGCTGCGGCGGGCCGACCGCTTCGCTCGCTGTCACGGATTCTCCGGGTTGGCGGGGCCACCGCGGCGGTGCAGGGCCAGGCCGCTCAGGGCTTCGCATATCACTCGGTGGGCGGCCATGGCGGTGATGTTCGCGTGGTCGTAGGGCGGGCTTACCTCGACCAGGTCCATGCCTGCAAAGCCGCGCTGCGTGGTTAGCGTCCTGATCGCCCGAAGAAGCTCGCGGCTGGTCATGCCGCCCGGTTCGGGGGTGCCGGTCCCCGGCGCGTAGGCAGGATCCAGCACGTCGATGTCGACAGAGAGGTATAGATGCTCGGCGTCGGCGACGGCGGTCAGAACGTCGTCGACAACCGCGTCGATTCCACGCTCGACGATCTCTCCAATGCGATGCCAGCGCACGCCCGCGTCGCGGGCCCAGGCGAACTCCTCGGGGAAGGGCCAGTAGCCGCGCAGTCCGACCTGGACCAGTCGCTCACCGGGAATGACGCCGTCGTCGACCAGGTGCCGGAACGGCGTGCCGTGACTCCACTTGAGGCCGTACAGCTCGGTGGCGGTGTCGGCGTGAGTATCGAACTGAACCACCGCGAGGCTGTCCTTGTCGTAGCGCTCGGCGACGGTAGCGATGTCGGGATAGGCGATGGAGTGGTCGCCGCCCAGAACCACCGGAACCGCGCTCGCGTCCAGGATCCGGCCCACCGCCTCCCGGATGGCGCGGTGGCTGGCGTAGGCATCTCCGGGCTTGACCAGCGCGTCGCCGTGATCGACGACGCTTAGCTCTGCAAAGGGGTCGACGCCGAGCTCCATGTTCCACAGCTCCGGCGTGCCGTCGTCGCTGGCGACGCGAATCTCGCGTGGGCCGAAGCGCGTTCCCGGCCGGTAGGTGACCAGGTCGTCCATCGGAGCGCCGACGATCGCCACGTCCGCACCCTTCAGCTCCGCTGCTTCGAGCGCGAGGGGAACCTTCTGAAAGGTCGGCCCGCCCGCAAAGGAGGCCTCGCCCGGTCGATTGATCCGCAAGGCCTAGATCCGCCGCCCCGCGTACTTCTGAATGTCCCCGAGCAAGCCTCGTTCCCGCAGCAGAACGATGATCACGTAGACCGCGCCGATAGCAAAGATGAGCGTGCCCATGATGTTGACCTCGGGAGGCACACCGATCCTCGACGCGCCGTAGATCCAGAGAGGAAACATGGCGGTGCCTCCCGCATTGAACACGGTCACCACATAGTCGTCGAGAGAAAGAATAAAGACCAGCAATCCGGCGGCGAGGATGCCCGGGAATATCAACGGAAAGGTCACCGTCCAGAAGGAGGTCAACGGCGTCGCGCCGAGATCCTGGGCGGCGTCCTCGAGATTGGTGTCCAGCCCGGAGGTTCGGGCCTTGACGGTCACCACCACGTAGGAGATGGAAAACATGATGTGGGCGATGAGAATGGTCAGGAATCCCCTGTCCACGTTCAGCGTCACGAACAACGCGAGGAGTGAAACGCCCAGGACTATCTCCGGCGTCGCCATCGGAACGAAGAGAAACAGGTTGAGTGAGCTACGGCCCCTGAAGCGATAGCGAGTGAGAGCCAGGGCGATGAGCGTCCCGAACGTGACCGCCACAAGCGTGCTGAGGGCCGCGACCGACAGCGAGTTCTGCAGCGAGGTGGTGAGCTCCTCGTTCTCGAACAAGGTGCGGTAGTTGTCCAGCGTGAACCGTGTGAACACGAAGTTGAATCGTCCTACCGGATCGTTGAAACCGAACAGGATGATCACGACGACGGGAAGAAACAGGTAGGCCATCACCAGCGCTGTGTAGATCCCGAGCCACGGACCGTGGTGCTTGACCTCGGGCTGATCGGGCCGCTCGCGAGGTGTCTCACCTGCCTGGACCCCGGTATGTGCGACCGCCATCAGCCCGTCAACTCCTCGGTCCCCAGTGCCCGAGCGTAGAAGAACACTCCGATCAAGATGCCGGCCATCAGCAGAAACGACAGAGCCGAGCCGGAGGGGAAGTCGAGGTTCGTCTGGAACTCGCGTTGGATAACGTTGCCGATCATCGTCGTGTTGACGCTTCCGAGGAGCTCAGCGTTGATGAAATCGCCCACGGAGGGAATGAAGGTGAGCAGCGAACCCGCGAAGACGCCCGGGAGTGCCAGCGGCAGCGTCACCTTGAAGAACGCCTGCGGCCGGCTCGAGTACAGGTCAGAAGCTGCGTCCAACAGCCTAGGATCCAGCCGCTCGAGCGCCACGTAGAGCGGTAACGCCATGAAGGGGAGAAAGTTGTAGATCAGCCCGCCCAGGACTGCGACCGGTGTCGCCAGCAATTGAAAGTCGTCCGGCATCACGCCCCAGTCCTTCAGGGTCCCCAACAGTATTCCGTTGTCGGCCAGGATCTGCTTCCAGGCAAGCGTTCTGATGATGAACGGTGTGAAGAATGGCAACAGCAGAAGCAAGAGGTACAGGTTCTTGCGACGGCCTCCTCGAAACGCGATCCAATACGCCATGGGAAAGCTGATGGCCAGAGTGATCACAGTCACGATCAATCCGTAAAGCAGCGACCGATAGATCTGCGTGTCGTAGGCCGCGAACGAGTCCGTGTAGTTCTGCCATCGACCGGTGAACGTGAAGCCCTGTTCGAAGGTGCCCTCCTGAAACGAGGTCGAGAGCATGGTGAACATGGGCACCAGAAAGAACACCGTGAGGAACAGCACTCCGGGCAGGATCAGCAGATACGCGATGCGCCGGCGCCGGGCTTCCCTCACTTATTGGGTTCCCTCACCGAGATGCTGCCTCTCAGCCCTGCAAGACCTGGCCGAACAGGTCGTTCCACGTCTGCTCCTCCTCTTCATCGAGGATCTTGTAGCGGTAGAGGTTGGACTCCATCTCCGGTGTGGGGAAGACCAGCGGGCTGTTGGCGACCGACTCGTAGCCCTTCGTGTTGGCCAGGATCTCCCTCGCCTCCGGCACCGGGCAGATGTAGTTGACCCACCCGACGATCTGCGCCGCTATGTCAGGCTGGTAAACGAAGTCCATGAACTCGTGCGCGTCGATGGGATTGGGAGCGTTCTGTGGAATTGCCATGTTGTCGACCCACAGGACTCCACCCTCGTCGGGCACCAAAAAGCGAAGATCGGGGTTGTCGAGGGTTAGCTGAATCACGTCCCCCGACCAGGCGATAGTGGCGACGATGTCCTCGCGCGCCAGCGCGTCTGCGTACTCGTTGCCGTAATACTGGCGAACGATCCCGTCGTCCACCTGCTTGAGGAGTTGCTTCTGCACCTCCTCGACGTCCTCGATGGTGGCATCGTCAGGTTCCACTCCGTTGTAAAGCAGCATGAGGTTCATCGTGTCGCGCATCTCTTTGAACATGCCTATCTTGCCGGCGAACTCTGTGTCGAAGAGATCGCCGACCGACGTGAGATCGCGTCCGGTAAGCGCCCGGTTGTAGGCGATGCCCGTGATACCGGCTTGCCACGGAACGCTGTGTGCGTTGCCGGGATCGTAGTTCGGATCCTTGTAAATCTCGCCCGCGTGAGCGTCGAAGTTCGGAATCCTCTCGAGATCGAGCTCCTCGAGATATCCGAGGCGAGCCATCTTTGCGATGAGCCAGTCGCTCACTACGATCATGTCGTAGTCGATCACGTCGCCGTTCGCGAGCGGCTCACGGATCGTGCCGAAGAAACTCTCGTTGTCCTGGATTACCTCGTCGTAGTTGACCTCGATACCGGTGGCCTCGGTGAAGTCCAGCAACGTCGGGTTCTTGCCCTTGGCGCGGTCTATGTACAGGGGCCAGTTGGCGAAGTCCAGCGTTCCCGTCTGCTTGTCGGTCGTCAGGCCGGCGTTCTCATCGGATTCCGGATCCTGACTCTGACCCTCGATGCCGCAGGCCGCCAGAAACGCGGCCATCGACAGACTCCCAGCCCCCACTCCCACGCGACGCAGCATCTCTCGTCGCGAGATGCGACGAATCGGTGCCCCTCCCCTACGCTGTGGAAACTGCCGATTCATTTCGCTCCTTCCCTCCTACGACAAAGGTGTGCTCCGGATGCCACGTCAGTCTGACGCGAGTGCCGGTCGGCTGAGCGGTGCTCCCGGTCGAAATGTTCTGAACGTAGGCGACAATCCTCGAGCCATCGTCGGTCTTACATTCGTAGGTGGTTCCGATGCCCGTGTAGGTCGACATCACGACGGTCGTTTCGAGCGAGTTGAGACCGGCGGGCCCGGGATCTTCCGAGGCCGGCTTGATGCTGATCTTCTCCGGCCTGACGCCGGCCCTGACCTGCCCACCGGGAGAGGACAGCCTCTCCCCAGGGACATCGATGACCACGCCGGAATGGAGACGGACCTTGGCAAGAGACCCGTTGGTGCTCATTACCTCCCCGTCGAGCAGGTTCGATGCCCCCAGGAAGGAGGCGACGAACTCGGTTGCCGGAAGCTCATAGACGGCCTGTGGGGCGCCGACCTGCTCCAATCTGCCGGCGTTCATGACGGCGATGCGATCCGACATCGTCATCGCCTCTTCCTGATCGTGCGTCACGTAGAGAAACGTGATGCCGATCTCTGACTGGATGCGCTTGAGCTCGAGCTGCATCTGCTTTCTGAGTTTGAGATCTAGGGCGCCGAGTGGCTCGTCCAGCAAGAGAACCTGAGGGTGATTGACGAGCGCTCGCGCTAGGGCCACTCGTTGCTGCTGACCGCCGGAGAGTTGATTCGGCCTTCGATCACCCAGGCCTTCGAGGTCGACCAACCTAAGCATGTCGTCGACGCGAGGCCCTATCCCGGACTTTGTTACCTTGCGGCGCTTGAGGCCGTAGGCGACGTTCTCACCGACCGTGAGATGCGGGAACAACGCGTACGACTGAAAGACCGTATTGACGTCACGCTTGTAGGGGGGAAGGTCGGAAACCTCCTGGCCCCCGAGATGAACAGTCCCGCTGGTGGGATCTTCGAAGCCGCCGACGATGCGCAGGGTCGTCGTCTTGCCGCACCCAGAGGGTCCCAGAAGTGAAAAGAACTCGCCCGCCTCGATCGTCAACGTGAGGTCGTCGACCGCGATGGTGTCCTTGAAGGCCTTGCTCACACCGTTCAGCCGGACGTCGGACATCACTCCATCCCTCTGTCGGCCCATTCGAGTGCTTCGATGAGCACGTCGAGACCTTTCTGTAGTTCGTTCTCGGGAATCACCAGCGGAGCCAGCAAACGCACGACGTTGTCGTAGGTTCCCGCCTTCAGGATCAGCACCCCGTTGGCGTGACACCGCTTCAGGATCGCGGCCGTTGCAAGCTTCGCCGGCTCCTTGGTCTGCTTATCCATCACCAGTTCCAGAGCGACCATGGGGCCGAGCCCTCGCACCTCGCCGACGATATCGAGGGTGTCAACGAGCGGGTCAAGACGCTCACGAATGATCTGTCCCTGGCGCTTGGCGCGCTCCAGGATGTCCGTCTCGCTCAGTTCCGCGAGTACGGCGAGAGCGGCGGCGCATGCGACCGGGTTGCCACCGTAGGTGCCACCGAGCCCACCGACGTGGGGAGCGTCCATGACCTCGGTCCTTCCGGTAATGCCCGAGATCGGGAGCCCGGCCCCCAGCGACTTGGCGGTCGTAACCAGATCGGGGATCACGTCGTACTGCTCGATGGCGAGCATCGTCCCGGTACGACCCATGCCTGCCTGCACCTCGTCGTCGATATACAGGATGTCCCTCTCCTCGCAGATCGACTTCAGCGCGGGAAGGTAATCGTCGGGCGCGACTACGAAGCCACCCTCGCCCTGCACCGGCTCGACCAACATGCAGGCGACGTTGGCGGCGCCGATCTGAGAATCGATCAGGTCGGCGGTGTAGTCGGCGCATGCCAGCCCACAGGTTGTGTGCTCGAGACCCAAGGGGCAGCGATAGCAGTAGGCGAACGGGGCCCGGTGAACCTCCGGCGCAAAGGGACCGAAGCCGTGACGGTAGGGCATCTCTTTGGCGGTCAGTGTCATCCCGAGGAGCGTGCGCCCCGAGAACCCATTGGAGAACCCGATTACGGCGGGGCGTTCCGTCGCGTAGCGGGCGATCTTCACCGCGTTCTCAACGGCCTCGGCCCCCGAGTTCGCCAGCATGGTCTTCTTGTCGTGATCTCCGGGCGCAATCTCGTTCAGGCGCTCGGCCAGCTCGACATAGCCCTCGTACATCGAGACGTGAAAGCATTCGTGCAGGAATCTCTCGGCCTGCTCGACGACCGCCCGGGTGACCCGCTCGTTGCGACGACCCACGTTGAGGACCCCGAGCCCACCTGCCAGATCGATGAAGCTGTTGCCGTCGACGTCGGTGACGGTCGCTCCCTCACCGCCGTCAACGAAGATGGGAGCCGTGTTGAACACGGCGCGCGGCACTGCCTTTTCTCGTCGCTCGAACATGGCCCCGGAAATCGGTCCCGGAATCTCGGTCATGGTGGCCCCCATTTGTTTCGGTCACTCCCGCGTCCGACCCTCCCCAGACAAAAGCTATCAGCGGGCAGGCCCTTCAGCATGAGGCCGCAGTCTCGTCCGGACAACGCCCTTTCGTGACGGAGAAGTTGCGCAAAGCACTCAAAACGTTTCGGCGTCGCGCCGGGCAGCTTCGACCGAAGACGCCAGGGCGTCTGCATCCTGCATGAGGGCGCGGACCCTCTTGAGCGCCTCTCTCAGATCGTCGATGTTGGTCAAGCCTGCGGCGCGCGCGGAGGTCAGCTGATACGAGGCCTGATCCAGAAGCGCTTCGAGTTCCGCAGTGTTCTCGGCAGATGGCATGACTGAGGCGGCTCCCCTGCGGTGTCGTTTGCGACAGCCTATCTAGCCCAGCACCCGCCCGAGGTAGTCGTTGACGAATCGACGCTCGGGATCGAGGCGGTCGCGAACCGACAGGAAGTCGTCCCATGCCGGATACCGGGGCCGGAGCGTGGCCGCGCTTTGGAAGTGTCGTTTCCCCAGTGGGGGCGTCCGTCGAAGCCGTCCATGACGTCCTCAACGGCGCGAAAGTACGGCTCCCACTCCATCCCTTCGAACATATGCACCGCGAGGTAACAGGTCTCGCGGCCGAATGACGGGCTGAGAAACGCGTCGTCCGAAGCGACGAACCGCACCTCCATGGGAAACGGCACGTCGAATCCGCGCTCCTCGACCAAGTTGCGTACCTCCGTAACGGCCTCGGACGCGTGTTTGCGGGGGATCGCATACTCCATCTCCGTGAATCGAACCCGGCGAGGAGAAGCGAATATCCGGTACGACCGGTCCACCCGCCGGCTCGATCCTGCGGCCCTCGCCGCCAGTCGGTTCAGCCTGGGGATCATCGATGGCCACCTGCGCCCGGTACGACACAGGAATCCAAAGGCGTGATTGACCAACAGAACATCGCCAACCCATGCGCGCGCACGAGTCCTCGGCCGCGGTTCGGCGTCGACGCGGTTATTCGTGCGCGTCAGAGCGAGCGAGCTGTGGGGAAAGGTGTAGAACTCGAAGTGATCGTTCGAGTCGGCCAACTCGTCGAGACCGGCTAGCACCTCTAGCAGCGGCCGCGGCTCGTCCACCGCCTGGAGAGTGAACGCCGGTACCGCCTGCAGGGTCATGGCCGTGACCACACCCAAGGCCCCGAGACTCACTCGAGCCGCTCGCAACGTGGCCGGATCGTCGGAGGCGTCGACCTCGATCCGCTCCCCGCTCGCAAGAACGAGCTCAATCGAATGAATGCTTGCGGACAGGTTGGGTAATCGCACTCCGGTGCCGTGGGTTGCGGTGGAGGTCGCCCCGGCCAGCGATTGGACGTCTACGTCACCGAGATTCTCGAGCGCGAGCCCGTGCTCCGCCAGCGCCTCGCTGAGCCCGTTCAAAGTGATTCCGGCCTCGACTCGCACGAGGCCGGACGAAGGGTCCACATCGAGAATCCGATTCATTCGCGCGAGGGACAGCAGCATTCCGTCCGTCGGCACCGCCTCGCTAAAGGAGTGGCCGGCTCCCGCCACTCGCACGGTCCAGTCGCGCGCGCCGGCATGTGCCAGCGCGGTCGCCACCTCACCTATCGTCGTCGGCGCGAGGAGCGATGCCGGGTGACAGATTTGATCACCGGTCCAGTTACGCCAAGCCTGATCGCGAGTGCGTCGCCCTCCGGTGGAGTCCGGCCCGCTTTTGCTCCCGTTCAAAGGAAGCAGCGTCCCTCGCCTCGATAGGTCGGCACCTCCTCGACGATCCGATCGCCCTCGATCAAAAACAGCCGGTCGAAGCGCTCGCACAACTCTCCGGCCTTGGCGTGACGAAAGTAGACGCGGTCACCCACCCGGAGAGTGCCGGCCCCCGTGCCGAGCAGCGGTGTCTGGACCTCCCCTGCCCCCTCCCGACGATCAAGCTTCAGCCTCGCCGGCAAATAGGGGCTCGGGAGACGCGCGTCGTCGCCCGCTCCGGAGGCCAGATATCCACCGCCCAGAACGGTTGCCGCGCCGGGCGTAGGTTTGCGAACCACGGCCAGAGCAAACAGCGTGGCCGGACGTGGCCGGAACGAACGATAGGCGTCGAACAGCGTCGGCGCCAAGAGGCCGGAGCCGGCCGCGACCTCGGTGACCGCACTCTCGCGAGCGGTGCGCTCGATACTGCCGGTGCCACCACCATTCACGAAGTCGAGCGGAGCCACCGCCTCGACGGCCCTTACCACCGCGGCCCGACGGTCGGCCAGTTCGCGCGCCGACCGGGCTTGTATCGCCCGGAGAGCTGCGGCGCGCAGCGGCCGGCGCGGTGGAGCATCCCCGACGCCCGCAATCTGCGCCTCGTAGGCCATCACTCCGACAAGACGAAAGCCCTTTCGGCCGGCAACCGCCCGAGCGAGTGCAGCCGCGTCGCCGGGGTCATGCACCGGCGATCGCTTCGCTCCAACTCGCACGCGCCCATCCAGGGGCCACCAGCCCGCGTCGATGTCCAAACATACGCGCAGAGGAGCCGCGCGCTCCGCGACGATGGCGTCGATGAGGTCGAGTTGCTCAACGCTACCGATCATTATCGTCACCCGGTCGTCGTCGCGCTGCGCCAGTTCCCTCAACGCGGCCCGATGAGTGGTGGGGTAGGCGACGACCAGGTCGTCGAAGCCGCACGAGGCCAGCCATAGAGCCTCGGGCAGGGTGAACGCGAGCGTCCCGATCCAGCCCTGGGTCCGTAACACGCGCTCCTGCAAGTCGCGACAACGAACCGATTTACTCGCCAGCCGGATCGGTTTACCGGACGCCCGGCGGACGAGATCTCCAGCGTTGTGCCAGAAGGCGTCCAGGTCCACCACGGCAAACGGAGGGTCTAAAGTCCCGGTGGCGCGCTCCAACCGCGCCAAGGCTCCGGTCGGCGCCGAAGGAGTTGTTCCGGGTGAATCGTCTGGGGTAGTGACAACCGTCACGGAGTCTAAGACCCGACGGTCCTAGACTCCGTGTCAACGGTGCGTTCTTTACTCGACCGTCACGCCCTTGACCATGCCGAGCACCGCGTGCGGCTTCTTCGAATCCTTGTCGGGCACGAGGCAGATGAACACGTAGTTGCCCGCCTTGAGGTCGGCATCCAGCTTGCCGACATCTCCGGGCTTGGCGCCGGTGCCGCCGGCAATCTTGAACCACTTCGGTGGCTTGCCGGGAGCTCCCTTGGAGAGCACCGCGTTCACGTCGTCGATGGTCTTCCCGTCCAGCAGCTCACCGATCACCAACTCGTGGGGCTGTTTGCCCTGGTTGTCCATCTCGAGTGTCACCTTGCCCGCGGGCAAGGTATCGGGGCCCTCGTAGGCAAACTCGGTCGCTACGACGGTGACCGGCCCGCCCTCCCCCGTCTCCGCATCGTCCTCGGTGTTTCCCTCCTCGGTGTCGGACGCGGCATCAACCTCGGTATTTGATGCATCGTCCGAGGCGTTGCCCTCGTCGCCCGAGTCGGTTCCACAGGCCGCAACCAACATGGATAGAGCGACCAGCGCCGCCATCAGTAATAGTCCCGTGCGCTTCATGACTTCCTTTCGTCCGCCTGGCTGAGGGGAGACCATCCCAGACGAACGTCCCGAAACCGTTACGAGCGGGCCGGCCGAGCGCGCCGGTCCCCAATCATCACGATTTGACTACTTACCTACGCTGACGTAAGTTACGTCTACGTAACCGTAAACTGCCGAGCTCGAGGAGCGATCCCAACGTGGCCACCGATCTGAAAGCGCGTCCCGAAGTCCGACCGGTTGACGCGGAGCCCAAACCGGTTCCGGGTGTCAAGATCCTGGAACCCAAGGAGGCTCGCTTCCAGCGACGACTCGTGCTGGTAGTGACGGTCCTTCCCTTTCTGGGGTTTCTGGCGGCGGCCTGGACCCTCTGGGGCACGGGTTTGAGTGTGCTCGATGCCTCGATCTTCCTGGTTGGCTATTGCATAACCGGGCTCGGGGTCACCGTCGGTTTCCACCGCCTGCTCACTCACAAGAGCTTCGAGGCGAAGCCGGGACTGGTCGGTGCTCTCGCCATCGCCGGATCCATGGCCATTCAGGGGCCGGTTATCCGTTGGGTGTCCGACCACCGTCGCCACCACGCCTTCGCCGACCAACCCGGAGATCCCCACTCCCCGCACCTCGATGAGGGCCCCGGAGTAAGGGGCGTCGTAAGGGGCCTTTGGCACGCGCACGTCGGTTGGTTCTTTGACGACGAGCAGACCTCGGCGCGTCGCTGGGCTCCCGATCTCGTCAAGGATCCGGTCATGCGAAGGATCGACAGTCTGTTCCCGCTGTGGGCCCTGATCTCGTTTGGAGCCCCACCGGTGGTGGGCTTTCTCATAACCGGAACGCTGCAGGGCGCGCTCACTGCCTTCCTGTGGGGCAGCCTGGCTCGCATTTTCTTTCTGCATCACGTCACCTGGAGCGTCAACTCGATCTGCCACTTCTACGGCAACCGACCTTTCGAGACGACAGACTTCAGCACCAACAACTGGGTACTTGCGATCGTGTCGTTCGGGGAGTCCTGGCACAACAACCATCACGCCTTCCCAACCTCGGCCGTACACGGAATCGGCAAAGGTCAGGTCGATCTCAGCGCCGGACTGATCAAGTTGCTGCAGAAGCTCAGTCTCGTGCGTAGCGTGAAAGTCGCCACCGAGAAACAAGTCGCCAACAAACAGGCCTAAAGGCGGTCGTGAGCTCGAGACCGGTCCGCATGACGGGCCAGGCACGACGAGCGCAGCTTCTCGATATAGGTCGCTCGGTTTTCGCCGAGCGCGGCTACGCAGCATCATCGATCGAGGAGATCGCAGCGCGAGCCAAGATCACCAAACCCGTCGTGTACGAGCACTTCGGTGGGAAGGAGGGCCTTTACGCGGTGGTGGTCGATCGCGAGGTCCAGAGCCTGCTGGGGGGTATCACCAAGGCGCTGGCCGGCGAGGACCCTCGCACCCTGCTCGAACAGGCGGCCGTCGCGTTCCTCACCTACATCGAGGATGAGCCCGAGGGGTTCCGCATCCTGGTGCGAGACTCCCCCGTCGCCGGGTCCTCCGGCCACCTCGCCAGCGTCATCGGAGACATCGCCCAACAGGTCGAACACATTCTGCGCTATGAGTTCAAGCAGCGTGGGTTCGCCACCAAGCTGTCGCCCCTCTACTCGCATGCCCTGGTGGGCATGGTCGCGCTCGTGGGGCAATGGTGGCTCGACGCAGGCGACCCGAGGAAAGAGGAGGTCGCCGCTCACCTCGTCAACGTCGCATGGAACGGACTCAGGGGTATGGAGGTAAGCCCGGTGCTCCGCTCTTCGTCATGACACGAACTCACCGACGATCCACCTGAGGCTGGCGCCTTTGAGGGATTCACCCAAGGGATACCCGGGCGTACGCTCAAAGCATGGCCGGATCACGCGCTCCTCTGGTAGGCAGGGACGGTGAGCTCGCAGCCCTAGAACGCTGGATGGCGCGCGCCGACGCCGCCGGCGCCTCTGCCGTTGCGCTGATCGTCGGTGAACCGGGCAGTGGCAAGACCCGGCTGCTGCGAGAGGCGCTTGGGCGCCTGGGAATCGATACGAGGCTTGGGATCGAGGGCCACGAATCAGAGCAGGCCATGCCCTTGTCCGCCGCAGGCGACCTGCTGCGCGCGCTCACCGACGTGCCCGTCGAGGGTGAACGCCTGGGCGCCCTGCTGTACGACACCGATCCTCATCGAGCGGAGGCCGATCCGCTTCGACTATTCGAAGCTGCGCGCCGATGTCTACCGAGCCTGGGCATTGTTCGAATCGTGGCCGATGATCTGCAGTGGGTCGACGACCTAACCTCATCCCTGCTGAGATATCTGTTGCGCGCGGCTCATCAGGCGGGTCCCCCGCTGGTCTTGCTCGGAGCGGCGCGACCCAGCACTGCGGCACTCTCCTTCGGCTCGCTCGCTCGGTCGCTCAATGCGCCCCAGCAATTCGTTGAACTTTCGCTGCGCCCTCTGAGTCGTGCCGAGGGCACCGAGCTTGCCGTTCACCTTCGGCCCCATCTCGACCAGAAGGACGCGGTCGAGCTCTGGAAGAAGTCAGGGGGATCGCCCTTTTGGCTGACGCTGCTGGCCGGGAGCCGGCAAGAGGCCGACGACCTCGCGCAGCTGATGAACATTCGGCTTGCCGGGATGTCCGCCGACGCGGTTCTTGCGATGACGGCGCTCTGCATTATCGGACGCTCGATCACTGTCCACGAGGTCGCCTCCGTGCTCGGGTGGCCGTCGTCTCGCGCAGAGCACGCAGCGAAGCAACTCGGCGGGCGGGGGCTCGCGAGCGAGGTGGAGGGGCGGATCGCGATTACCCACGATCTGATTCGAGAGCACGCCCTTCGTTCAATGCCCACAAGCGAAGAACTAAACATGCGGCGCCGGGTGGCAGATAGGCTGGAAGGACAAGCGGGAAGTCAGGACATCGCGATGTTGTGTGAGGTCTTGGACCACCGGCAGGCGGCGGGCATGCCGGTCCGCGAACCGGCCCTTCGGATGGCCCGTTCGTCGCGGAGACGCTTGCTCGGAATCGACGGACTCGTCCGTCTCGGCGACATCGCCGACGAGGAGGACACGGATGAGGACCCAACCGTCGAATTGCAGATGGAGATCGCAGCATTTGCGACCGAGCTCGGAGAGTTCGAAACCGCGCTGCGACGCTGGACGACCCTAAGTGAGCGACTCATCGAACCACTGGAACGAGCGCGCGCCGCGCTCGCCGCCTCTCGAGCCGCGTTTGAACTGCAGCGGGCGCCCCAGGCAAAGGCGTTATTGCAACGCGCTAGGGATCTCTCCGGGCAGGATGCACTCCTGGCCACAGAAGCCGACATTCAAGAGGCGATGCAGCTGCGCTGGCTCGAGCACGATCCGGAGGCAGCTCGAAAACTCACCCGTGGAGCGTTGTCCACAGTGCGCGGGCTCGTGCATGAGACCGGTGATGGGAACGACCTCGATCCTGCCGTGAGGCGCACATTCAAAACCGCCCTCAGAGCAGAGTTCGATGCGTCGTTCCAAGCCGAGGACGTGGAGGCGATCGTTGCCATCTCCGACGATCTGGTCGAAGCGTCCCGCGGACACGGAGCGGACGATCTCAAGGCGGTGGTCAGCATCGCCCTGCTCATGCGCCAGCTTGGCCGGTTTCGCGAGGCGGAGACCGGGTTCGCTCGGGGGCTGCAGGAGTCGAGGGCTCGAGCGCTGCCGATGGTGTCTGTCGAGGCGGCTTATTGGCTAGCCCACACCCAGCTAACGCTCGGAAGTCTCAAGGAAGCTCTGGCGACCGCGCGCGATGCCGTCGCGCTTGCAGAGCGAGTCGGTGTTCCCGTCCGGATGTCTGAAACCTGGGTGCGCGCGCTGGTTCCAATCATCCACGTCTCCACCGGGGACTGGCACGAGGCGACCGCTGGTATCGAACGCGAGTTGCTGACCGAACCGGACCCGCACTATCGGCTGATGCTACGCGTTTGGCTGTCGACGGCGTTGGCACGAATGGCACCGGAGGGCTCCTCGGAACATGTCGTCACCCAGCTGGGCTTGGGGCAGGCGGACGCGATCGAAGCCGGTTGCGAACGCTGCCGGCGTGAGTTCAACCTGCGCATGTCTGAGGCGCTTGCGCGTGTCGGTGACTTCGATAAGGCCGAGGCGGTGCTGCAGCGATGGGACAAGGAGAAACAAGGTCTCTTTCCACTCACGTCCTTATTCAGCCGATGGTCCCAGGCGATGCTGTTGCGAGCACGTGATGCAAATGACGAATCCGCCACCCTGCTCGAGACTCTCGAGAAGGAGGCTGTGGCGATGGAAATGACCAACGAGCTCCTGTGGATTCGCCTCGACCTCGCTTCTGTTGTCTTGCCGCGTGATCGCGCGCGGGGGACAAGCATCTATGGGGACGTGGCCGAATTAGCGGAGGCGCTCGGCGCAACCAGCGAGCACCGTGTGGCGCTGCGGTCGCTCAGGTCTCTTGGAGTACGAGCGTGGCGGCGATCACCGGTGCGCGAAGGAGCCCCACCTGAGACCCTGAGCGAGCGGGAGATGGAGGTGGCGCGCCTCGTCGCATCGGGCGCGAGCAACCCGCGGATCGCGGAGTCGCTCTTTCTGTCTCGAAAGACCGTGGAGCGCCACGTCTCGAACATCCTGGTGAAGCTCAACGTCGAGAATCGAACTCAGTTGGCTTCGCACATCAACTCGATCGCTCCTCCCCCAGAACCATCCGAGGACAATGAGGGAGTTCACCGATGAACGGCCCTCCTGCCTCTCCTAGCGTTCAGTCGCGGCCGGACAACTGATCCGGCACCGAGAGCTAGGAGTGATGGATGTGAGAAAGATCCTGATTGGAGCGCTCGTAGCGGGTCTGATTGCGGCGAGTGCCGCCATCTCGATGGCAGGACCACCTTCGGGTCGTGGCCGAGCGACGACCCTGCGTTTCCTCGACGTTAGGCAGCAGACGGAGTTTCTCGACCTCGGTGAGCCGGCTCAGGGCGATTTCGATCCCAGTTCCGGAGACACGTTCTTCTTCGAGAGCGACCTCCGCAACAAGGCCGGGACCAAGTCGCTCGGAAGCTTTGTCAGCCGCTGCACGGCGGTCATCGGAACCCAATTTCATTGCATGGGCACGCTGAGTCTTGACGGGGGCACCGTCGAACTGGCGACCACAACGGACTTCGCGTCCTCGCAGCCGATCGTCGCTGCGGTGGTCGGAGGCACTCGCGGTTACGACGACGTGGGTGGTCAAGCCAAGATCATCTCGACCGATACCGAGGGGACCTCCAAGCTCGTACTGAGGCTGGTGAGCCGCTGAGGTACCGGGGTCGGTGGCCCAACCCGCCACCGGCCCCACCCCGGGAGACGTACCTATCGAAAGTGAAGCGATCACGTAGCATCGGTGGTTGCTGAGAGGTGAAGGAGAGACCGTGACCCCAGACGAGGCGCGCGCCTTCGTCGCCGGCAACCATAGAGCGGTGATGGTCACCCGAAGGTCCGACGGTGGCCTGCAGACGTCACCCCTCACGGTGGGTGTCGACGACGAGAAGATCGTCATCAGCAGCAGGGAGACCGCTTACAAGGTCCGCAACCTGCGGCGCGATCCCTCGGTGACGCTTTGCGTCGTCAACGACGGCTTCTACGGCGACTGGATTCAGGTCGAGGGCCGCGCCGAGATCGTTACGCTGCCCGAGGCCATGGAGGGACTGGTCGACTACTACCGCCGCATCTCTGGCGAGCATCCCGACTGGGATGACTACCGAGAGGCAATGGTGCGAGACAAGCGCGTCCTGATTCGCGTGTCGATCGACAAGGCCGGGCCCACTCGATACGGCTGAGCCGACCTTTAGCGGCCGGGCGCACCGACATGATCGGGGAGGGTCGGAGTATGGAGCATCCTCGCGGTGATCTCGAAACATTAGGGTGCGGCAGATGGCTCCGAGATTCACGGTCACCATTCTCCTGCTCGCCCTGTCCATTGCGGCCTGCGACACCGCCACCGGGCGCCGCAACGAGGACCCGGGCACCAACGACGCGCCCCAGAGCTTTCAGGAGCACGACGTTTCGTGCGACGAGCTCGACGTCTTCATCGAGCGGACACGACGCGGCTACGTTCCCCGTCGTTCCCCCGATCTTTCGCTGATCGTTCACGAGCCAAACTACGTCGGGGCGCCGACCGCCGCGGTTCACACCGGACCATTCGATTTCCTCGCCGAGGTGCCGCTCGTGTTCTTCGGACCCGGCCACGTCGCCGAGCGGGGCCCCGTGCAGGACTCCGCGACCATGGCCGACGTCGCTCCTACCATCGCTCGAATGATCGAGTTCGACGACTTCGACTCCCCCGACGGACGCGCGCTGGACGTGAACGGTGAGTCGGAGAAGCCGCCGCGCCTCGTCGTAACCGTCGTGTGGGATGGGGGTGGGTGGAACACCCTCGAGCAGCATCCCGAGGCCTGGCCCTTCCTCGATAGCATCATCCGCCGGGGGGTGTCGTTCGAGAAGATGACTGTCGGATCGACGCCGACGGTGACTCCCCCGATCCACACGACTCTAGGCACCGGCGCCTTCCCCTCTCGCCATGGGGTTCCCCACGTCAGGATGACGACCGAGGCCGGCGGCTACATCGACCCCTTCGAGGGCAACTCGGCCCGGAAGACTAAGATCCCGTCGCTGGGCGATCTTTACGACCGGGCCATGGATAACACGCCTGTCGTTGGCGTTGTGGCGACCGTCAACTGGCATCTGGGGATGATCGGGTCCGGGACTCACATCGAGGGAGGCGATCACGACCTCGCCGCGCTGCTCGACTCGAGTGGCTCCGTTTACGGAAACGCCGAAAACTACGAGCTGCCTGCAGATCTGTCCGACCCCACGCTTCTTGCCGACCGCGCGTCTGCCGTCGACGCACTAGACGGAACGCGCGACGGCGAGTGGAGAGGGCACGAGCTTGACGACACCGAGGTCCGTTACTCGAGCCCGGCGTGGGTGCGCTTCCAGCAGACGATTCTGGAGCGGGCGATCTCCACCCGCGGCTTCGGGGCCGACGAAGTTCCCGACCTCTTGTTCTCTAACTTCAAGTCGATCGACGGAGTCGGCCACGTTTGGGGCATGGAATCGCCTGAGGAGGGTGACGTCGTGAGGGCGACGGACCACGCGTTGCGAGCCTTGGTGAAGCACTTGAACCTCACGGTGGGGCGTAAGCAGTGGGTCTTAATCGTTACCGCCGACCACGGGACCGCAAGGTTCGCGCCCGACATCGGAGCATGGGCGATCCGCGGCCGAGAGCTACAGGCCGACCTCAACCGAGAGTTCGACGTGAAGGGTCCGCCGGTGGTCGAGCGAGTCAACTCGGCGGGCATCTACCTCGAGGAACGGCAGCGACCATTGGTCGATGTGCGCGCCATGAGCCGTTGGTTGCTGGGATACACGGCCACCGACAACCTCCTCGACATCGACGAGGTCCCGCGCTATTACGCCGACAAGGCGCACGAACCGCTCATCGATGCGGTGCTCGACGGCCCTCGGGTGGCGGCTCGGTCTTGCCGCGACTGAGGTAACGAAGCAGGCGCGGATCGCTGGACTCGAGACGGTCGACGGGCTCCCCAAAGCAAGTGCAGAGTTCGACTATGGCCAGGTCGTCAGACAGGTGAAGGATGCGATAGTCGGCGCCGTGGTGCTTCCAGCGCTGAAGGACGGACAGTGCGTCGTCACCGGTCACCGTTCGATTCTAAAGGTCGCGTAACAAACACGAGGTCGTCGCGTTAACCAAGGGTGACGATAGGAGAGACGACTACATCCTCGATAACCGATCTCGTCGCGCGCATCTTGGACCCGCGGGCCGAGATAGCGGTCTTCGGCCAGGGATATGTCGGACTGTCCCTGGCTTGTGGAGGCGCTGAACGGAGCTTTTGTGGTCACGTTTCCCCTGGCGGTGCGCCGCTATCAGAGCCTGAGCAGATGAGACGTTAGCCCCGCTGAGTTAAACGGTTATGGCGACTTTTCCTCGAGCGCGTCCCATCTCGATGTACCGGATGGCCTCCGGCGCTTCGTTCAGCGAATAGGTTCTGTCGATCACCGGGGTGGCGTTGCCGGCCTCGATGAGCTCCTTTATGGCGATCAGGTCTTCCGCGTTCTCTGAGTTAACGAACGCGATCAGCTGCTGACCCACGAACCGCGAGAGCAGCATCGCTCGAATGCTTCGATCGAAACCCCCGAACCACTTACCTTTTGTCTCGGCTCCTACAATGACGAGCGTTCCCTTCGGGGTGAGAGCTCTCCGCAGGTGTGACAACGAGGAATGTCCGCCGGTGTCGAGAATGACGTCGTAGCGCTGCTCCCCCTCCGCGAAGTCCTCACGGGTGTAATCGATGACGTGATCTGCACCAAGCGATCGAACCAGGTCCACCTTCGTCGTGCTGCACACACCGGTCACATCGGCTCCGAAGGACTTCGCGATCTGCACGGCGAACGTTCCAACACCGCCCGACGCGCCGATTATCAGCACCTTCTGTCCCGGTTGAACCTTGCCGCTGTCGCGCACGGCCTGCAGTGCCGACAATCCCGAAATGGGAACCACCGCCGCCTGCTCGAAGGTGAGGTTCATGGGTTTTGCTGCAAGCTTGTCCTCGGGAACGCGTGTGAACTCGGCGTAGGAGCCCATGCCGATGCCGAACACCTCGTCGCCCGGCTTGAACCTCGTCACGTCTTTGCCGACGGCCTCGACCACCCCGGCCACGTCGCTACCTCGAACGGGATTCTTGGGCGCTCGGAGGCCGAGATCGGGAAGGAGGGGACGTAGGAAATACGGCAGGCCGGTCATGAGATGCCAGACCCCTCGGTCCACCCCTGCAGCTCTCACGCGCACCAATACCTCGTCGGCTCCGGTCTCGGGCGTGTCGATGTCCCTGAGCTCCAGGACGTCGGCTGAGCCGTAGGTGTCCTGGACGATCGCCTTCATTCTCAGAGTCTGACAGGAGCTGGGGGTCGTGCCAATGGCGCTTTACCAAGCACGTGGCCAACAAGGACGACATGCTGGACGGGATGGTCGATGTGGTCTTCGGCGAGATCGACCTGGCCCCCGGCGGAGTTCCCTGGGAGACTGCCATGCGCGAGCGGGCGATCTCGGCACGACGGGCCCTGTCCCGCCATCCCTGGGCAATCGGCCTTACCGAATCGCGCATGAAACCCGGCCCCACGAACCTCAGGCACCACGACGCGGTGATCGGCCGCCTGCGTGATGCGGGCTTCACGATCGAGATGGCCATCCACGCGTATTCGGCACTCGACAGCTGCATCTATGGATTTGCGCTGCAGGAGCAGAGCTTGCCGTTCGACTCCCCCGACCAGGTGCTAGAGGTGTCGGAAAACATCCTCAGTCAAAGCCTCGCCGACGAGTACCCCTACCTCACCGAAGCAGTCGTCGAGCACTTCGGGAAGTCCGGCTACGACTATGCGGACGAGTTCGAGTTCGGGCTCGACCTGATCCTCGACGGCCTCGAGAGATCGATGACTTAAGGATTGGGTGTTCCCAGGGGTCCCGTTCCTGCCGCTCGAGAGACCTTGTCCATGTCGATCAGTTCCTCTCGACCAGCTTCGCCGGAGACGCCGAACACCAGCACCGGGCCGACGTCCTTGGCGTACAGCTTGTATTCGAGAACGTCAGGCTCGAGAGCGGCCATGTCTTTCGTCAACAACACGTTGTCGAACTGACCGAAGGGGATCTCCGCCATTTCGTTGGTGCTGAGAACCTCGCCGTTGTCCTCCGCCTCGCCCTCGTAGTACTCCTGACGATAGGCGAGCCCCGGCTGAGGGTCGGCGGGCATGATGACTCCCGGGAGCGCGCCGTCGACGCCAGCTTCCCACGAGCCTTCCTTGGACTTGATCTTGCCGTTTTCGAACTCGGCAGTGTCCTCACCCATGTACCAGACGGTGCCCTCGGAGTCCTGCGCGTACCAGTCGAAGGTGTCCTCGACGAGTTCGCCCTCCTCGGTGACGGTGTCACGTACGACCCGCGCGGTGATGCCGTTGGCGAGCTTCTTCGTCTCCCGCGTGACGATGGCGACGACCTTGACCTTGTTGCCCTCCTCGTCGATCTCTCGGTACGTCCAGCGCGTGCCGGGCAACATCGGCCAGTAGGGGTTGTCGATTTCGGCGGTGAAGTCTGCCGGGTCGAGGTCGACGGGCTCATCACCTTGGGGGAGCTCGCCCAAGCCGGACGCGTCGACAGACGATGCGGCTTCTTCTGACGATGACGATCGAGCGCCTTCGCTACACCCAACAAATCCAAGAATCAGCGCGAATCCCAAGGTCGCAGCTACCAGGCGCTTCGACATGTGTTTCCCTCCCGACTAGAGGAACCGATCTCTCGCCGGATGGTTACCCACAACCGCTGAAAGCAGGCTGAATCTACGCGAAAGCTCCGTAAGGCGACCGTCGATCTAATGACTGTTGCGGGAGCTAATCGATTTCCGCCGCCTACTTTGCCCTCGGTCGAGTTTTCTCTGACCCTCAGTTTCGTAATCCTTCCGATCAGACCGACCGGAAGTCGCTGGTCCATTGGTAGCTGGATCGTGGATTTGGACACCATGAGAGCGGACAACTCCTTCTTGAACTCCTCCTGCACCGCGGAGGGCGGAGGAATGGACAGGGAGTAGTAGCTCTTGTTGCGGAGAAGAAGATCAGCATCCCGTAGAGCTTGTAGGCGCGGAGCTGGTAGCTGATGACCTCTTCCGAGTTGGGCCGCTTCATGGATGGACCGACGGAGTTAGTGCCCACCGATGTGGTGAACGAGGAGTCTGAATCCCGCGGATAGAGAAGACCACCGCTTCATCCTCAGGAAGTCCTGGAAGACGAACTGAGGAGGAAGACGATGGCCGTGCCCCAGCATGGACTTGCAGTCCTGGCTTCGCAAGCAACTCGAAGAGTCTGATCCCGACCTGTTGCAAGCATAGGAGGGACCGCGATGGTGTCGCATAGCTACCGGAGCCTATGGGACACGGGTGGTGAGACTTCACAAACTGGTTCAGCCGGGAGGGCGTTGCGAACATCATGCACGTTGTTGCGTATATCGAAACAATCTCGCACAACGTACGCGTACGCGCCCATCCGCATTGACTTCGATAAATCGAGGTGCCATCGTACGCAACTAAGTCAGAGCGACGTCATTTGGGGGTCACGATCTACAAGCCGCTGATCAGTGTTGTCGCGTCTTTTGTGTTAGTTGGCTCCTTCGTTTCTATGGCCGGACTCGCCGACGCAGCAGATTCGTTTACGTTCCGATCCACTGCCGATAGCTACGTTAGCCAGAACCGCGCCGGTAGGAACTTCGGCGGAGTCACCGCCCTGAAGCTGCGCGACGACTCCCCAACCATGCATTCGTACCTCCAATTCGATCTCTCCGACGTGCCCTCCGATCAGGTGATCACCAACGCCACCTTGCGCTTGTACTCGTTTGGTGAAAGAGGAGATGGATGTGCCGCGTCCGGGCCTGGAGTTGACGTCTATCGAGCAGCTTCGGACAACTGGACCGAGTCAGGAATCACGTACAAGAATGCACCCGGAAGGAGCGGATCCATTGTCGCCAGCGCCGATGGTTTCGGTGTGTCGCAGTACGTCGAATTTGACGTCACTGGCGCAATCATGTCGGGCGATCTCGTGAGCTTCTTCCTCGAGATGCCGACGTGTCCCGGCACTACGAACGTCACCGACTTCAAGAGCGATGAAGCCGGCGCCGCGAATCGACCTCAACTCGTTGTCGAGACGGGAAGTCCGCCACCGCAGGTGCAGTGCTCGGACGGAACGGACAACGACGGAGATGAGCTCATCGATTTCCCGGGCGACCCCGGTTGCACCTCGGCTCAGGACGATAACGAAACCGATCCTGGGCCCTCCAAGACCGTCGTCGCCGCGGGCGATATCGCCTGCGATCCGGAGGAAACCTACTACGACGGAAGCCGAGAGGGCAGGTGTCAGCACCGGAGAACCGTCGGCCTGGTCGGTTCCGCGGACGCGGTTCTGGTTCTGGGGGACCTGCAGTACACCAACGGCACGAAGGCGAAATTCGATATCTCATACGACTCCAGCTGGGGAGCCGTAGCCGACCGAACTTTTCCGGCTCCCGGGAACCATGAGTACAAGGATCCTCTCGGGGGAGCTGCGGGATACTTCGACTACTGGGAGGAGAAGGGCCGCCCCACCGGAGGTCGTGGATCGGGTTACTACAGCTGGGATCTCTCCGCCTCGTGGCACATCATTTCCCTGAACACCAGCGACGGTCCGTGCACGGTTGGACCATCTTGCGCCGAGGAGTCCCCACAGAATGACTGGCTCGAGCAGGATCTTGCGGCCGTGCCCGCGTCGTCGTGCATTCTCGCCTTCTGGCATCACCCCGTGATCAACTCGGGCAAGGACCATGGGGACGCCGACATGTCCGCAGTCGTGCCGCTGTGGACGGATCTCTATTCCGCCGGAGCGGACCTGATTCTCAACGGCCACGAGCACAACTATCAGCGCTACGCGCAGATGACCCCCGAAGGTGTCGTTTCGAGCGACGGAATCCGACAGTTCATTGCGGGAGGCGGCGGGAGGTCCCTCTACGGATTCAACTCGGTCAAGGACGTCGGTTACGAGTTCGGTTCAAGGTCCCATGGCGTGCTGGAGCTCCAGCTCGCTTCCGACAGCTACTCATGGAAGTACATCACCTTGGACGGCGCGGTCGTGGACAGCGGGGGCCCAATCTCCTGCCACGGTTGATGATTGCCGAGCCCTTAGTGTGCAAGAGCGCAGCGATGTAAAGGCCGACCAGGACCGAACGTCGCATCTGCGGTATTTGGGAGCTGATCTTCACTGAGAATTCCATGTTCTAGGAGGCGATGTGTATTGCGCGCCCCTACCCACGCCAGGAAGATGTGACTGGCACCGTCTGGCTGTTCATGAACTCGAGAGGCGAAAGAGAGGGAACGTGACGTACTCAGGAGGCCGCCTTCGACACCGCAGGCTCTCCTTGATCGCACTCGTAGTCCTTCTGTCTCTTCAACCGCTCGCAGAACGATCAAGTCAGGTATCGCAGGCGAACGCTCAACAAGCCGACCCCTCGGTAACGGGAGCTTGGAGCCCCCCGTTCGACGTTGGTGTCATAGCAGTGCACTCCGTGCTTCTGCCTAACGGAAGGGTGCTGATGGTGTCCCGCCCGCGCTCCAAGAAACCCACCAAAGCGCGTGTGTGGAATCCAACGACGGGTTCCTCGATCGATGTCACCCCCTCCAGTGGCTTCCGCGATCTGTATTGCGCCGGCCATTCCCTCCTTGATAGCGGGCTCGCTTACTACGCTGGAGGGAACCGAATCTGGAGCGAGAAGGACGGGCTCGCCGACACGCGTTCGTTCGTCCCGGCGACGCAAGACTGGGCTGCGGGTCCCCTGATGGCGCAGGCAAGGTGGTACCCGACGAATGTCGTGCTGCCGAACGGCAGGGTATTGATCTTCGGTGGTTGGATCAGTCCGGGAAACTGGACCAACACCGTCGAGGAATACGACCCTCAGACGAACTCGATGACGCAACGCGCGTCGAGCGCGACGTTGAAGGTCGGTCTGTACCCAAGGATGCACCTTCTGCCGAACGGGAAGCTCTTTCACTCTTCTGTGACGACCAAGAAACTGGGATCGACCTCCAGGACCTTTACTCCTTCAACCAACACTTGGAGCGTCGGCGACTCACTCAACTTCGGGGCCAGGACAGACGGCATCTCGGTACAGCTTCCCGATCTCGACAAGATCCTGGTTTTCGGTGGTTCGTTGAAGGACAGATCTAACGCAACGAAAACCGCCGAGATCATCGACACGTCTGCAGCGGACCCGCAATGGACGTACACATCGCCGATGAACAAGGCTCGCAAGAACGGAAACTCGGTGGTGCTCCCGGACGGCACCGTCCTCGCAGTCGGAGGGGCGGGGGGTCCTGGACTGTACGCGAGCCCCGTACTGCAGGCCGAGGTCTTCGATCCCGCGAACGAGACATGGACCCCGCTGGCTTCACAGCAGGTGAATCGGACTTATCACTCCACGGCGTTACTACTTCCTGATGGACGTGTGTTTTCTGCCGGCGGAGACCGCGGCGACCACCAGACCACGGCGGAGATTTTTTCGCCTCCGTACCTGTTCAAAGGAGCGCGGCCTCAGATCGCAACCGCACCCGGTCAGGTGAACTATGGACAGGCCTTTGACGTCGTCAGCCCATCGGCGGCAGACATCGCATCCATCTCGCTCATCAAGCCCGGCTCGGTAACGCACTCGACCTCGTTCGACCAACGCTTCCTCGACCTGGA
>JBOGWU010000118.1:0-18909 GCA_050693935.1 Actinomycetota bacterium | reverse complement strand
CGACGATCCCGGCGAGAAGATGAGCAAGTCCTCGACCAGGCCCGGCTCGTTCATCTCGGTGTCCGATCCGCCCGAGGTGGTCGCCAGGAAGATCCGCTCGGCCGTGACCGACTCGGGCCGGGAGGTGGCCGTGGGCGAGGACAAGCCCGCCCTGACCAACCTGTTGACGATCTACTCGATCCTCGAGGGCACTCCCGTCCCAGAGCTCGTCGAGCGCTTCGCGGGCACCGGCTACGCCCCCTTCAAGCAGGGGTTGGCCGAGTGCGTGGTGGAGCACCTTCGCCCCATCAGGGAGCGCTATCTCGAGCTCATGGGCGACCCCGCCGAGCTCGATCGTCTGCTGGGCCACGGCGCCAAACGCGCCGCCGACGTCGCCGAGGCGACCATGGTCGAGGTGCGCAGGCGGGCCGGCCTTGGCCCTCGTCCCTGACCCTCCTAGAGTGCCTCGAAAGGCGGGGCACGCCGGGTCGCCGGCTATAGGGTGGCACCTGGCTCGACGCTCGATCGGCGAGGACTCACTCGAGTTAGAGCGATAAGTTGATTTGTCGACAAATAGCCTTGTCTAGTCTCAGGGAGCTGCTGCGATGGCGTACGAGGTCAAGCTGGAGGTGTTCGAGGGTCCCATCGACCTCCTGTTGCACCTGATCACTCGCCAGCGGGTCGACATCTACGACGTCTCGATCTCGACGATCACCGAGGAGTACCTAACGGCGGTGGCCTCGATGGAGGACGCGGATTTGGAGTCGGCCACCGGCTTCCTGGTGGTGGCCGCGACGCTGCTCGAGCTGAAGTCCGTGCGGCTGCTGCCCTCCGGGCAACTCGAGGATGGTGACGGCTCGCTGCTCGAGGAGCGGGACCTGCTCCTAGCGAGGCTGGTCGAGCTGTCGACCTTCAGGGAGGCCGGGACGTGGCTCGCAGTCGCCCTGGAGCAGGGCTCAGCGTACTTCGGCCGGACGGCGGGGCTGGAACCCGAGTTCGTGGGCCTGGCTCCTGATCTCCTGGACGGGGTCGGCGCGGCCGACATTGCCCGGACCGCGGCCCTGGCGCTCGCCCCCAAGCCTGAAGGTGTGCTCGACACTTCGCACGTCGCACCGATCACCGCGTCGGTCAAAGACGCCATCGCGGACGTCGCCGCATTGCTCCAGATCGGGTCCCCGGTAGCCTTTACCGACCTCTGCAGGGGGACTCCGGACCGCATTCACGTGGTCGTACGCTTCCTCGCCCTACTCGAACTGTTCAAGGCGGGAGCGATCGAGCTGTCCCAGGAGGATCGCTTCGGAGAGATCCGGGCTCTGTGGACGAGCGAGGTGGCCGCCGAGGACGTTGCCGCCGAGGCCGAGGAGTACACCGTGGATCTGCAAGGAGAAGCGTCGTGATCACCCCCGATCGAAAGGTCATCGAAGCCATCCTGCTGCTCGCCGATGAGCCCGTCCCCGCGCGCATCATCGGCGAGGTCCTGGAGCGACCTAGAGTCGAGATCGAGGGTTTGTTGGGCGAGCTGGCCGGTGGCTATGAAGACGACGACCGGGGCTTCATCCTGAGGGAGACCGCCGGCGGCTGGCGCCTCTACACCAGCCCCGAGTGCGCCCCCTGGCTGGAGCGCTTCGTGTTGCGCCACTCTCATTCCCGCCTTACCGGGGCCGCCCTCGAGGTTCTGGCGGTGATCGCCTACAAGGGGCCGCTGTCGCGCACCCAGATCACGGAGATCAGGGGGGTCGACTCTGACGGAGTGGTCAGAACCCTGCTGCAGCGCGGCCTCATCCGCGAGGCGGGCCACGACGACACTCCCGGCACGCCGGCTCTGTTGGTGGTAAGCGACGACTTCCTCGAGCGCATGGGCCTCAAGTCTGTGGACGAGCTTCCGCCGTTGGTCGAGTTCATGCCCAGCGCCGAAGAGGTCGAGGCCATGGAGGGCAGGCTGTCGCCCAACGCATGAGCCCCGAGGGTGAGCGGATCCAAAAGGTTCTGGCCCGCGCCGGCGTGGCCTCACGACGAGCGGTGGAAGAGATGATCGTCCGCGGCCGGATCCGGGTCAACGGGGGGAGGGTCGAGCTGGGCATGCGCATCGATCCCTCTAAGGATGTAGTTGAGATTGATGGTTCTAGGGTGCCGCTCGAGGCGGAGCTCGCCTACTATCTCGTAAACAAGCCTGTGGGCGTGGTCACCACCGCCAGCGACGAGCAGGACCGGGAAACCGTGCTGGATCTGATCGAGGCCGACACCCGCGTCTACCCCGTGGGGCGACTGGACATCGAGAGCGAAGGCGCCGTGCTGCTCACCAACGATGGGGAGCTGGCGCTGAGGCTCACGCACCCTCGCTACGGCGTCGGCAAGACCTACCTGGCGGAGGTGGGGGGCGGAGTCAAACAGAGGACCCTGCGAATGCTCGCCGGGGGAGTCGAGCTCTCCGACGGAGTGACCGCGCCGGCCCAGGTGCGACTGGTCGAGCGCAGCCCGAGCGGGACCCTCATCGAGATCACCCTCGAAGAGGGTAGAAACCGCCAGGTCAGGCGCATGTTCGAGGTCGCGGGACATCCGGTCCAGCGCCTGGTTAGGACCGCAATTGGCCCGCTTATGCTGGGGCGGCTCAAACCGGGAACCTACCGAAAGCTGAGGCTCGAAGAGATCCGAAGCCTGTACAAGGTCGCCGGACTATAGACATGAGGATTTGTCGACAAGTGGTGATGTGGCCCCCGGCGTTCCGACAAGTCCGGGCGCCTGAGCTGGTGGTTCGTACACCGACCGGGAAATGAAGGGCGTTGATTCGCCTCCTTATTGATAAATCGACTTAGGTACTAGGAGATAAGTTGCCGGAGCAGAGGCTGAGGGCCCTGAGGGGAGCGATCACGGTCGGTCACAACGACACCGACTCGATAATCGCGGGCACCTCCGAGCTCCTCGAGGAGATGCTCGGTCGCAACGAGGTCGACTCCCAGGATCTCGTGAGCATGATCTTCACTACCACGGGAGATCTGACTGCGGAGTTTCCCGCCGCGGCCGCGCGCAAGCTGGGCATCTCGGCAGTCCCTCTGCTCTGTGCCCGGGAGATCGATGTCCCCGGCGCGGTTCCCAGGTGCATCCGGGTGCTGATGCACGTCTACACGAAGCGGGATCACGACGGGCTGGAGCACGTGTACCTGGGGGACGCCAAACAGCTCCGCACCGATCTGCAGGAATGACTCTAAAGATGGAGTTTAGGTTGAGGCATGACCTTGGGGCTGGGGAATGATGGGCGGCGGCCCGAGAGTCGGTATCGTCGGCCTCGGGTTGATCGGGGGTTCGATCGGACTCGGCTTGCGAGAACTCGGCGGCCCGCGCCGCGTGGTCGGGTTCGACGTGGACGGAGGCGCGGTGCTAGGCGCGCTGGAGCGAGGGGCCATCGATGAGGGCTCGGACTCGCCGGAGGCCACCGCACGAGGCGCCGACCTGGTGGTGGTGTCAACCCCCGTGGACCTGGTTCCCGGAGTGTTCGAGCGCATCGCTCCTTACGTTGGGGGAGCGACCGTGGTCACCGATGCGGGCAGCGCCAAGATGGAGGTAGTCAGCGCCGGCGAGCGTTGCTTCGGAGAGCGCTTCGTCGGGGGCCACCCCATGACCGGCTCGGAACGCCACGGCATCGATGCCGCCGACCCCCGTCTGTTCGACGATGCCTGGTGGATACTCACGCCCACTAAGAAGACCTCATCCGAGAGCTACGCGCGGGTGGCGGGCGTGGCCACGGAGCTGGGCGCCAGGCCGGTCGCCCTCGATCCCGAGGCGCACGACGCTCTGGTCGCCCGCCTCAGTCATCTTCCTCAGCTCACCGCCAGTGCGCTGGTCGAGGTGGCCATCACCGCGGGGGACGGGAATGCGCTGCTGGGCCTGGCGGCGGGAGGCTTCCGAGACGTCACCCGGATCGCCGCGAGCAACCCCGACCTGTGGGTGGCGATACTGCGCTCGAACCGTGAAGCGGTGCTCGAGAGTTTGGAGGGCCTGGGCGACCGACTCGGAAGGGTGGCATCGATGATCTCGGGGCAGCACTGGGACGAGCTGAGAGCTTGGCTCGATCGCTCACGTCGTGCGCGCCTGGAGCTGTTCGCGAAACCCGACTACGGGGGTGACCCGGTGGGCCTGAGCCTCATGGTTCCCGACCGGCCCGGGGTGCTCGCCGAGGTCACGACCGCGGCCGGAGAGCTGGGCGCGAACATCGAGGACCTGCGCATCGTGCATTCGACCGAGGGCGGTCGTGGCCGGCTCGAGCTGGTCGTAAGCGGGCACGATCGGGCGGAATCCCTGGTAGGCGCCCTGATGGCGCTGGGTTACAGGGTGGAACGCAGAGAACTCGATATATAGAGATGGTTATGAGTAGACAAGTAGACAAGTGGCGATGTCGATGAAGAGACTCCTGAGATCATCCTCGCCCTCGAGCCCTTTGAGGGGGACCCTCGAGGTGCCGGGCGACAAGTCGATGAGCCATCGGGCCCTCATGATCTCGGCTCTTTCCCGCGGCCTCTCGCAGGTCACCAACCTCAACACGGGACAGGACTGCGTCGCCACGGCGCGGCTGCTGACCGAGCTAGGCGCCCGCTGCACGATACACGAAACTAATGCTGAAGTGGAGGTAGAGGGATGCGGCGTGGGAGGTTTCCACGAGGCCGACGGGGTCCTGGATGCGGGGAACTCGGGGACGACGCTTCGGATCCTGCTCGGGGTCTGTGCGGGGATCGATGGCTGGTCCGTCCTCACCGGCGACGCCAGTCTGAGGACCCGGCCGATGCTTCGGGTGGTCGCGCCCCTTCGACAGATGGGAGCGCGGATCGACGGGCGCGCTCACGGAGACCGGGCCCCTCTCGCGGTGCGGGGTGGCTCCCTCAGCGGCGTGGACCTCGAGCTCCCGGTTGCCAGCGCACAGTTGAAGACCGCGGTGCTGTTCGCGGGGCTCGCCGCGGAGGGCCGAACCTCGGTGACCGTACCTGGACCCAGTAGAGACCACACCGAGCGGATGCTCGCGGCCGCGGGCGCGAGGTTGTCCGCCTCTAAGGGAAAAGTGGTGCTCGATCCGGCCGTAGGCCCGGAGCCGGCGCGGTGGGATGTGCCCGGAGACATCTCCTCCGCCGCGTTCCTGCTGGCAGCCGCTGCGCTCGTACCCGGCTCGGACCTCACCATCGAGAACGTCGGGCTGAATCCCACGCGGTCGGGGGCGCTCGAGGTCATGCGGCGGATGGGCGCTGCCATCGAAGTCCAGGTAACGGGGGAGCGCGGCGGAGAACCCGTGGGCTGGGTGCGAGCTCGGGCCTCGTATTTGACCGCCTCTGATATCGAAGGAGAGGAGATCCCGTCGCTTATCGACGAGCTACCCCTCTTGGCGGTGCTCGCGGCGAACGCGGAGGGTCGAACGGTCATTAGGGACGCCGCCGAGCTGCGCGTCAAGGAATCGGACAGGATCGCGGTTATGACGGAGGGACTTCGCATCCTTGGAGTCGACTGCGAGGCCACCCCCGACGGCATGGTCATCGACGGGCCCGCCCACCTCGCCGGCGGCACCGTCGACTCGCGTGGCGATCACCGGACCGCGATGTCATTCGCCGTCGCGGGTCTGGGCGCAGCCGGGTCGGTGAAGGTCGAGGGATGGGGCTGTGTGAACACTTCGTTTCCCGAGTTCCTCGACCTCTTGGGGCGCGCGCAGGGAGGCCACGAATGAGGGCGCGTCGCCGTGCGAGCGGCGCGTGACCGTCGTGGCCATCGACGGCCCCGCGGGCGCGGGGAAGAGCACCGTCGCGCGCGCAGTTGCCGCCGCCCTGGGGTTCGACTACTTGGACACGGGGGCCATGTACAGGGCGGTGGCGCTCGCCGCCTTGGAGAGAGGAATTTCACCCGAGGACTCCGACGTCCTGGTGTCTCTCGCCGAATCGATCCAGATCGAGCTTCGCGGTGAGCAGGTCATGCTCGACGGTCGCGATGTGTCGGCCGCCATTCGCAAGGACGGAGTCACCGGAATGGTCTCCGGGATTGCGGCCGTCCCCGGCGTCCGGCGGGCCATGGAGACCAGACAGAGACGCATAGCGGCGTCCTCGGACGTAGTAATGGAGGGCCGCGACATCGGGTCTGAGGTCGTGCCGGACGCGGACGTCAAGATCTACCTAACCGCTTCGCTTCGGGAGCGCGCCGAAAGACGAGCTATGCAGTTGGGTATGTCGGCCACAGATGAGGCCCTCAAGAATCTGGCCGGCGCCATCGAGGAGCGAGATCGAGCCGATGCCTCGCGCTCCGATTCACCACTGATGAGGACCGACGACGCGGTGTTGATCGACTCGACCTCCAAGGGGGTCGAGGAGGTGGTCGAGGAGATCGTTCGGGTGGCAGGCGGGGCTCCATGACCACTGACATTGCGAAAGGCGTCCCCGTCGTCGCCATTGTGGGGCGGCCAAACGTCGGGAAGTCGTCGCTGGTAAACCGAATCCTGGGCTGGCGCGAGGCGATAGTCCAGGAGATGCCGGGGGTGACGCGTGACCGGAAGCACTTCGTCGCCGAATGGAACGGGCGTGAGTTTGAGATCGTGGACACGGGAGGTCTCGAGCCCGGTGTCCACGGGCTCGACGCACTCGTCGCGGAACAAGCCCAGGTGGCCATCGAGGCCGCCGACGCGATCGTTCTGGTGGTCGACGCCCAGGCGGGGCCGAACTCCGACGACCTGTCCGTCGCCGATCTCCTGCGTAGGTCCGGCAAACCCGTGGTGGTAGCGGCGAACAAGCTCGACGACCCTGCGGACGAACCGCTTGCCACCGCCTTCTACCGGCTCGGGCTGGGGCAGCCGATTCCCGTGTCAGCCCTTCACGGGCGCGGCTCGGGGGACTTTCTCGAAACGCTGGTTCAGAGGCTGCCCCAGGTCGATAGAGATCCGGAGGATGCGTGGGCCGCGGTAGCGATCATCGGGCGTCCGAACGTCGGCAAGTCCTCGATCCTCAATTCGCTCACCGGCGAGCTCCGCTCGATAGTCGATTCGGTTCCCGGCACCACGCGCGATCCGGTGGACTCGAAGATCGCCACAGAGGACGGCAAGGAGCTGCGGATAGTCGACACGGCCGGCATGAGACGGCAGGTCCAGATCAAGAACCCACTTGAGTACTTCAGCCTGCTTCGCTCTCGCCGCACGTTGACGAGGGTCGATGTGGCCCTGCTCGTAGTCGACATCTCCGAGGGCGTCACCGCCCACGATCAACACCTCGCCTCCGAGATCGTCGAACATGGCAGAGCCTGCGTGGTAGCGCTCAACAAATGGGATCGGATTCCGCGCGAGGAAACCGATCGCAAGCGTCTGGAGGACGACGTCACACGGAAGCTGCGTTTCCTGCCGTGGGCAACCTACGTTCGGACCTCCGCGCTGACGCGGCGGGGGATCGACAAGCTCGCGCCGCGCCTGGTGGAGGCGATCGAGTCACACCGGCGGAGACTTCCCACCTCGGCCGTCAACCGGATCATGCGAGAGGCGCAGGAGAGGAGGCCCCACCCGCGCGTCGGGGGCCGGTCCATACGAATCCTCTACGCGGTGCAGGCCGAGGCGGCGCCTCCCACCGTCGTGGTCTTCAGCAACGGACGGCTCGAGACGGGCTATCTGCGGTTCCTCGAAAACCATCTACGGGAGGTGGAGGCCTTTGCTGGCAGTCCGGTGCGCATTCAAGTTCGGATCAGGACTAGACGTGAACGGGATACTTAGGCTATGGTGCAACCATTGACTTTGAGTGCAGACTTTGCACGAAGCTCCGAGTGTAGTGGTTCACAGATGACTAGTAGAGAAGGCAGCAAGTCTCTAAATAGAGAAGTGTTCATGTCGCTCAGTCCTTTCATCTCCTAAGAAACTAGTCGACTTATCCACTAGTAGATCTGTATCCACGGGCCCCGAACCGGGACGGCGGGTATGATGACCGCCTCGGGACGTGGCGCAGCTTGGTTAGCGCACTGGTCTGGGGGACCAGGGGTCGCCGGTTCAAATCCGGCCGTCCCGACTACACCGCGAGTCGTGACCGTACAACGGGAGCCAATCGACACAGTTGAGGGGGGCTTGACCAGCAACCGGGTTCTCACCGTCCCCAACCTGCTGTCGGGGCTCCGGCTGGCCTCGGTGCCCGTCTTCCTCTACCTCTTCGTGACGGGCCACCAGGAGGCCGCCGTGCTGCTGTACGCCGCCGGTGCACTCACCGATTTCTTCGACGGGGTGATCGCCCGCAGGCTCGGCCAGATCTCCGAGCTCGGGAAGCTTCTAGATCCGCTGGCCGACCGAGTCTTCATCGTGGCGCTGGCCCTGGCTCTGGTTGCCGTGGACGCGCTCCCGTGGGCCATCGCGGCCGCGATAGTCGTGCGCGACCTACTCCTGCTGAGCATCTGGCCCCTGTTCGAACGAAGGGGGGCGGGCCGCATCGCCGTGAACTTCACCGGCAAGACGGCTACCGCCCTGCTGTTGTTCGGGCTGACCTTTATGGCGGTGGCGGAGACCGATTTCCCGTTGGCGGGCGTCGCCGACGAGATGGGCCTCGTCCTCGTCGTCGCCGGAGCCGTGCTGTACTACGTGGCGGCCGGGATGTATGGAAGTGAGGCCTATCGCCGGCTGACGTCGCAACGGCGGATCGATTCGAGCCGGAGGTGAGAGCGCCGCCAGAACTGAGCCTCCACGAGGTCTCCAAGGGCACATGATGATTTGTCGACAAAGAGATAAAGGGAGCCGGCGACCGATCCGGCGAAAGGAGAGGACCAAGGGTGGCGGAGTTACCGGACGACAGGCTTTATACGAGCGAACACGAATGGGCGAAACAAGACGGCGCCAGACTCGTCGTCGGGATCACCGACTACGCGCAGGACCAACTCGGCGACGTGGTCTTCGTGGGGCTACCCGACCCCGGATCCGAGGTCACGGCGGGGCAACCGCTGGGCGAGGTCGAGTCCACCAAGTCGGTATCCGATGTCTACAGCCCGGTGACCGGCAAGGTGGTCGAGAAGAACCTAGAGGTCGAACAGAGCCCCGAGTTGATCAACACGGATCCCTACGGCAAGGGTTGGTTGGTGGTGATCGAGCCCCGCGAGGGCGGGCTCGACTCGCTGCTTTCGGCGGACGACTACCGCAAGCTCACCGAGTAGGCCACACTTGACTAACCCTAAAGTACTGCTATAGGTTCGCCGCCATGTATTGCACCAACTGCGGCCACAAGAATCCCGAGGGTGCGAACTTCTGTTCGTCGTGCGGGTCCCCCTTGCAGGAGGGGAAGGACGATACGACCATCACCTTCATGCCGGGAGAGCTCGAGGCGGACCTCGAGGAGGAGGTGCACGTCTCGCCGGACGAGCTCGAGGGGGGACGTGCCGTCCTGATCGTCAAGCGCGGACCCAATGCGGGCAGCAAGTTCTTCATCGATTCGGACGGAACCTCGATCGGCCGCCACCCGGAGAGCGAGATCTTTCTCGACGACATCACCGTGTCCCGCCGGCACGCCGAGATTCGTCGCCGCGGCGAGGCGTTCTCACTACACGACGTCGGAAGCCTCAACGGGACCTACAGCAATCGCGAGCGGGTCGAATCGACCGACCTCCGCTCCGGCGACGAGATCCAGATCGGCAAGTTCAAGCTCGTGTTTCTTTCGGGAGGATAGCCGTGCCGCTCTCCAGGTCTCGCGATTACCTGAGCATCGGGGAGGTGCTCGACTCCATCAAGGAAGACTTCCCCGACATGAGCATCTCGAAGATTCGTTTCCTCGAGTCCGAAGGGCTGATCAACCCCGAACGCACCGGATCGGGATACCGGAAATTCTACGAGGGCGACCTGGCAAGGCTTCGCTACATACTCTCGCTCCAGCGTGATCACTTTCTCCCTCTGCGGGTCATCCGCGAGCGACTGGCGGAGGCCGATGCGGCGGGCAAGCTCCCCGAGCCGACCGGGGCCTCGTCCCTGGAGCCCCCCGCGCCGGAGTCCAACGGAGCGAGCAAGAAAAAGAAGAAGGGGAGCGCGCCGGCGATTTCGACCGACGTGCAGCTCGACCGCTCGTCGCTGTCCGACGCTTCGGGACTGACCCAAGACCAGCTGAAGGGACTCGAGGACTTCGGCCTGCTCGATCCGGCGAGCGAGTACTTCGACGGGAACGACCTCGCCGTGGCGCAGGCCGCCCGCCGGCTGTTCGACTACGGACTCGAGCCGAGGCACCTCCGTATGTACCGTCAGTGGGCCGAACGAGAAGCTTCGTTCTTCGAACAGATAGTGGCGCCCATCGCCCGGCGCAAGGATCCCTCCAGCCAGATGAAGGCCGTGCAGTCGTCCCAGGACTTGATCGGCCTCTCCCGGCAGATCCGCGACGCCATGCTCAGGGCGAGCATGAAGCAGCTCTTCTAGGTCGATTTCTCGCCAAGTAGGGATATTGATTTGTCGATAAATCGACTCTTGGTGATCGCCTGTCTGGTCGCGGCCTCCCTGATACCGGTCCCGGCCGCAGCCCAGTCCGACCGAGATGATCGAGGCTCCCGAGGGCGGGTAGGCCTCAAGGAGCCCATGGTCGGATGTGAGGCCTGCCTGGTGGTCGCCGACACGGGTGAAGAGCTGTGGGGCCGACGCGCCGACGCGGAGCTGCCGAACGCAAGCACTACCAAGATGATGACCGCGATCATGGTGGCGGCCTCCGGGGCTACCGGCGACGTCGAGGTGTCGGAGGGCGCAGCCTCAACCGGGGGTGGAGGCTTGGATCTGAGCGCCGGGCAAGCGTGGCCGGTGGAATCGCTGCTGGCCGCACTGTTGCTCTCGTCGTCGAACGATGCTGCCGTCGCCCTAGCCGAGCACGTGTCCGGCTCGGAGGGCGCCTTCGTCGCCTCCATGAACGAACGGGCCACGGAGATGGGTCTCGAGCACACCCGCTTCGTCACGCCCCACGGCCTCGACGCCCCCGGGCATTACTCTTCGGCCGCAGATCTCGCCGCCATCGGCGAAGCCCTGCTCGAGGATCCGCAGCTGTCGCGAATCGTGGGTGCCACCGAGATCTCAGTCGATGGACCCGAGGGTCGAGTGCCCATCGAGAACCGTAATCTTCTACTTGACAGTTATCGCGGGGCAATAGGGGTCAAGACCGGGTACACGCTGGGCGCGGGTAACGCCCTGGTGTCGGCCGCACGCCGCCGGGGGAGGACGCTCATCGCGGTGGTGCTCAGGGCCGGCGATTCCTTCGCCGATTCCGCCGCCCTCCTCGACTACGGGTTTGCGCGCCTCAGCAGGTCGGTTCTTCTGGGCGCGGGCGAGCCGGTTGGGAACATCGTCCTCGATCCGGCGGGGGCGGTGCGGGCCGTCACGGCGAGGGCATCTCGAGGGCTCGCTCTGCCCGACACCGTGGGTTTTTCATTCGAGGGGGCCGCGGCTTTCGAGCTTCCCATTGCGAAGGGTGAGGTGGTGGGGCGCGTGGCCGTGACCTCGGAGGGAAAGGTGATCGACAGGCTGAACGCAGTCGCCGGTGGGGAGCTCGAGAGCGGTCACCCCTCGTGGGCCGCGCGTGGACTTGCTACCGTCCTTTCATGGGGACAGTGGATAGCGGATCCGACCGGGTGATCGGCGGTCCCTCGGAGCTGCCGGCGGAGCTGCTCATCGAGCGAGGCGACCTCGCCCGGCGCATAGACGAATTAGGCGCGGCTCTCGCCGACCTCTACCGTGGTGAAGAGCCGCCGGTGCTCGTCGGCGTACTCAAGGGCTCGACCCTGTTCATGGCCGATCTCATGCGGGCGATGCACATCCACGTCGTCGTCGACTTCATGTCGATCTCTTCTTACTCGCATTCAGGGGTCGTACGCATCGTGAAGGATCTGGACGAGGACGTGCGCGATCGTCACGTGGTGATCGTCGAGGACATCGTCGATACCGGTCTTACGCTCAACTACCTGCGTAAGACCTTGCAGCAGCGCCAACCGACTTCCCTCAGGGCCGTGACTCTGCTGGACAAGACGGCGCGTCGCATCATCCCGGTCGCCCTGGAGTACAGCGCGTTCGAGATTCCCGACGTCTTCGTGGTCGGCTACGGGCTCGACTTCCAGGGTTTCTATCGCAACGCGCCGGACATCCTCGCCGTACGCGATGTGGCGCGGCTCGCCAACGATCCGCGCTTGCTGATCGCTCAGCTGTTTGGCGCGAGGCGGGTAAACGAGCAGGGCCCGCTGCGGTCCCAATCGCCCCTGGGATCAGGATTGGAAGGATGATGACGGTGATAGGTTCGACCTCATGATCGAGCTATCGCTCGTAGGAGTTCGAGTGGAGCTGCCGTCGAACCAGCCGATCGTGCTGCTCAAGGAGGTCGACGGCGAGCGCTACCTGCCCATCTGGATCGGGGCGGTAGAGGCGACCGCTATCGCGTTCGCGCTGCAGGGCATCCAGACGCCGCGGCCCATGACCCACGACCTCATGCGGGACATCCTGAGTCAGACGAACACCGACGTCGAGCGGGTCGTGATCAACGATCTCGTGGAGCAGACGTTCTACGCGGCCATCAGGATGACGGTGAACAGCAAGGTGTCCGAGGTGTCGTCGCGCCCCAGCGACGCCATTGCGCTTGCGGTGAGGATCAACGCGCCGATATTCGCCTCCGAGGAGGTCCTCGAACAAGCCGGCATCGAGCTGCGAGACGACGAAGAAACCGAGGTCGAGAAGTTTCGCGAGTTCCTCGACCAGGTCACCCCCGAGGACTTCGCCAGCGACACCTAGACGGGACCGTGGCACCGCCGGTCTCCCCGCTCTCCTCGCCTAACGCGCGTCCTGAGATTGAAACATCGACGCAACCATTGAGGAGAGAATGATGGTTGTCGTTGACACGGCGCGCGGCGGGGCGTACGGTTCCACACACGTAACTACTTACTTGTCGTTAGTGTCGGCGCGCTCAAAGAACCGGAGGCCAGCATGCAGGAGATGGGGTACGGGGGCCCGCAGGCCACCAAGATCGTGGATATTACCTACCGGCAACTCGACTATTGGACGCGCACCGGGCTGGTGTCTCCGTCCATCAAGTCTGCCGAGGGTTCGGGCACGCAGCGCATCTATTCGTTCAACGATCTCCTCCAGCTGAAGGTCATCAAGGAGCTCATCGACGCGGGCGCCAGCCTTCAGAAGGTGCGTCAGTCGATCGACTACGTACGCGACAACATCGAGGGCGACTGGTCCAAGGTAACCATCGCCACTGATGGGAATCGCGTCTACGCATGTACTAGCGACGCGGAGGTTCTCGACCTCTTGCGTTCCGGGCAAGGTGTGCTCGGGGCGCTCGTGTCGGTCGAGAAGGTGAAGGAACAGCTCGATGGGACTTTGAGGGAACTCCGTCCCGCCGCCGGGGAAGTCGAATACGGTTCTCCTGCAACAGAAAGGCAGCTGCGAGCCAAGGAGGGCTAACCATCCCAGAGGACCGGGCGCTTGTTGATCCCGACCCTTCCTCGTTACTTCCTCACCAGCGAGTCAAGTTCGCGCACAACAGCGAGCGGCAATTCGCAATGCTCCTCGACTTCTATCTGATCGAGTGGCGTTACGAGCCGACCACGTTCGATATCGAGTGGGACCGACGAGGCAACCCAACGCAACGTTTCTCGCCAGACTTCTACCTGCCGGAGTTCGATCTCTATATCGAGATCACCACGCTCAACCAGAAGCTGGTCACGAAGAAGAACCGCAAGGTGAGGCGCCTCACCTCCCTGTACCCGGACGTGAATTGCCGGATCCTCTATCAACGCGATTACCTCAACCTGCTGATCAAGTACGGGCTCGAGGAGCCGTCGCAGGGTTCCTCGCTGGAGACCCTGGATCGCCCGCCCGCAGATCTGAATCTCTCCGCCGAGCGCAAGGCGTTCGGTTCCAAGCTGGCGGGCTGAGGTTTGGCCGACAAACGCCAGACGCCGCTGCTCGATGCGCACCGGCGGCTCGGGGCGCGCCTCGTCGAATTCGGCGGCTGGGACATGCCGCTGCAGTACTCCGGCGTGGTCTCCGAGCACAACGCCGTGCGCAACGCGGTGGGCGTCTTCGACGTAAGCCATCTTGGCAAGCTGAGAGTCAAGGGTCCCGAGGGCACCGCCGCGCTGCAGCACGCGGTCACCGCGAACATCGAAGCCCTTGAGCCCGGCGCGGCCACCTACGCGCTGGTACTGACGGACGAGGGCGGCGCGGTCGACGACATATTCGTCTACCGGATCGCGGAGCACGAGTGGCTGGCGGTGCCGAACGCGGCCAACGTCGCCGCGGTCGCGGAGATGATCGGGGCCTCGGGAGCCGAGCCCGTCGACGAATGGGACCGCTGGGCGATTCTGGCCGTGCAGGGGCCGCGGTCTTTCGAGGTATTCGGCGATGCCTTTCCCGATGGCGGAGCGAGCGACTTGAAGCTCCATCGCTTCGTTCCACTCGACGTAGGTGGCGAAGAGGGGTTGGTGGCCCGCACCGGCTACACGGGCGAGAGGGGCTTCGAGCTCTACGCTCCGGCCGCGACCGCTCGGTGGGCTTTCGATGCGCTGCTGGAGCATGGAGCCGAGCCCGTCGGGCTGGGAGCAAGGGACACGCTTCGGCTCGAGATGGGCTACGCGCTCTATGGGCACGAGCTCACCAGAGTCATCAACCCGCTCGAGGCGGGGCTCGGGTGGGCCGTGAAATGGGACGCCGACTTTCGGGGGCGCGCCGCCCTCGAACGGGTCAAGGAGGCGGGCCCGGCTCGCAGGCTGTTTGGGGTCGTGTGCCGGGGCAGGGGAGTGCCGCGTCAGGGCTATCCCGTGTTCGCCGGCGACACCGAGCTCGGCAGGCTTACCAGCGGGAATTTCTCACCGACGCTGGCGACCGGGATCGCGCTGGCTCTGGGGCCGCGTGAGCTCGAACCCGAGGTCGGCTCCGCAGTCGAGATCGAAGCGCGCGGGCGGCGGATCGAGGGAGATATCGTGAAGCCGCCGTTCATCAAGAAGGCGTAACCGGATCCAATCAGCAGGCAATTGATCGATACGTAGATAAGTCGACAAATTTACTGGGGGCCCGAACTTGGACTTCGCTCCGCACACCCGCGACGACGACCGCGCCATGCTCGAAACCATCGGGCTCGAGCGAATCGAGGATCTGTTCGAGCCGATAGCCGAAACGCTGCGCCTCGATCGCGCCCTCGAGGTGCCGGTCGCGCTGGACGAGGTCGAGCTGCTCGATCACGTCGGGCGTCTGGCGCGCCGGTCTAGCGGCGCCGGCGCGCTGGTGTGCTTCGCGGGCGGAGGGAGCTACGACCACCATCTACCTCCGGTGGTCAAGGCCCTGGCGGGGCGGGCCGAGTTCGCCACCTCCTACACCCCCTATCAGCCGGAGCTGAGCCAGGGAGTGTTGCAGGCCGTCTACGAGTTCCAGACGCTGGTGTGCGAGCTCTTCGGGATGGAGGTCGCCAACGCCTCCCTCTACGACGGGGCCAATGCCCTGGTCGAGGCGGTCACCCTGTCTATGCGGGTGACGAGGCGGGCGAAGGTGCTGGTGGGGGGGACCGTCCACCCGAGCTACCTCGCGGTCCTCAAAACCTACACTTCAGGTTTAGACCTGGCGGTCGAGGTGGCCGGAGCCGGGGACGATGGAGTGGTCGACTGGTCTCGGGTCGATGCCGCCGACGCGGCCGCGGTGGTGTGCGCGTACCCCAACTTCTTCGGTCGGATCGAGGATCTGGGCGCCGCCTCGGAGGTGGGCCACTCCGCCGGCGCCCTCTGTGTCGCGGTGACCGATCCGACGGCCATGGGCGTGCTCGCATCGCCGGGGGACCTCGGCGCCGATGTTGCGGTGGGCGAGGGACAGGGCCTGGGCAACCCGATGTCGTACGGAGGTCCTTATGTGGGGCTCTTCGCAACGAAGCTGGAATTCGTCCGCCAGGTCCCCGGTCGGATCGCCGGCGAGACCCTCGACGCCGACGGTCGGCGCGCCTACGTGCTGACCCTGCAGGCGCGCGAGCAGCACATTCGTCGCGCGAAGGCGACGTCAAACGTCTGCACCAACCAAACGCTCATGGCGATCTTCGCCGCGGTGTATCTCGGCTGGCTCGGACCCGAGGGCCTCGCGCGGCTCGGAGAGATCTGCGTGAGGCGCAGCGCCTTCGCGGCGCGGCGCCTGTCTGAGATTCCGGGTTGCGAGGTCGCGTTCGCGGGCCCTCACTTCAAAGAGTTCGTCCTCAGGACTCCCACCGAGGGAGCCGCCCTGGCGCGGGCCCTCGCCGGGCGGGGCTATCTGGTGGGCCCCGGTCTCGGCCGCTGGTATCCGGAGCTCGCCGACTCGCTGCTGATTGCCGTCACCGAGCGCCGTTCGGAGCAGGACATCACCGGCCTCGCGGAGGCCATAGAAAAGGAGCTCGCCGGATGAGCCAGGGATCCTTGGAGCGCTCCGCAGGGACCAGGACCACGGACGACGATGCGTTCCCGCTGATCTTCGAGCTGTCGCGTCCGGCAAGGAGAGCGTGGTCGCTGCCCGACGTAAAGGTCGATGCCCCCGAGCTCGACGAGTTGATACCGAAGCGGTTCCGTAGAGCCCATGCCCCGGTGCTTCCGGAGGTCAGCGAACGGGACCTCGTGCGTCACTACACGCGCCTGAGCCAGCGCAACTGGGCGATTGATGTCGGTGCGTACCCCTTGGGCTCGTGCTCGATGAAGTACAACCCGAAAGTCGCGGAGGAGGCCGCCGCACTCCCGGGCTTCGCCTCACTCCATCCGATGGCGGACGACTCGCTGGTGCAGGGAGCGCTCGAGTTGCTCGGAACGCTCCAGGAAGCGCTCTGCGAGGCCACCGGCATGAGCGCCATCACTCTGCAGCCGGCGGCCGGGGCGCAAGGAGAGCTCACCGGCCTGCTCATCATGCGCGCCTTTCACGAGGCCAACGGCGACGCGCGCAAGCGCGTGGTGATACCCGACTCAGCCCACGGCACCAATCCGGCGAGCGTGTCGCTGGCCGGCTATCAGGCCGTCGAGGTTCGCAGCGACGAGCGCGGTCTCGTTGACGTCGACGCGCTGCTCGACGTGCTCGACGAAGAGGTCGCGGGGCTGATGCTGACGAACCCCAACACTCTCGGGTTGTTCGAGCGCGACATCGAGCGAATCGCCGCAGCGGTGCACTCGATTGGAGGACTCCTTTACTACGACGGAGCTAACTTCAACTCGATCGTCGGGATCGTTCGCCCCGGCGACATGGGTTTCGACATCGTTCATCTGAATCTGCACAAGACCTTCGCGACGCCTCACGGTGGCGGGGGTCCGGGATCGGGCCCGCTGGCGGTGACCGAGCGTCTGGCTCGATTCCTGCCGGCCCCCGTCCTCACGTTCGACGAAGGAGTTGAGACCTGGCGCTGGGATCACGATCGCCCCGACTCCATTGGCCGCATCCACAGCTTCCACGGCAACTTCGGTATCAACGTCCGCGCTTACGCGTATCTCCGCTCGCTGGGCCCCGAGGGTCTCCGCCGGGTTGCGGAGCGAGCCGTGCTCAACGCCAACTATCTGCGCGAGCTCGTATCCGAGTCGTTTCCCACCAAATACGAGGGCACGTGCATGCATGAGTTTGTCGCGACCGCCAAACCGCTGAAGCAACACGGAGTGCGCGCCATGGACGTCGCCAAGCGTCTAATCGATCTCGGCTATCACCCCCCGACGGTGTACTTCCCGCTGGTCGTCGAGGAGGCCCTGATGGTCGAGCCCACCGAGACGGAGTCCAAGGAGACCATCGATGGGCTTGCGGACGCGCTAAACCGGATCGCGACCGAAGCCGCCGAGAACCCCGAGCTGCTGCACGAGGCGCCCGTCACGACTCCCGTTCGACGGCCCGACGAGGCGCGTGCCGCGCGCCGGCTCATGGTTCGCTGGTCCGCGAGCTAGACGTACGGCCGAAAGTGGGGGTCGCCGACTCGCGGTCCGGGCGCAGTTACCCGTTCCAGCCTGAGAGGGGCCCAAAGCTCGGAGATCGTCGAAGCCCCTGGATCCAGGCCGTGGTGCTGGTCGCCCTCTCGAGGATCGTCTACTTCGTGGTCGCGTATCTTGCGGTCTCGTTTCTGGCGTCGACCGAGGGCTCGTCGACCGTCGGCGTCCTCGAGATGTGGACCCGCTGGGACGCCGCCCATTTCTTGCAGGTCGCCGAATTCGGCTACACCGACCTCCGATCCGATCCCCATGCGACCGCGTTCTTCCCCTTGTTCCCATTGCTCGTTCGCGCCCTTAGCTCGATCGGAATCGCACCGGCACTCGCCGGTTTGATGATTGCGGCGGCCGCCAGCGTGGTCGCGGTCGCCTACCTCTATCGTCTCGCTGAGGATGAGCTGGGCGGCGACGCGGGGCGCCGCGCGGCGCTCTACCTGCTGTTTTTCCCCACCGCGGTGTTCTTGGTGGCCCCCTACAGCGAGGCCTTGTTCCTCGCCGGTGCCATTCCGGCCTTTCACCACGCGCGGCGAGGGCGATGGCTCGCGGCGGGAGCGTTTGCGGCCGTCGCGCTGGGTGCGCGCGCCGCCGGAGGTTTTCTGTTGGTGGGTTTGCTTTTCGAATTCCTGCGACGACGGGACTTCAGGCGCGCCTCGCTAATGCGCGCGCTGGGAGGCGGCGCCATCGCGCTGCTGCCGCTTCTGGCGTTTGGGGTCTACCTCGCGCAGATCAAGGGAGATCCCCTCTATTTCTTCACCGACCAACGTCTGGGCTGGGGCCGTGAGCTCTCGAGTCCGGTCGAGGCGCTGAGCAATACCTGGAACGCCACGAGGTCGGCCGCGAGTGAGGGATCGCTGACGAACTTCGTCATCGGGTGGCGAGTCGAGATCGTCGCCGCGATGGCCGGATTGGCCGCAGTTGGTTGGGCCCTGATCAGACGGGAGTGGGGGTACGCGGCGTTCATGGGAACGCTGCTCGCAGCGCTCATGACCAGCACTATCTACTTGAGCATCCCCCGCATGCTGCTGACCATGTTCCCGATCG